>CAYFQH010000066.1:0-8156 GCA_964345215.1 uncultured Oscillospiraceae bacterium | reverse complement strand
GGGATATTGCAATCCTCCATCATATCCTGCAGGGTTTTGGTATAGCGGTAGTTAGAGGGGATGTCGTTATATTCCCGCACAATGAGTCCGCCGCAGGGACATAGGCGAGATTCATAATCCTCATCGGCCAGGCCGTAGTTGCCGATTAAGGGATAGGTCATGACAAGTAGTTGCCCATAGCTTGCCGGGGTGGACAAAATTTCCTGGTAACCCACCATGGCGGTATTAAAGGCAACAGGGCCAATGGCCTGTACATCGGCACCAAAGCCGTTGCCTGTAAAAACGGTGCCATTGGAAAAAGTGATTTTGCGTCTGTTACGTGTCATTGTAAACCTCCCTTAGAATATACGGGTTTTCCCTTATAAAAAGTGGCCATAATCTGCCCTTGTAAGGTGCAGCCTGTAAAGGGGCTGGCCCGGCCCATAGAAAGGAACTCCTCTGGCCTTACTTCCCAGGTATTATCGATATCCATCAAGGTAAAGTTGGCATCGACTCCCGGCACAAGGTCAATGGTTTTGCCTAAAATCCGGGCCGGGGCGAAGGTGAACTTGTTTAATAAAAACGCCAGGCTGCACAAGCCTGTTTTAACCAGGGCTGTGTAGCAAACCCCAAAGGCGGTTTCAAGGCCTACCACCCCAAAAGCGCTGTTTGCAAGGCCCTTGGCTTTTTCATCCGCACTGTGGGGGGCGTGGTCGGTGGCAATGACATCAATGGTGCCATCCAGCAAGCCTTGGATAATGGCTAGCTGGTCTTCCCGGGTGCGAAGGGGCGGGTTCATTTTAAAGCGGCCGTTATCTTCTGTAATATCCTCTTCATTCAGGGCAATTTGGTGGGGGGTGCATTCGCAGGTTACAGCAAGGCCTCGTTTTTTGGCAGCCCGTACCAAATCCACCCCTTCTTTAGTAGAAATGTGACAGACGTGGTAGGCTATGCCGGTTTTTTGGGCCAGGGCAATATCCCGCTCAATCATTTTCCATTCGGATATAGAGGGGATGCCCGTTACATTAAAGCGCTGGGCCACCTTACCGTCGTGTACACAGCCCCCTTTTGGCAGGTAATGCTCATCTTCGCAGTGGGCAGCCATAAAGGAGCCGGCTTTTTTAATTTCTTCCATGGCCCTCAGGGTCACCGCTTCTGCCTGCACCCCTTTGCCGTCATCGGAAAAACCTATGGCTTTTTGAGCCAGGGCACTGATGGGGGAAAGTTCCAGCCCCTTTTCCCCTTTGGTAATAGTGGCATAAGGCAGTACCTCAATGTGGGCTTGCCGGTCAATCAGCCCTTGCTGCAAGGCCAAATGGTCAAGGCTGTCGGGGGCAGGGGATAGGTTGGGCATGGTGCAAAGGGTGGTAAAGCCCCCTTTGGCCCCGGCCAGGGTCCCTGTTTCAATGGTTTCTTTATAACTAAAGCCTGGTTCCCTCAGGTGCACATGCAAATCAATAAAACCGGGGGATAAAACATAACCCCTGGCATCAATTACCTGGGTATCTTCCCCTATTTTATCGGGCAGGGCTTCGATTTTTCCGTTTTTTACATAGAGGTCGCCGCTGGAAAAGCCCTTTCGGGTGAGGATATTGGCATTTTTAACGTATATAGGGAGTGTAGGCATAGCGAAACCCTCCTTCCAAAGCATAGCGCAGGGCGGCAATCCGCACAAATACACCGTTTTCCATCTGCTTAAAAATACGGGATTTGGGATGCTCTACAATATTGTCGGCAATTTCCACCCCGCGGTTTACCGGGGCAGGGTGGAGGATAATGGCTTCCGGCTTCATGGCAGCCACCCGTTTTTCTGTAAGGCCATACAGGCTCAGATATTCTGCCTTGGTAAAAGCCTCACTTAGGTCGTGGCGCTCAAACTGTACCCTGAGCATCATCACTACATCGCTTGTGGCAATGGCTTCGTCAATGTCTACTACCTCATAGCCTTCCTCGTCAATGTATTCGGGGGGGCCGGCAATCACCGGGTGCATCCCCAGGCGCTTCATGGTCCAGTAGTTGGTGTGGGCCACCCGGGAATGGCGAATGTCGCCGATAATGGCCACTTTTAAACCCTCAAATTCGGAAAAGAAGCCTGAAAACTCCTGGGCAATGGTGAGCAAGTCCAAAAGAGACTGGGTGGGGTGGTTCCCCGTGCCGTCACCCCCGTTTAAAATGGGGGCCCGTATCTTCCCTTCCAAGGCTTGATAGTATTCGTTGTCCTTGTGGCGGATGACCAGGGCATCCACCCCCAGGCTGTCGAAGGTTTTTACCGTGTCGTAAAAACTCTCCTCTTTATTTAGGGAGGAGTTCTCCGGATGAAAAGAAAGAACCCGCATCCCTAATCGTTCCTGTGCAACAGAGAAACTATATTGGGTGCGGGTTGAGGATTCAAAAAACAAATTACAGGCAATCTTTCCGGTGAAATTAGGAAAAGAAGCCCCTTGACGGTATGCTTGTGCTTCTTGCAAAAGGGAAAATATCTCCTCTTTTGAGAACTGTTCTAGCGTAAGAAGGTTCGGCATTTTGTATCCCCTTTCTAACTGGTGGTAGAGTGCTCAAATTGCCTAATTATAGCACAAGGACCGGAACCCCGTCAAGAAAAAAGAAAGCTTTATTTTTGAAAAAGTTGTACGGGCGTCAAACACAGGTGACGGGAAAAGAACAAAAAAAGGCAAAAAGCAACAGCAAGGCAGCAGGGATTTGCTCCCTTAAAAGGCATATAGAAAGGTGTTTGCCTTTTACTGAAAGCTAAAAAATGAAAGCACCCAGAAGAAGAAAAAATTAAACAACAAAGAACCTCAACACTGAAAGAGGATAGGCAAAAAGAATAAGGCAATCTGGTCCTCAGCAGCCTTCTTTCATCATAGCTCTTTTTCAGGCTTTTCCCACAGGCTGTATTGCTTGTCGGCCCTTAAGGCATGAAGGAGCCCCTGACGGATGTTGGGGTACGTTTTATTCAGGCTGTCAAGCAGCTCTTTCATTTCCTGACGTTTGGTATGACCGTCTACCGGGCAGGGGTTTTTTACAACAGGCAAATCCAGTTGGCGCACCACCCGTTTTACCTGTTTTTCGCTTAAATATGCCATGGGGCGTATGGCCGTTAAATCGGCCCTGGATAAATAAGTAACCGGATGGAAGGTGTGAATGCGATTTTCGTATAATAAACTCATCAAAAGGGTTTCAATGGCATCCTCTGCATGATGGCCCAGGGCCAGCTTATTGCAGCCCTGTTCGTTGGCCAAATTGTTTAAAATACCCCGGCGCATTTTAGCGCACAGGGCACAGGGATTTTTTTCCTTCCTGTCTTCAAATAAAATATGGGCAATGTCGGTTTTACGCAGGGTAAAGGCAATGCCCAGCTGTTGGCACAGGTTTTGAATGGGGCTTGTGTCAAAGGGCTCAAGGCCCATGGATACAGTAAAGGCATGAAGGGAATATTCCTTGCGGGAAAACTGCTTGTACAGCCACAGAGCATATAGCAGCAATACGCTGTCCTTCCCGCCGGATACCCCAACGGCAATCCTGTCCCCGGGGGCAATCATATTAAAATCCACATCTGCTTTGCGAATACATCCTAATACTTGTTTCATACGGACTCCTTGTATGTAATGTAAGTAGACAATATACAATAGCATAACAAAGGCGTTTTAGGCAATTAAAAAAACATGTAAAATACGCTGGATAAATTGCTATTAGGGTTGATTCAAAGTACAATAAACAACATAGCAAAAAGGAAGTAAGGAGATTTGAATGTATACCATCGTCAGAAAAAAACAATTAAATAATATTACCCTGTGGATGGATATAAAAGCCCCCCATATTGCCAAAAAAGCAAAACCCGGCCAGTTTATTATTTTGCGTGTAGATGAGGTGGGGGAAAGAATTCCCTTAACCATTGCCGGCAGCAATGAAGAGGAAGGTACCATTACCATTATTTACCAACAAATGGGCCTGACCACCAAAAAACTGGGGCAACTACACGAAGGCGACCGCCTTGAGGATTTGGTAGGCCCTCTGGGGGAGGCTTCGAACTTTGGCAGCCCCAAACGGGCGGCAGTAATCGGCGGGGGGCTGGGGGTGGCTATTTCTTATCCCCAGGCCAAGGCCCTGTATAATCAAGGAATTCGTGTAGACTGTATTATGGGCTTTAGAAACACTGAGGCCATTATTTTAACCGACGAAATGGCCCAGGTGTGCGATGAGTTGGTGGTTTTGACCGACGATGGCTCCAACGGCAACAGGGGTTTTGTAACCGATGGGCTTAAAAAACGGCTGGAGGCAGGTATTGAATATGACTTGGTAGTAGCCATCGGCCCCCTGCCTATGATGAAGGCGGTAAGCGATTTAACCCGGCCTTACGGCATTAAAACCATTGTAAGCATGAACACCGTAATGATAGACGGCACGGGCATGTGCGGCGGCTGCCGGGTTACTGTTGGGGGCGAAACGAAGTTCGCCTGTGTTGACGGGCCGGATTTTGACGGCCACCTGGTGGATTTTGACAGCGCCATGAAACGGGGGCGGATGTTCAAAAAACAGGAAGATGAAAAATGCAATTTATTTAGCGGAGGAACGAGTTTTGATCAATAAAAGCCCAATAAAAGTACCCATGCCGCAGCAGGACGGAAACAAAAGGCGGCATAATTTTAACGAGGTAACCTTGGGCTATACGCCCCAAATGGCCAAAGAAGAGGCAGCCCGTTGCCTTGGGTGTAAACACAAACCCTGTACCCAAGGCTGCCCGGTGAGTATTGATATTCCGGCCTTTATTAAGCTTATTGCCCAAGGAGAAACGGATCTGGCCTATGATAAAATTTTAGAAAACAACTCCCTTCCCGCCATCTGCGGGCGGGTATGCCCACAGGAAAAGCAGTGTGAAGCAAAATGTGTGCGGGGCAAAACGGGAGAGCCCGTGGCCATTGGGCGGCTGGAACGCTTTGCGGCAGACCAAGGTATTGATAAATGTGACTTAAGCCAAAAGCCCCTGCCCAGGAACGGTAAAAAAGTAGCGGTGGTAGGCTCGGGCCCTGCAGGGCTCAGCTGCGCCGGCAGCCTGGCCCAAATGGGCTATGAAGTAACGGTTTTTGAGGCCCTGCATCTGCCGGGAGGGGTTCTTATGTACGGTATTCCTGAATTTAGGCTGCCAAAGGGCCTGGTTCAAAAAGAAATTCAAACCATTAAAGCTTTAGGGGTAACCTTTTTAACCAACCGGGTAGTTGGCCGAACCATTACCATTGACGAGCTGCTTAAGGAAGAAGGCTTTGAAGCGGTATTTGTAGGCAGTGGTGCCGGGCTGCCAAAGTTGCAAAACATTCCCGGGGAAGATTTGCCCGGGGTTTATGCCGCTAACGAGTTTTTAACCCGCATTAACTTAATGAAGGCCTATGACCAGAAACACAGCGATACCCCCATCGCTGTGGGTAGCCAGGTAGCGGTGATTGGCGGGGGCAATGTAACCATGGATGCGGCCAGAAGCGCTTTGCGTTTGGGAGCAGAGAAGGTAACAGTGGTGTACCGCCGGGGAGAAGAAGAAATGCCTGCCAGGCTTGAGGAAATTCACCATGCCAAAGAAGAGGGCATTGACTTTTCTTTTTTGACTCTGCCCGTATCCATTGAAGGAAAAGACGTGGCCACAGGGATGATTTGCAAAAAAATGGAGCTTTCAGACCCGGATGAAACAGGCCGAAGAAGCCCCAAACCGATTTTAGGAAGTGAGTTTTTAATGCCTGTAGATACGGTGATTGTGGCCATTGGAAATACGCCCAACCCTTTAATCAAAAAAACCACCCCGGGAATTGAAACCACCTCCTGGGGGGGCATTGTTACAAAAGATGCTTACGGGCAAACCAGCCGGGAGGAAATTTGGGCCGGAGGCGATATTGTAACCGGTGCTGCCACGGTGATTTTGGCTATGGGTGCAGGGAAAAAAGCGGCGGAAGGCATTGATTTGTATTTAAAAAAACGGTAAAGAAAAGGCTGGTTGGCCTGCCTGATTCATAAGGCATATTAAAAGCCCCGAAACCAACGGTTTCGGGGCTTTTAATATGCTAAAAAGGATTGTAAAAATCAGTGCCGAAGCATCCTACTATATTTCATCACCCATTAAATACATATTGCCAATGGGCACCGAAAACATAAAGCCGGCGCCGGTACGGGCTTTTTCGCCTAAAACATTTTTTACGGTGGCAACGGCTTTTTTGACCATTTCTTCGTTTTTTACCACAGTAAAAATGGTTTTGCTGTAGGGCTTGGCATCCTTCATAAAAGAATGGAGAAAGCCGAAGCTTGGAATTTCGGCCTCGGAATCTAAAATGGAGCCGGCCATTCCCTGGCTGTCTAAAATGGTTGCCCCCTTTACGCCAATTTTTAAAAACTCAGATAAAATTTCATCTAAATATTTGGTTTTGTTTAATACTACAAAAAGTACCTGCATATTCATATGCCCCTTTCTTTGCCCAATGTGTTAGGGTAAGATCATTTGTTTTGGCTTTAGACAATCACTTGCTCAGCGGTTGAGTTGTTTTTTCATTTTTGCCAGGCGTTGGATGGGTTTCAGCTGTTGCCGTCTCGGCTGGATTTAAAGACAAGTCTGCCTTTGTCGGGGCTTTTGGCGCCGAATCTATTTTCTTTTCCTTTTCCCTTTCTCTTTCGAGGGGAAGGGAAGAGCCTGGGTCTGCCGGAGGGGTTATGGCCGGTTCCAGCTCGGCGGGCCGGTCCATGCCTCCAATTTCGCCGGCTCTTTTAATGGCAATTTTAGCAAAAATAGGTCCTGTGGTTTCAAAAACCAACACGCTAAACATAATAATGGTAATAATGGGCACAGCGTATTCTGCCGGCAGCTGCTGGCGAACGATAACCGAAAGCCCAATAGAGATGCCGCCCTGGGGCAACAGCGCAAGGCCTAAGTTTTTGCGAACAGCAGGCTCGGCCTTTACCATCTTTGCTCCAACCCAGGCTCCCAAAATTTTGCCGCCTGCCCGGGCTAAAATATAACCTAAACCCAGCAATCCCACTTGAGAGAGAATTTTTAAATCCAAACTGGCCCCGGCCAAGGTAAAAAACAACAGGTATACCGGGGGTGTAAACCCATGGAGCGCCGATGAAATACGAACTGGGTTGGGCATTAAATTAAAAATAACCGTGCCCACCATGATGCAGGCCAAAAGAGGGGAGAGGCCAAAGGCCATGGCAAGGCCCGTTGTAAGGGCTATGGCGGTTAAAATCAAACCCAGGTTCTCCTCGTCGGTTTGGGCCCTTTTACTGAAAAAAAGCAGAACAAAGCCAAATACCGTACCCAGGGCAAGGGATGCAATAATTTCAATAAAGGGCTGCAAAAACATCACCAGCGCCGGCTGGCTCAAATCCCCAATGGAAATTTTGGCAACGGACAGGGCAATGCCAAACACAATAATGCCAAACACATCATCTAAAGCCACAACAGGTAAAATGGTTTTAGACAAGGGGCCTGATGCCCGATACTGGCGGATAACCATTAGGGTTGCGGCCGGAGCCGTAGCCGCCGACATGGAAGCAATGACAATGGCCATGGAAAAAGGTTGGCCAAAAACAAAGTAAACAACAAAAAACACCACAAACACAGCACCAATGACCTCAAGCAGGGTAATGATTACAATGGCTTTACCCAGTTTTTTCATATCGCTTATCAAAAACTCGCTGCCAATGGAAAAGGCAATGGCTGCCAAGGCCACATCGCTGATGATTGTGAAAGATTCGGAATCCTGCGGTGTAACAACATTAAACAGGGTCGGCCCCAAAACCAAGCCGGCAAGCAAATAGCCTGTTACATCAGGCAGCTTTACCAGCCGGGCCAGCCGTCCGCCGATTAAACCTACCACCATTACAATTCCTAATTTTAGCAACACTCCCAACCCGACCATCCTCCTCTAAAATTTTTTGAAAATGTATATATTTCCAAAATGATGTTTTTCTTAAATGCAGGCCGATGCCCTTTTGAAATTGGTTTTTTGAACAAAATGGCGTTATAAACCAATATTGAAAAGCATAAAACTTTGCATAAAAGAATATTTTTACATTTTAGTATAGCCCACTTTGCTAAACAAAACAAGCAAAGGTGAAAGCTTGGGGGAGTAATAAAGCAAGAAGGGGAGAGGACTTTAGGCGAAAAGGCTTAAAAACGAACAAAAAACAAACATAAA
>CAYFQH010000065.1:0-8314 GCA_964345215.1 uncultured Oscillospiraceae bacterium | reverse complement strand
TCAGTTTTGTGGATTTTTTTTGATTGTCATGATTAGCCATCATCCCACCTCCGTTAATTTTTAATTTTTGTAAAAACGATCATATGTTAAGACTAATGTAGCATGCTATGGCCGATGTTTCAATGTCTTATGGAACAGGCTTTTGCATATTATTGTGGTTTTCAGACTAAAAGAATATGCTCCAAAAAAGCATGTCTCTTTTTTATAAAGGGACGATGAAATAACAGGCAAACAGATAAGAGCACTAAATAAAGTGGATATCTATTTCAAAAACTTTTCCACAGGGGTGAATTTTCCATTGTTGCTTTTGCCTGGGCAGAAGGATTTTACCATATGAAGAGAGGAAAAAAGAGAATGTATGTACTCCTTCAAGAGAAGATGTTAAAAATTATTTCAACCATATGAAAATGCTTCTTACTCATGCGTTCGTTCTTTTTGGCGCCTCTTCTTTAGCTTCGTGTTGCATTCAACCTTTAAAAACAGGTTCTTTTTATTTGCTTTGATAATAAACAGCGCAGGCCGTGTTTTCCGACCTGCGCTGTTTATCCTTATTGACATAAAAATTTTTTTATGGGGTTTGGTTACCCTCATTACTTTGATTATTCTCATTGTTGGGATTGGTTTGATTACCGGTATCGGTTTCACCCGTTTGGGTGCTCTGCTCCGTAGTAGCTGGCTTTTCTGTTTCTTTTGCCGGTTCCGTGTTTGGATTATTAGAATCAACTACCGTTGGTCCTGGAGTGGTAACCGTTGGTCCTGGAGTGGTAACCGTTGGTCCTGGAGTGGTAACCGTTGGTCCTGGAGTGGTAACCACCGGTTCTAACTGGGTGGGTGTTACCTCTGGTGGCAGAGGCGAAGGCCTGCCTGTGGGAAAAGGCTGAGGTGTGGAGGGCAGGGGTTTTTGAGGGTTTTTAAGAGCCTTTAAGGTTTGAGCTCCTACAATGCCGTCGCCTTTTAGCCCTTGGCTTAGTTGAAAACTTTGCACCCCATCGGCCATGGTTTGGTCAAAAGTTCGGTTGGTGTAGATTAAAAAGCCTAACTCAACCAGCCGCTGGCTTAGCTGATACACCGCCTCGCCGCTATTGCCTTTTTTAAGGAGCCTGGAACTGTACAGCGCCCAGTAAGGATCACTGGGGGTGATTCCCGAAGCAGCGTTGTTTAACTTGCGCTCGGTGTTGGGGCCCACAATCCCGTCGATACTGAGGCCATAATCCCGTTGGAAGGAGCGAACAGCCTGCTCTACGGTTTTGTCAAAGTAATTGTTTTCTTGGCTTAAATAGCCAAGCTTTACCAATTTTCTGGTTAGTTCCGTTACCCGGCTGCCCGAATGATTCAGGCTTAAATAGCTGGTGGAGGGTACAAGGCCGTTAATCTTTTTAAGGGTTGAATCTCCTGCCATCCCGTCTGCAATCAGGCCGTAATCCCGTTGGAAGCGTTTTACAGCGGAAGCTACGTTTTTATCATAAGTGCGGGTAGCGTTGTTCATATAGCCTAGAATAACCAGCCTTCTGGTTAAAAGAAGCACTTGTTCTCCTTTGCTGCCCTGGCTTAAAGTGTTGCCCCCGGCGCCACTGCCGCTAGAGGGTTTTTGGGTTGTGCTGCCCGGGGCAGGGGTTGCATAAATAATTTGTGGGGTAGGCTGGGGGACGTTTTGGACGGTGGTAAATTCGGGCAAGGCCGTTTTCACACCGTGGCTTGTGCCGTTTAAAGCAATCAAAACCTGCCTTTGCCAGCCTTGGGCCATGGTGGCCGGTTTATCGGCATACTGGGCCCCTTGAGGCATAAACAGTTGATCGTTTGTGGTTTCAACAGCCAGGGCACCGGGCACGGCTGTGCCGGTTTCGCCAAAGGCGGGATAGAAGGCTGCGTTCACATCGTCAAAGGTGCCGTACAAACGGTACTCCCATTCACCAAAGGTATTGGTAAAGTAATACAGGTTGGCTTGGGTACCCCATTTTTGGTAACCCTGGGGAACTACACTGGGTCCTTGGGCCGCAGCTTTTGCAACCCCGGCAGTAAGCGGGTCATCTACAATTTGCTGCAGGTTGGCTTCTACACTGATGGTATAGGTAGGCTCTACTCCTTGAACACCTGTGTTTTGACCTGCTATGGCAATGTTTACCGGATAAAAGCCCAGGGCGCCGTTTAATTCGCCGTAGACCCTAAACTGGGTATTTCCCTTCGTATCATTATAGGCATACACTATATGGTTTAGGCCGTTTAAAGTAAGGGGGGTATAAAATTGAGGAACGGTTTTTTCATCTGTAACTACCTTAATAACCAGGTTGTTGGCGGCAGGGGCAGCATTTTCTCCCAAGGCCGTCATGCCTAAGCCAAGGGCCAGCACCAACATAAAAGATAGCACTTTTTGCAAGTTTTTCATGTTCTTTCCTTCCTTTACTGCGTATTTTATAAGTTATAACAAGGGTTTACAAAAGCAATTACCTGCATTCACTATAATAACGATTCAACCTTCTCTTTTATTCCCAAAAGAAAAAATTGTTATATCTTTACTTCTATATTCGTTACTGTTTTCCTTTTTGTTTAGCATAATCCTCTTGTATTTTTATCTTTCATTCCCTTGCCGCCTTTTACACAAGCTCTTTTGCCGGCCCTTGCGGGTTAAGACAATTTAAAGTACAATAAATAGGTAGATTATATTAAAAATCCAGGAAAGGATCTACTTATGAGTTTAACTGTGCCAACAGTTTTTTTAAACTGTTTTTTAGAAATAAAAAAAGCCTTGTCCCCTAAAAGAGTAAAAGAAAACCAGCCACTGGCCCCTTATACTTCTTTTAAAATCGGCGGGAAGGCCGATTTGCTGGTAGAACCTTCCAGCACCGAGGAGCTGGCCCTTGTCCTTAGCATTGTTACAGCCTGTCAAGTTCCCTTTCGCATGATGGGCCACGGCAGCAACCTGCTGGTAGATGACGAAGGGGTTCGGGGGGTGGTGATCCGCCTTGGCGAAAACTTTTCTGCTGTTAAAACAAAAGGAAACCTGCTTACGGCCCAGTCTGGCGCCTCTTTGGCAGCGATTACGAGGGCCGCTGCCCACAGTAATCTTGAGGGAATGGTGGGTCTTTGCGGCGTTCCCGGTTCCTTAGGCGGTGCTGTTTACATGAACGCCGGAGCTTATGGCAGCGAAATTTCCGACCGGATTACCCAAGCCAAGGTTTTATTAAAAGACGGCACTGTTAAAACCTTAACCAAAGAGCAGATGCATTTTTCATATCGCCACAGTTTTTTACAGGAGGGGCCTTTCATTTTGCTGGAGGCGGATTTTTCTCTTTCACCCGGTCAAAGGGCTGCTATTCTTTTTGAACAAATGAAGGAACTAAACCACCAGCGCAACGAAAAACAACCCATGAACTACCCCAGTGCTGGAAGTGTTTTTAAAAGGCCCCAGGGCCATTATGCCTCGGCCCTGATCGACCAATGTCACTTAAAAGGCACCACCCTGGGGGGGGCCATGGTCAGCCCCAAACATGCGGGCTTTATTGTAAACACGGGCAAGGCTACCGCCCAGGATGTAAAAGACCTAATCGCCCTGGTGCAAGAGCGGGTTTACAGCGCCTTTCATGTGGCCTTGGAGCCGGAAATACGCATTTGGCACCCTTAATATACAACGGAGGAATATATTATGAGATTTTTAGTGCTTACAGGCCTTTCAGGGGCGGGAAAAACCGTTGCCCTGCGCTATTTAGAAGATGTAGGTGCTTTTTGTATTGACAACCTTCCCCCCATGATGATGGTAAAGTTTATGGAAGCCTGCCAAAGCCCTTCCATGAAGACACCTTTGGTGGCTATGGCAGTGGACGTACGAAGCGGTGAGTTTTTTGATCCCAAGGCCGTTCGGCGGGTCATTAGCGAGGCCCGGGAAATTGGCTACCAAATCGACACCCTTTATATGGAAGCCAGCGACGATGTGCTGGTCAGCCGCTATAAAGAAACCCGCCGGGATCACCCTCTGGCCGGGGAGCATGTTAGCCTGCAGGAAGCCATTAATCAGGAGCGAATTTTGCTTGAGCCCCTTCGGGAAAGCGCCAATTACTTAATCGATACCACCTCCCTTCGGCCAAGGGCCCTGCAAAAAATGCTGGCCGATATTTTTACCAGCGAGCAAGACAGCCAGTATATGCGCCTGGAAATTCTCTCCTTCGGCTTTAAACGGGGCCTGCCCCGGGAGGGGGACCTGGTTTTTGACGTTCGCTTTTTGCCTAACCCC
Organism: uncultured Oscillospiraceae bacterium; assembly: GCA_964345215.1. Taxonomy (GTDB): domain Bacteria; phylum Bacillota; class Clostridia; order Christensenellales; family Aristaeellaceae; genus CAYFQH01. The sequence continues at coordinate 4,089 of CAYFQH010000065.1, read as the reverse complement.
TTTTATGTAGAGAGCATCGGTCATTTAACAGGCTTGGATGATAAGGTAAAAGACTTTGTGTTACAACATCCTGTAACCGAAACCTTTTTGGAAAAAACCACCGACCTGTTAACCTTTTTGCTGCCCCACTACCAGGCTGAGGGTAAGCACCGGTTTGTGATTGCCATTGGCTGCACCGGCGGTGCCCACCGCAGCGTTGCCATTGCCGAAGAGTTAGGCCGGGCTTTTAGGGAGCAAGGCTACCGCATTGACGTAAACCACCGAGACCTGGACTTAGAGCAAGCCCACTGGAAAACACTGTAACAAGCGGGCTTGTATGATGCCCCTATGGTTTAAAAGGCTTTAGTCCAGATGCCAACAAGCATTTTACCAAACAGAAAATCCCCGTGTTTTTTAAACAATAAAGGAGTGTCCTCTTGTCCTTTTCCTCTGATACAAAAGAAGAATTAATCCAAATTCCCCTGGGAAAATCCTGCTGCCTTGTTAACGAGCTGGGGGCCATTACCCAAACCTCCGCCAGTTTATCCCTACAGGGGGGCGGCCGCTTTCAGCTGACCTACCAGGTCGAAAATATCCCTTTGGCCCGGCGGATTTTTTTGTTGCTTCGCCAAGGTTTTTCCATTACCCCAAGCCTTCACTTTCTACAGCACCCCAGGTTTAAAAGCAAAAAAACCACTGTGCTCACCTTAGAGCACCGGGATGCGGAAAAACTCCTTGAAGCCTTTGATATGGCTGATGGCAACGGCAGCGGTTTTACCTTGCTGCGAATGACTCCCAAGCAAAACCCCACTAAGCGTTGTTGTAAAAATGCTTTTTTACGGGGAGCTTTTTTAGGGGCTGGCACCCTATCCAATCCGGAAAAAAGCTATCACCTTGAAGTGCGAACCCCCAAGGCTTCTTTTGAAAAAAATCTGCTGGATGTGATGAGTAAATCGGGTTTTTCGCCCAAAACCTCTCTGCGCAAGGGGGAAGCCCTTGTATACCTTAAAAACGGTGATCAAATTATTTCTTTTCTAGCAGCCACCGGTGCCCACAATGCCCTGATGAAGATGGAGGATATCCGGATTCAAAAAGAAATATTAAACCAAATTAACCGCAGTATGAACTGTGACCATTATAACCTGGATAAGCAGTTAAACGCCGCCCAAAGGCAAATTGCTTCCATTAAAACCCTTGATCAGGCCCTTGGCCTATCAAACCTGGCCCCAATGCTTGCCCAAACGGCGGCCCTGCGCCTGGCCAATCCGGAAGCCTCCCTTGAAACCCTGGGGGCTATGGCCATCCCCCCTGTGGGCAAATCGGGCATCAACCACCGGCTGGCCAAAATTGCAGCCTTGGCCAAAAAGTATGAAAACTGTGAGGAGGACTTGCCATGATTCGTAAGGAGATCACCTTCCCTGTAGATGACATTGTAAAAAGGCGCACTGCCACCCAAATGGTTCAGCTTTCGAGCCGTTTTAACAGCCGCATTATGCTTGAACAGGGAAATAAAATTGTAAACGGAAAGTCCATGCTGGGGCTTTTATCCCTGGCCGACGGGGCTGGGGACCTGGCCCTTATCCTTACTGTTGACGGACCTGATGAACAGGAGGCCATGGAGGCCCTTTTGGCCTTGTTGGGTGAATAAAAGGCGGGTTCTTTTTCTTGAGCTATCAAAAAAAGCAAGAACCAAAGAGGTGTGGGTATGCCTTAGCGAGTGCTTTTTATCTTTTTATCTTCATAAGTGGAATGTTGGCTCTTTGGCCAGCTTACTCTCTTTTATACCTTAAAGGCGGCCCCTGCTAAGCAGGAGCCGCCTTTAGATTCTATTTAAAACTGTAAAATCACTTTTTTTAACCTTGCTTATTCGTATGTCTGTCCGATGATGTTAATATACCAGGTATCCACCGCATAGGTATAATTCATGCCTTCCTGGATCTGTTTTTCTTCTTCAATCGAAAAAATATTTTCCTGGGCATCTCGGGCTTCCTGGCTGGCATCGTAATAATATTGGTAACGTTTTATCTTTGTGCCAATATTGCCCTCTACTGTGCTGACCAAATATATATCCCCTTCAATAGGCTCTACATCGGTAATCAGCCCTACATGAACGGTTTTGTTGGCCCTTTTGCGCACGCCATAAATGGTTAAATAGCCGGGTCTTGGGATACGGGTAAGCCGCTCCAGCTTGGTATAGCCCGTTAGTATTTTGCCGACCCCCGCTTCGCGGATGGCAAAGGTGGCATCTTTCTCCACCGGTGCCGCCTCTTTTGCGGCACACATTTCCACCCCGGCTTCGTCCATAGCCCAGCCAATAAAGGCACCACACCAACCAAAAGAACAGTCTTTTTTACAGCGCCATCTTGTATATTTGTTGGTCTTACCCAGCTTCCGTTCCCCAACTTCGCTCCATTCGTTAAGGGCAATGGCAATGGCTTCCTTCACTTGCTCTGTTGGCACCTGGTCGCTAACCAAAAGGTTATAAGCCACTTCTTGGCCCTTTGTGGTCAGGGTAATCACGCATTCGCCTTCTATAAAGCTTTTAATCAGGCCCTGGCTGGTTACGGTGGCCACCTCTTCGTCGGAGCTTTTATAGCCTGCTCCTTCGGGGGCCAGCATCTGTTCTAAGGGATGCATTTTTAAATCAATGCCTTCGCCACCGGGAGCCTGTTCGGCTCTGGCCAAGGGCGGAATAAAACTCAAAACTAAAAAAAGCAAAGCCAGGGCCAGGGCCGCGCCTTGTTGTACATCCTTTTTACCCCTAACAATGTGATCCTTCACGGCTACTTCCCCTCCTCAATCCATTTTTTCCAAACTTGCGGAGCCTCTCCTAAGGTTACCTTGTTTCCGTTTCGCACAATGGGCGAGCGGAGGAAAACAGGCTTTTCCTGCAAGGTCTCCAAAATCACCGAGGGAATATTGGTATGCCCTACCGGATGTTCTTTTACCCTTTTATCCTCATAGTCTACCAGCTGGTCAATGCCCAGCTGTTTTGCAAACAACTCCAGCTCCCTTAGGCCCAGTTTATGTTTTTTCAAGTCCATCAGCTGGTAGGGAATTTTTCGCTCTTTAAAAAACCGCTCGGCCTTTTGGCTGTCAAAATTTTTTTTACTCACATAAATTTGTATATTCATTCTTCGCCCTTAATTCTCCGCTGAGAAACGTAGAGGGATTTGTCGCCCAGAAGGTATTTTTCAACATAGCCCTTAATGGCAATTTTAATGGCCTCTTCTGCCTCTTTTTTGCCATACATGTCCTTTACAGTCATTACCTTTCCCTCAAGGTTTTTATAGACTTCAAAAAAGTGCATCATTTCCTGAATGGTGTGTGGAGGCAACTCACTAATGTCCCCATACTCGCCCATGGAAGGATCGCCCAGGGGGACGGCGATAATCTTTTCGTCGTTAGAGTCATCATCCACCATGGTAATCATGCCAATGGGCTTACACTTTACAAGGGTCAGGGGCAAAATGGCCTCCTGGCATAAAACCAACACATCCAAAGGGTCCTTGTCATCCCCGTAGGTTCTTGGTATAAAGCCGTAGTTGGCCGGGTAGTGGGTTGAGGTGTACAACACCCGGTCCAACATCAGCATGCCCGTTTCCTTATCCAGCTCGTATTTGTTTTTTCCGCCCTTGCTAATTTCAATTACTGCAATAAACTCCCCGTGAGAAATTCTTGCCGGGTCAATGTCGTGCCAAATGTTACCCATGGCTTAAGCCGCCTTTCTATAGATGATATAGTTTTAGTCAGCATCACACAAGTCGGCCGTAATGGGAAGGCAGTTTTATGCGTAAACCATTGTAAAAAAAGCTTGAAACAGCAGAGCGATCCCTTATTTTTTCTTGTTTTACACAAAAATCCCTTGCCCCTTCCCCGGTCTTCCTTTTGTGCGGCACTGCTCTTATTCTTTTTCCCGTCTGCGCACATCTTCGCCTAAAAAGGCCACCAGCTCACATTGCCTTGGGTTTAGCAGCCTTGAAGCAATCCGCTCGGAATAGCGGTTTTGAAGCTCCACGCTGTTTAAGTTAGTGCTGATTACCGTATGTTTGCTCTGCTGTTGGCGCTGGTCAATGGTTCTAAAAAGCTGAATAATGGTAATGTTTTCCA
>CAYFQH010000064.1:1641-8337 GCA_964345215.1 uncultured Oscillospiraceae bacterium | reverse complement strand
AAACCCGTAAAACGGGTTAAACACAAATTATTTTTTAAAACCTTTTTTAAACCAAGAACCGATCCGGTAGGAGAGGTTCTTTTGTTTTTTCATAGCGATAGCCGCATCAAAGGCCCCTTGGCGGTATAGGCTGTTTTTAGGCTCCAGGCGCACTGCCTCCCGGTAGCTTTGGTGGGCAGAAGTATATTGCCTCATATCCATTAAAATATTGCCCTGGATATAAAACCACTGAGCATCCCGTGTTTCCGCTCGGATGAGCTGGCGCAGGGCACTGTGGTAGTTCCCTTCTTTTGCAAGGCGCTGGGCAAAGGCCTTGGCCTGGTCTGTAGGTACGGCAGAGGCAGGGTTTATTTGTTCTGGCTTTGGGGCCCGGGCAAGGGCGGCTTCGTAAGCCAGGTTTAAGGCAATTAAAGTTTCCTGGGCTTTTTTCTGCTCTTGCGGGTCTTGAAACTGGTCCGGATGGCACTGTTTTACCTTTTGGCGGTAGGCCGTGCGCACCTGGTCCGTATCAGAATCGGGAGATATTCCCAATAAAAGATAAGGATTGGTCAAGCTGTCACGTCCTCTCTTCTATGGGGTTAAATGCTTTCCCGGTAGATGTTCGCTCCCAAATACCGCAGCTTTTCATCAATGTTTTCGTAGCCCCGGTCAATGTAGCTGGGCTCATAAATTTCGGTAATACCCTTTCCCATCAGCCCGGCAATGACCAACGCTGCCCCTGCCCGCAGGTCTGTTGCGGTAACGGGGGCGCCAAAAAGCTGGGGAACCCCTTCTATAAAGGCGGTACGGTTATTTACCTGAACCCTTGCCCCCATGCGGCGCATTTCATCAAAGTGCCTGAAGCGCTGTTCAAAAATAGTTTCGGTTACAATACTCGTGCCGTTGGCCGTGGTGAGCAAGGCCGACATGGGCTGCTGCAAATCCGTTGGAAAGCCGGGGTAGGCTTGCGTTTTAATGTTTACGGCCCGGTGAGGGCTCACGGTTTGAATGCGGATTGCATCATCCTGGTCCGTCACCCGCACGCCCATTTCCAAAAGTTTGGCCGAAAGGGATTCCATGTGGGTGGGAATACAGCCGCGAATGATGATGTCGCCCCTGGTGGCGGCGGTGGCAATCATTAAGGTGCCGGTTTCAATCTGATCGGGGATTACCGCATAAGTACAGCCGTGAAGGCGCTCCACCCCCCGAATACGGATGACATCGGTGCCGGCCCCCTTAATTTTAGCCCCCATGGAGTTTAAAAAGTTGGCCAAGTCAACCACGTGGGGTTCTTTGGCGCAGTTATATAAAATGGTGGTTCCCTGGGCTTTTACAGCGGCCAGCATCACATTGATGGTCGCCCCCACGGTAACCATATCAAAAAAAATGTTAACGCCGTTAAAGCCTTCTTCTGGGGCCTGAGCCTTAATGGTTCCGGTGCTGTCGTCAATATCGGCCCCCAGGGCCCTAAAGCCTTTAAGGTGCTGGTCAATGGGGCGGCTGCCAATGTCGCAGCCCCCGGGATAGGAAACTTCAGCCCGGCCCCGGCGGCCAAGCAAGGCCCCTAAAAAGTAATAGCTGGCCCGCAAATGCTGGGTATATTCGTAGGGAACCACATGCTCCCCTACGGGCCTGGGGTCAATTAAAACGGTGTTTTCATCCTCGTATGCTACAAGGGCACCCAGATGTTTAAGGGTATCTATCAGCACCCGAACATCGTCAATGTCCGGCAGGTTTTCAATTCGGCAAGGCTCATCGCAAAGCAGAACAGAGGGAACAATCGCAACCGATGTGTTCTTTCCGCCGCTAACCCTGATTTCGCCGCTCAAAGGGTTTCCGCCTACGATTACAATTTTTTCTTTATCTGCCATGGTCACGGCTTATGCCGCTACACCTCCTATAATAAACGAGTGAAAGGGAAAAAAGTGCACACTTTTAATTATACCATAGGGTATAAAAATGGCAAGTAATCAAAAATAGAGGTAAAGGCAAAGAAATGATTTTATGTTATAATATAACCAAGGGCCGGCAGTTTAAAAAAACAGCATAGGCAAACCGGCCAAAACCACTTAAGGAGGATCAGCCTGCATGAACGAAAATCCTTATGACCAGCAGTACCGGGATGATGATTATGATGCTTACGGCGATTTTGATGAGTATATGGACTTAGAAGAAGATGAGATCTATGAAAACTATGACGAGGAAGTAACCATTGGTCATCAAGGGCGCATGCGAGTGGCGGCGGGGGTTACAGACTTTTTTCTTGTTATTTTAGGGCTGGTGGTTATTCTTTTAACCCTTACCTTATTAATTACACTTGTAAACTGGGTCATTAACGACATCGGCCGCAGTTTTTTTGCCATTCAAACAAATATGAGGTAAAGGCTGCGCCCGTTTAAATAGGTGGGAGAGTCATGAATAAAATATCCTGGGATCAGCTGCACCGGCAAATTGAGGATTGTAACCAGTGTCCTCTGGCCAAAGGGTGTACCTATAAAGTGCCCGGTCAGGGGAATGGTCAAGCGCCTTTAATGCTTATTGGTGAAGGCCCCGGCCAGCGTGAGGACGAAACAGGCATTGCCTTTGTTGGTCCCGCAGGGCAGCTTTTGACCAAAATGCTTCAAAGCATTGGCCTTGATCGCCGGCAGGTATACATTACGAATATTGTAAAATGCCGCCCCCCAAAAAACCGCCAGCCCACGGCGGAGGAAGCGGCCTGCTGCCTGCCTTTTTTGCGCATGCAGGCAGGGCTGGTTCGGCCCAGGATTATCTTGCTTTTGGGGGCGTCGGCTATGCAGGCCCTTTTGGGGGAGCAAATGCGCATCACCCGGGATCATGGAAAGTGGTATCAGCGTAAAAACACTCTTTTTATGGGCACCTTCCACCCTTCAGCCCTCCTTCGGGATGAGGGGAAGAAGGCCTTGGCCTGGAAAGATTTGAAAAAGCTGCGGGCATACATGGAACAGGAAAAACTTTTTCCGATTAAAGGAGCAGAGTAAATGACAAAAAAGGACATTCGCCAGGCCATTGCTGCCTTTATTGATGAGCAGTACCCGGCCCAGGCGGAGCAGATGGTTTTAGGAGAGGGAAATGAAAACAATCCCCCTTTTATGCTCATTGGTGAAGCACCGGGGGCTCAGGAGGTTTTACAGGGGCAACCTTTTGTGGGCAAGGCAGGTAAGAACCTGGATGAGTTTTTAAAAATTCTTGGTATTAGCAGAGAGGCCCTGTACGTAACCAACGTGGTTAAGTATAGGCCTACCAAAGCAGGAAAAACAGGCAGGCCTGTAAACCGAACCCCTGGGAATGGGGAAATAAAGGCCTTTCTTCCCTACTTGCTTGCGGAAATCAATCAGGTTCGGCCTAATATCATTGTAACTTTGGGCAACACCCCCCTGTTTGCCCTAACGGGACAAAAAAACATTGGGCAGGTTCACGGAACAAAAATGAGCATCACCGTAGATCAACAGCCATATACCCTCTACCCCCTGTACCATCCGGCAGCGGTGATTTATAACCGGGAGTTAAAGGATGTCTATCTTCAGGACGTAGCCGGTTTAAAGCAGTGGATTAAGCCGCCAGTTTTTTTATGACAACTGAGACAAGAATATGTATAAATCGATCAAAAATGAAGGATGATGCCATAAAAAATGGTATAATTGTTTTAACATAAAGGAGGGGTATCGATGGCTGCTTTTTTTGCAATTAATTTGCCCATAATCATCTTTTTTCTTGTGGGCGTTGTGTTTATGGTGTTGGAAGTATTTACACCTGGCTTTGGGGTTCCCGGGGTGCTGGGCATCCTTTGCGAACTTGTAGCAATTGTAATTACTTACATGACCCACGGGGGCATTGCTGCCCTTGGCATGACGGTTGTGGTTTTGGCGGTCATCGCCATTGTCATTTCGTTGCTGCTCAAATCCGCTTCCAGCGGGAGGCTGTCAAGGTCGGGCATCATTTTAAACCACGAGGAAAAACCGGAAGAAGGCTATGTTTCCAACAAAGATGCCCAGGTGTTTCTTGGTAAGGAAGGGTATACAAAGACCGTTCTTCGCCCAACAGGCATTGCGGAGTTTGAAGGAATCCGCCTGGATGTTGTAACCGAGGGCGAATTTATTGAAGCCAACACCTTGGTTAAAATTGAAAAAACCGAAGGAGCCAGGATTGTTGTGCAGGCTGTAGACGAAAAGGAACAAGCATAAACGTAAACACGCATAAAGGAAGGAATGGAACACGATGAATGATATGATGATTTTTTGGGTCGGCTTAGTGGTTGTTGTTGCCGTGGTTTTAATTGGCGCTTTTTTACGCTTTGTACCCCTGGGCCTGTGGGTCAGTGCCTTGGCATCGGGAGTAAAGGTATCGATGGGTACCCTGATCGGGATGCGGATTAGAAGAATTCAGCCTAGAAGACTGGTAGATCCTCTGATTAAAGCCACAAAAGCCGGGTTGGATGTAACCATCAGCAAGCTGGAAACCCACTACCTGGCCGGCGGGAACGTAGACAGGGTGATCAACGCCCTGATCGCGGCCCAGCGGGCCAATATCGAGATTTCCTTTGAAAAGGCCTGTGCCATTGACTTGGCTGGCCGGGACGTATTTGAGGCCGTACAAATGAGCGTTACCCCCAAGGTTATTGAAACACCACCCATTGCTGCCATTGCTAAAAATGGGATTGAACTAAGGGCCAAGGCCCGTGTAACGGTGCGTACCAACATCGAGCGCTTGGTGGGCGGCGCTGGGGAGGAAACCATTATCGCCCGTGTAGGCGAAGGCATTGTTACCACCATTGGTTCTTCCGAAACCCACGAAGGGGTGCTGGAAAACCCCGACTTGATCAGTAGAACAGTTCTGTCAAAAGGCCTTGATGCCGGTACTGCCTATGAGATTTTATCCATTGATATTGCAGATATTGATGTAGGCCGCAACATCGGCGCTCAGCTGCAAATGGATCAGGCAGAAGCCGACCGAAGAATTGCCCAGGCCAAGGCAGAGGAGAGAAGAGCCATGGCTGTTGCCCACGAACAAGAGATGAGGGCGGCTGTACAAGAGATGCGGGCCAAGGTAGTTGAGGCGGAAGCCGAAATTCCCAAAGCCATGGCCGATGCTTTCCGCTCCGGGCGGTTAGGGGTATTTGATTATTATCAAATGCAAAATACCGTAGCTGATACCCAAATGCGCGAGGGAATTGCAAAGTCGACAGCTCCACACGCTGAAAACGAAAAAGAGAAATAAAAAAAATCCTGGCAAGAGGCATGCCTCTTGCCAGGTTCAAGCAGAATGAAAGAAAGGAAGAAAAAATAGATGGATGGAATACTGATTATCCTTGTGATAGCTGCTTTTGCGTATTTTTCTTCCCTTAACAGTAAAAAACAAAAAGAGGCTGCTTCGCGAAAAAACGCTTCTTCTTCCCCCGAGCGGCGAAGTACAATACAGCAATCAGGGGCCCAGCCCAAGGTTGTTTTAAGAAAGAAAGAGGAAGATAAAGAAGAATGGTTTGATAAAATGGAAGGCTATTTAAAAAAAATAGGCGAAGAAGAAATGCCCATATATGACCCCAAAACCTTTTATTTTCCAAGCCACAGGGGCAAAGAGGCGGAAGCTATTCCCCGGGAAAAAACCTTACAGAAAACAGAAAGTTTTGCCGAAGAAAGAATGAGAAAAGAAAATACCGAACAGCTATTCAAAGAAAAAGCCTTAACCGAAAGCAAAAAAACGCATCATTCTGCCATAAAAAAAGAAGGGGCCGCCACAGACGAAAAACAAAAACCTCCCCTTACTTTCTCAGAAGATCCATTGGTTCAGGGGCTTATTATGGGTGAAGTATTTAAAAGGCCCTGCGAACGAAAGCGAGGATATAGGTGAAGGATATAGCGGTAATTATTGGTGATGATGATCCGGGGATGCGCCTTTTAATGCGCAAAGTGGTTGAAAAAGCGGAAGGCTTTACCCTTGTGGCCGAAGCAGAAGACGGAAAGCAGCTGATGGAACTGGTTGAAAAACATCACCCTCAGCTGGTTTTTTTAGACGTGGAAATGCCCGGTTATACCGGGGTGGAATGTGCTAAGCTGATACAGGATTTAGACCCGGCAACCGTGATGATTTTTGCCACCGCCCACGAGCAGTATATGGGCGATGCCTTTGAGGTATACGCCTTTGATTATTTGATTAAGCCCTTTAAAATGGAGCGGGTCTTTGGCACTCTCCAACGGGCGCGAAACCGTATCAACATGCGCTATGAGAAGTCAATGGCGGCCATGCTGGCCCAAAAAACCAAGGTGGCAACCGGCAGGCTGATGCTTCACCATAAAGAAGGGATTTCTTTTTTAAACATGGAAGATATTCTTCTTGTTCAGCGGGAGGACAGGGCAACGGTTTTATATACCAAGGGAGAGGGACGCTACGTTACAAACCAAACCCTTACGGAAATGGGTCAACGCCTTGACAGCGAACTGTTTTTCAGGTGCCATAAATCATACATTATCAACTTAAAGCAAATCGATCAAATTACACCCTACGGCCGCTGGACCTATATTGTTACCCTAAAAGGAACCGAGCATGACGCGCTGATTACCCACCAAAAATATGAAGAACTTGAAGAAATTTTTTTATAACCCTAATCTTTGGGATAGAACCACAGAAAAAATGGAGAATAAGGGTTGGTTAAAGGCTGCTTCCGGGCTTGGGCAAAGAGCCTTTGGCCCTAACACTTAAAAC
>CAYFQH010000064.1:0-1541 GCA_964345215.1 uncultured Oscillospiraceae bacterium | reverse complement strand
GTTTTTTGCCCGTTATGCGCTTCGCCCTATTTTGTTTTTAACTGAAAAGGGCTGTTTTTTATTCTTTGTCTAATTTATGTTGCAGCCCTTTAGGTGGTTGCCAAAACCCTGTTTCTTTCTTGAACCGGTGAAGAGGACGTGGTATAATAACATCGCTTCATATATTATAAAAAGCGTAATGTGAATCAAAATAGATTTAAATACATGAATTGGAGGATTTTTAATGCATTCAGTACACCAAATTGCTCAAGATACCTTTTGGGTTGGCGCAAGCGATCGGCGCCTTGAACGGTTTGAAAACCTTTTTATTCTTCCCAACGGTGTTTCTTATAATTCTTATATGATTTTTGATGAAAAAATTGCCCTTGTGGATACGGTAGATCCGGCTGTACTCAGCCAATTTTTAGAAAATGTGGATTTTTTGCTTAAGGGGCGCAGCATTGATTACTTAATTCTAACCCACTTGGAACCAGACCACGGCGGGGGCATTGCGGAAATTATTCAGCGCCATCCAAATATTCAATTGGTGGGCACCCAAAAAGCCCATCAGCTTTTCGCCCAGTTTTTTCCCTTCGCCTCCCCCCAAAATTTTATTGAAGTAGGCGAAAGCGCCACCTTGTCTACAGGCAAGCACAGCTACAAGTTTTACATGGCTCCCATGGTTCACTGGCCAGAGGTGATGTTTGTACAAGATGAGTTTACCGGTGCCTTGTTTACAGCGGATGCCTTTGGCACTTTTGGTGCCTTAAGCGGTAATGTTTTTGCCGATGAGATGGACTTTGAAAGGGCCTTTTTAGACGAAGCCCGCCGTTATTATGCCAATATTGTGGGCAAATACGGCCCTTCGGTGCAAAGTGTGCTTAAGAAGCTGCCGCTGGATGAGATTAAGTTTTTATGCCCTCTTCATGGTCCCATTTGGCGGGAGAGCCTGGGCTACTTCATCAATAAGTATGATTTGTGGAGCCGCTACGAACCCGAAGAAAAAGGGGTATTGGTGGTTTATGCCTCGATGTACGGCCATACGGCCAGCATGGTCGAGGCCTTGGCCGAGCGCCTGGCCCAGCGGGGCGTTTTAAATATTCGCATGTACGATATTTCAAAAACAAACCCTTCCTACTGTGTGTCGGATCTTTGGAAGTACAGCAACCTAGTATTGGCTTCCCCTACATATAATTTGGGAATTCACTATTCTATGGATGCCTTTTTACACGAAATTGCTGCATTAAATGCCCAAAACAGAAAGGTGTCGATTATTGCCAATCACTCTTGGGCCAGCGCAGCCATGCGGCTGATGCGGGAAAAGGTCACAGCCATGAAAAACATGGAGCTGATAGGCGAACCCATTGATGTAAAATCCAACACGGGGTACTTGCATGATGAGCAGCTCAACGCCATGGCTGATGCAATTGTTGCTTCCATGGCGTAACCCCCCACAGACAGGGGACAGGGTGCCTAACAAGTCGACACCCTCCCAATAAAATGAAAATCATTTTATTGGACTTGCAGATTCCTCTTGGTAGCATTGCTACATTTATTGTTTC
>CAYFQH010000063.1:1549-8571 GCA_964345215.1 uncultured Oscillospiraceae bacterium | reverse complement strand
CACCTATTTTTATCAATATTGTTGAAAAACAGTTTTGTTTTATGTTAAACTAAGTACAATCATTTGTTGCTACTCTTTATATCCATATATCCATAAGAAATACCGCACAAAAGGACGGGTGATGAAGAGGCAAGGAATTTTTGTGGTAAACAAGAAAAAGATACAGGAACAGCCCCCACTTTAAGGGTTTTGACAATGTTTTACGCAAAAAAAGCTACCCGCCCATTGTACCCAACCTGTGGGATGTTGCCTTTATAACCCCATTTTTTATTCTTCCCGTAACTGCCTCTACCGGAGAAAAGGAGGACCCTTTGAAAAAAAATCTGCTGCTTAAAACCCGTGAATCCCTGGCCTCGGTGCTGCCCATTACAGCCATTGTGCTTCTATTGGCCCTTACGGTTATTCCCATGGAAGTGGGTACCCTGGGCCTGTTTCTTGTAGGTGCCGTTATGCTGATTTTGGGCATGGGTATTTTTACCTTGGGGGCCGATATTGCCATGATGCCCATGGGCAACTATGTAGGAGCCTATATTTCAAAATCCCGCAAACTCAAAATGATGGTGATTACCGCCTTTTTAATGGGGGTTTTAATCACCATTGCAGAGCCTGATTTACAGGTTTTGGCCAAACAGGTAGCTGCTGTGCCCAGCTGGCTTTTAATTGGTTCCATCGCTTTGGGTGTAGGGTTCTTTTTGGTGGTTTCCCTTTTGCGGGTGGTATTTGAAATCAGCCTGTCAAAGCTGTTTATTGTATGCTATATTATTGTGTTTGCCCTGGCCACCTTAACCAAACCCGAGTACCTGGCCGTGGCTTTTGACTCGGGCGGGGTCACCACAGGGCCCATCAGCACCCCTTTTATACTGGCCTTTGGGGTGGGTATCGCCTCGGTTCGCTCGGGAAAAGACGCAGAGGACGATTCCTTCGGCCTGGTGGGCTTATGCTCCTGCGGGCCCATTTTAGCCGTGATTATCATGGGTATTTTCTATCCGGGAAAAGACATGACCGTGGCTGCCAACGTGATTTTAAACCCTTCCACCGGGCCGGAAATTCTAAAATCCTTTACCAGCGCCCTTCCCCACTATATGTTGGAAGTGCTCTTGGCCGTATCCCCCATTGTGGTTGTTTTTTCCTTTTTTCAGGCCAGGTATTTAAAGCTGCCCAAGGGAGAGCTTTTACGCATTGCCGTTGGCCTTTTGTACACCTTTTTAGGCCTGGTTTTATTTTTAACCGGTGTAAACGTAGGTTTTTTACCCGCCGGGGCCTATTTGGGCGAGGCCATTGGCGCTACCTCGGTTAAGTGGCTGCTGGTACCCTTGGGCATTGCCATGGGAGCCTTTGTCGTTGTTGCCGAACCTGCGGTTCACGTGCTGAACAACCAGGTGGAAGCCGTAACCGGCGGCGCCGTTTCAAAGCGAGCCATGACCCTCAGCCTGTCCATCGGAGTAGGGGCTTCAGTTGGCCTTTCCATGCTGCGCATTTTATTGCAGTTTAGCATTTGGTGGCTGCTGGTACCCGGCTATATCCTGGCCTTGGGCCTTACCTTTTTTGTACCCAAGGTGTTTACCGCCATCGCCTTTGACTCGGGCGGCGTAGCCTCGGGCCCCATGACGGCCACTTTTATGCTGCCCTTTGCCATGGGGGCCTGTGCTGCAGTCGGGGGCAATATTTTAACCGACGCTTTTGGCATTGTTGCCATGGTGGCCATGACCCCCTTAATCACCATTCAAGGCCTGGGCCTGATTTACGCCATTAAAACCCGCCGCCTGGAAAAGGCCGCCCTGGCCAATGCCCCCGTGGAAGATGATGATGACCAGGTCATCGACCTTTAGTTCGTACTGTAGCCCTTGGGTTTTTAGCTTTTAAAAAACAGCCCCTTTGTAATTGGTTCTATTGAAAACCTTCTCCTTTTATGGTAGAATGTCATGTGTTTTTGTAACCTGGAATGATCAAATACAGAAGGTTGCTCAATCGCCCAAAACTTACCATGAAAGGACAATATGATTGCGTAAAAACCTGAACCTGAAAGTAAAAGAGGCCCTGGCTTCCGTATTGCCCATCACTGCCATTGTACTGCTGCTTGTTTTCATCCTTGTGCCAATGGAGGTAGGCACCACCGGCCTTTTTTTGTTTGGTGCCGTGCTTTTAATTTTAGGTATGGGCCTTTTCTCCCTGGGGGCCGATATGTCGATGATGCCCATGGGTACTTACATGGGTGCCCATGTTTCAAAATCCAAAAAACTAAAATTCATGGTTGTTGTGGCCTTTTTAATGGGCCTTTTAATCACCATTGCAGAGCCTGATCTACAGGTTTTGGCAAACCAGGTTCCCTTTATTCCCTCCAATGTTTTAATCGGTTCCATTGCCCTTGGGGTAGGGGTGATGCTGGCTCTTGCACTTATTCGCATTGTATTTAAGTTAAGTCTGTCAAAACTGCTCATGGTTGGTTATGGCCTTGTATTTATTTTGGTAGCCTTTGCCTCGCCAGAGTTTGTGCCCGCCGCCTTTGATGCAGGGGGCATTACCACCGGGCCCATTACCGTTCCCTTCATTTTGGCCTTTGGGGTGGGTATTGCCTCGGTCCGCTCGGGCTCCAGTTCCGAGGATGACGCTTTTGGCCTGGTGGGCCTTTGCACCATAGGCCCTATTTTGGCCATGATGGTCCTGGGCATCATCTTCCCCAGCAGCAAAATGAATGTAGCCATTGACCCTGTAGCTAACCCGGCCACCACCCAAGGCGTTTTGGCCGCCTTTGGCACCCAGCTGCCCCATTTTGCCCTGGAAGTGTTAATGGCTCTGTCTCCCATTATTCTATTGTTTGTCTTTTTCCAAATCCGCTATTTAAAATTGCCCAAAAGGGAGCTTTTGCGCATTGCCGTGGGGCTGGTTTATACTTTCTTCGGGCTGGTTTTGTTTTTAACCGGGGTTAATGTGGGCTTTTTGCCTGCCGGGTCGTACCTGGGTCAAAGCCTGGGAGCTGCTGCTTTTAAATGGGTGCTGGTTCCTATCGGCGTGGTTGTAGGCTATTACATTGTAGGGGCCGAGCCTGCCGTACCGGTGCTGATTGACCAGGTTGAGGGCGTAACCGGGGGCGCCATTTCAAAAAAGGCCTTAAAGCTCAGCTTTTCCATCGGGGTCTCAGCCTCGGTCGGTTTGGCCATGCTGCGTATTTTACTTCAGTTTAACCTGTTGTGGGTGCTTGTACCCGGTTATATAATTGCCCTGGGGCTAAGCTTTTTTGTGCCTAAGGTGTTTACTGCCATTGCCTTTGATGCCGGGGCCGTGGCCACGGGACCTATGACTGCCACCTTTTTGCTGCCTCTTGCCATGGGTGCCTGCGCTGCTGTAGGCGGCAACATTTTGCTGGACGCCTTTGGCCTTGTGGCTATGATCACCATTACACCCATTATTACCGTTCAAATCATGGGGCTTGCGTTTGAACTGAAAAACCGCCGCATGCAAAAAACGCAGCTGGCTACCGAGGCGCAGCTGGAAGGAGAAACAGATGAAATCATCGAACTATGATCAAATCGCTTTAAAAAAGCCCACCTTACCCAACGCGAAGGAAGGCCCCCAGGCCCTCAGGCTTCTTGTTTCGATTATTGACCGGGGCAAGGGGGAGCGGGTGGCCCGCCTGCTGGAGCGGCACGGCAGCTTGCACCACACCATTTTGCTGGGGCGGGGTACTGCCCGAAAGGATCTTTTAAACTACCTGGGCCTTGGGGAAAGTGAAAAAGACGTTGTGCTAAGCGGCATTCCTCAGGCAAACGCCCCTTCGGCCCTGCGCCATTTAATCCAGGCCATGCAGTTTGAAGCCCCCGGCCGGGGCATTGCCTTTACCATTCCCATTTCCAGCGTAAGCGGAAAAAGAGCCTTAAGTTACCTGTCGGGCAATTACTGTGTTGCCCCGCCCGTTTCCCCAACAGATCCCGTTCCCCCAACAGATGAAGAAAGGGAGGTACCTCCTATGGTACAGTTTGAACACAGCTTAATTTTTTCGATTGTGAACCGGGGTTTTACCGACTTGGTTGTTGACGGTGCCTTAAAAGCCGGGGCCAAGGGCGGTACGGTGCTTAACGCCCGGGGTGCAGGGCTGGAGGAAGCCAGCAAGTTCTTTGGCATCTCCATCGTGCCTGAAAAAGAAGTGGTTTTGATTTTGGTTAAAGCCGAGGAGAAAAACAAGGTGATGAAAGCCATTATCGATTCTTCCGGCTTATCTACCCCGGCCCATGGCCTTTCCTTTAGTGTGCCGGTAGACAGCGCCGCCGGCATGGCCCGGATGATGATGGAGGACTTTGAAGATTAGCATAGGTATAAAGGCGGACTGCCCCAGGTTTTGCGGGCTGTCCCCTTTTGCTCTTGACGGGCTTTGCCGCCTCTGCTATGATTATTTTTATCAAGGAAAGTGCCCCACAAAAGGAGGGCCGGTGAAATGTCAAGGAATTTTTGGAAAACAAGGGAAAAGGCACAGGAATCGCCCCGCTATTTCAAGCCTTTTTAACGGTGTTTTATATAAAAAGAACTGCCTTCCATCGTGCCACCTTGCGCGGTACCAACCAAGATAACCAAGCCTTGCAAGGGCCGGCAACAGCTTTTTTATAAAAAGCATATAAAGCCGGCAGCCCTGGCGCTGCCAGGTTTCGGCTCCTCTTTAGCGGCATCCTCCAAGGGATGGTTGCCCCAAAGCCGGGGCATGGCTACATCAATTTAAGCATGTGAGGTAGATTTATGGCCTTTTGGATTGTAAGTGACGGCAGTACAGACTTCCCCTACGACTATATTCAAAAACAAAAAAACATAATCATCCTTCCCCTAAGTTATGAAATTGCGGGCCAGGTGTTTGTGCCCAGCGGAAAAGATGAAGATACAAAAGCCTTTTACCAGGCCCTTCGGGAAGGCAAGGTTTCTACAACGGCCCAAATCAACATCCAAACCTGGAAGGATGCCCTTGAGCCTCTTTTGAAAAACAACGAACAGGTGCTGTGCCTGCCTTTTTCCAGCGGCCTGAGCGGCACCTGTGCCGCCGCATTCAGTGCCAAAGAAGAGCTGGACCAGGAATACCCCAATAACCAACTGATGGTTATTGATACCAAGGCCGCCTCCCTGGGCCAAGGCCTGCTGGTTCATTATGCCCTTCAAAAAAGGGATGCAGGGGCCCCAATAGAAGAAGTAGCCGCCTGGGTAAGGGATAACCTTTTAAACATTGCCCACTGGTTTACTGTAGATGATTTGCAGTTTTTGCGCCGGGGCGGCCGGGTTTCCACCACCAGCGCCTATATCGGCTCTATTTTAAAAATCAAGCCGGTGCTCCATGTGGATAACGAGGGCCGCCTGATTCCCATGGAGAAGGTGCAAGGGCGCAAAAAATCTTTAAAGGCCCTGTTTGAAAAAGTGGCCCAAACCGCCATCAACCCAAAGGATGAGCCCATCTTCATCAGCCACGGAGACTGTTATGAAGAGGCCAAGTGGCTTGGAAATATGCTTAAAGAGCAGCTGGGAACCAAAGAAGTGATGATTGGCCTGGTGGGCCCGGCGATTGGCAGCCATTCAGGCCCGGGCACTGTTGCCATCTTCTTTTTAAGCGACCAGCGGTAGGGCTTTGGGGTACAGTTTACCCTTAAGGCCAGGGTATCAATCATCTTTAGCCGCATCGCTGCTTTTATTATTTTTATTGCTGTGTTTTATTTTCTTATATAAAAAAGAAAGGCATCGCCTTTCGGACTGGTAGAAAACCTCAACCGTAAAGCGTGGGATCCATGAAGGCGGCAAGACGGATTTTTAAAGGGAACTTGTCTTCATCCCGCTTATTGCCTTTGGGGTTTTTTAACCATTCAAGGCACCTAAACCAAGTGCCTTTTCAGTTGCACTTTTTATCAATTAAACGTATAATAAAAGGCAGAAACAACACAAATATGGGAGGTTATATTATGAAATTATCTGTTTTTAGTCCTGTGCTTTCAAACAAAAGCTTAGATGAGGCCTGTAAATACCTGGCCGACAGCGGCGTTCACTATATGGAAATGGGCTGCGGCGGCTTTCCCGGCAAGGCCCACTGCGACCCGGAAAAACTCCTGGCGGACCCGGCTGCCCTGGAAGCTTTTTTAAGCACCTTAAAAAAACACAACATCACCTTGCCCGCCCTGTCGGTACACGGCAACCCGGTACACCCCAACAAGGCCATTGCCGCCGCCTTTCATAAAGATTTTGAAAACGCCGTTTTGCTGGCCGAAAAAATTGGCATCACCCGGATTGTTACCTTTAGCGGCTGCCCTGGCGGCTCAAAGGAAGACACTACCCCCAACTGGATTACCTGCCCCTGGCCTGAGGATTTCTCTCAATCCCTAGCTTACCAGTGGGATGAGGTGCTCATTCCCTACTGGAAGGAAACCGCTGCCTTTGCCAAAGCCCACGGCATCGAAAAAATTGCTTTTGAGATGCACCCGGGCTTTTGCGTATATAACCCGGAAACCCTTTTGCGCATCCGCAAGGCCGTTGGGCCCATCTTAGGCGCCAATTTGGACCCAAGCCACCTGTTTTGGCAGGGTATCGATCCTGTTGCCGCCATTCGGGAACTGGGGGAGGCCATTTATTTCTTCCATGCTAAGGATACGAAGATTGACCCCATCAACACAAGCAAAAACGGGGTTTTAGACACCAAGCACTATGGAGACGAGCTTAACCGCAGCTGGATTTTCCGCTCGGTTGGCTATGGCCACGACTACCAGCTTTGGAAGGACATTGTGTCGAACCTGCGGATGGTGGGCTACGATGATGTTTTATCCATCGAACATGAAGACAGCCTGATGAGCAGCAACGAAGGGCTGCAAAAAGCCATCTCCTTCTTAAACGAAGTGCTGATTACCGAAGAGGTAGGCAATATGTACTGGGCGTAAAACAGCCTCGGCTGTCTGTATTGCCTCGGCTGTCTGTATTGCCTCGGCTGTCTGTATTGCCTTGGCTGTCTGTATTTCCTTGGCTGCCTATATTGCCTTGACTGCCTATATTGCCTTGGTTTGTCCTAACGC
>CAYFQH010000063.1:0-1449 GCA_964345215.1 uncultured Oscillospiraceae bacterium | reverse complement strand
CCTTGGCTGCCTATATTGCCTTGACTGCCTATATTGCCTTGGTTTGTCCTAACGCAAGCCATTCAAAAAGCCTCCGGGCCGGGATCATCCTGAACCGAAGGCTTTTTTTATTTTTTTCTAAGCAACACCGCTTTAAAAGCGTGCCCATGAAGGAGCTGGGGATTTTTGTACAAAGCAAGGTAAAAACACAGGAATTACTTCGTTATTTCCAGCTTTATTGACGATGTTTTACGTAAAAGGAACTGCCTTTTGATTATGCCCGGCTTTGAGGGTGTTGACTTAAGCCGTTAGTATTTACCCATATCATCAGCAGGTAAGCCCTTTTACCCCTCTATGGCTGCCGCAGGGTAATGGGCGACTCTCCAAGGGCTTTTTGTACAACCCCCAGTATTTTTTCTTTCACCTTTGTTTGCCCCTCGTCCATGCCCTCGGGCGCCGGCTGGTCGCTGGCAACCAGCCGGTATACAAACTTCCCCTCTTCCTTATAGCGCCACATATAGGTAGGGGCGTAGGTTACCTGGCTAATGGCGGCCCGGCCCAAGGCCTGGTCGTAGCTTAAATGTACATTCAGCAGCACCCCGCCGCAGTTGGCATCGGCCCGCTCCTGGGTTACCAAAGCCCCCAGGGAGTAAATGGTCAGCATTTGCCGGGTTACCCCGTCAAGGCCCGTGCCCGTGGTATAAGTGATGGGAAAAACCCTTTCCGTATGGGAGCCCAGCAAAATATCGGCCCCGGCATCGGCTACCTGTTGAGCGATTTCCTGCTGGGCCTTGGTTACTTTTTTTTGGTTATCTTTGCCCCAGTGAAGCATCACCAGCACCACATCTGCCCCGCTTTGGCGCAATTGGGCCACTTGCCCGGCAACAACAGCACCATCATAAAGGGCCACGCTGCCTTGGGCTTCCTCTTTTTTAAGCTGCTTTGCCCCGGCTGAGGAAAGGTTGTCAACGTATTCTAATATACCAATGCGCAGGGCCCCTGCATCCAGCAAAAGGCCTTGTTGGCTGCGGCTGGTTTCGGCTCCACCGGCCAGCAAGAAGCCCGCTTTGCGTACCTCCCCCTCCGTTGCCTGAAGCCCTTGAATACCATAATCCAGCACATGTTCGTTGCCGATGGCCAGCACGTTAATGCCCCCATTTTTAAGGGATGTGAGCACATCGGCCACGGTGTTAACATGATTTAAATCTTTTGAAGGAACAATGGTGTTCTCTAAGGTGGCAATGGAAAGATCTCCGACGAATTCCTGTTGAACATGGGTTAACAAATGGCGGAAATCGTACGTTTTGCTCTCGTCGTTATAGCCCGATTGGCGAATGTTTTTTGTAAAAGCCGCCGTACCCCCTAAGGTTAATACCGCTGTTTTAGGTGGCGGAACCGGGGTGGGCTGGGCCGTGGCTGCCGGCACCGGGGTTACGGGGGGCACCACAATATTTCCCCCTTGGCCGGCTG
>CAYFQH010000062.1:3721-8673 GCA_964345215.1 uncultured Oscillospiraceae bacterium | reverse complement strand
TACCCTTTCCTCCCTCCTGTTCGGCTATGTTTTCGCCATCCGTGTAGGAGGCGCCGATATGCCCATTGTCATCTCTCTTTTAAATTCAACCTCGGGGGTGGCAGCGGCAATTTCCGGCATGGCCATTGGGGATTTACTGCTCGTCTCGGTTGGAGGTATTGTAGGTGCCTCGGGCTTGCTGCTAACCCAAGTGATGTGCCACGCCATGAACCGAAACCTGTTCTCCATTTTACTTGGCAGCAGCCATCATCCCCCTGCCCCTGTTGCCGATGAAAGGGAGCAAAAAAAAGAAGAAATTCCTCTAAAAGAGGTTGCTAGCCCCCAAAACCCTGACGATGAAAGCCCTTTAACCCAATCGTCTGTTCACAAAGCCCCCGAAAACCCCATGGTAGCTGCCGCCAACTGGCTTAATGAAGCAGAAAGTATCATTCTCATCCCCGGCTATGGTATGGCTGTCTCCCAGGCTCAAACGCTGGTAAAGGAATTGACGGACTCATTAACTGCAAAGGGCAAAAACCTTCGCTTTGCCATTCATCCGGTGGCTGGGCGGATGCCTGGGCATATGAATGTTTTATTGGCAGAAGTGGATATACCCTATGATCAGCTTTATGAATTGGAGGATATTAACCCGGATTTTGACAAGAGCGATGCAGTCATTGTGATTGGCGCAAACGATGTAATCAACCCTGCAGCCAATACAGCTGTGGATACGCCGATCTACGGTATGCCAGTTCTTGATGCAGAAAAAGCAAAAAGGCTGATTATTTGCAACTTTGATTTAAGCCCAGGTTATGCCGGAGTACCTAACCCTTTATATGAACCAAGGGAGAATATTGCCCTACTCTTAGGCGACGCTAAAGAAAGCCTGACCCGGCTTCTTGAACTCCTTTCATAATTTTTATTCTTCAAAAAGCATTTTTTTCACTGATTAAGCCTGCTTATTGTTTTTTTATAATAAGTTTTACGATCTAGTGGAGAAAATGCTTTTTTTGTGCTACGGTTATAATGGAAAAAAGGATGTAAAAAAGGGCTTTTTCCCATTTCTGGTTTATATTGCATAAGGAGAATGTATGATGGAAAATTACTCCCAATATATTCATCCCATCCGCAGAAGCATTCCAACGCCTAAAAGTTTGGTAGATGAGAAAGGCCAATGCCACTTCGGTACGTTTATTGAAGAATTTGAGGCCTTTCATCTCCTTCAGGCAAAAAGGCCTACTCGCCTGCCCCAATGGATGAACCGCTTTAAGTTAACCCTTTGGCAGGCGACGGAAATTCACCTCTCTCAAGGTATTCTGGTTTGCGGCTTGGCGGATATGGGCATTACCGGTATGATTTACCATGTTTTTTATCACAAGGCATCAAAAACCGTTACCAGCTGGCACTCCCCCTTGCCCAGTAACAAGGTTCAGTTCCCCAAAAATCTTATTCAAGGCAGCCAAGGCTACGCCCACAGCAAACGGGCCGCCATTGAATGCATAAACCATTTTGAGATGGGCAAGTGCAGCTTACAGGGTAAAAGCCAAAATAAAGAGAGCACCATTGAGTATCATTTTGAGCTGGACAGGCTGAGTCTACCCAGCGTTGTAAGCATTCCCCTTGGAAAAAACCGGCCTCTGTACAGCCAAAAAGACTTTTTAAAAGCCAAGGGTTACCTTATTTTTAACGGTGAAAAAATGCAAACTGATGCCTTTACCACGGCCATTGTTGATGACCACCGGGGCTACTACCCCCGCCGCAGCCACTACGATTGGCTCAGCTCCATGGGCCACTACAATACAGGCGGTAAAGAACAATATTTTGCCTTTAACCTCACCCGAAACCAGTCTAGCAATCAAGAAAAATATAATGAAAACTTAATTTGGTTTGAAAATAAGACCAGCATTCTGCCTCCTGTTACCTTTTCTCAAAGCATAAAAAGTATAGATTATAAGAGCAATGCCCTGTGGACAGTAAAAGATAAGCACGACATGGTCAACCTTCGCTTTTACGTTGAAGGAATAAGCCCCATGATTTTTCATTCGCCTTTAGTAAAAATTGATTACTTTTTTGCCTTTGGGCGCTTAGAAGGATACTTGCGGGATGAAGAAGGAAGGCAGTATGTTTTAAACGGCGTAACAGCCATGGGTGAAGATAAAAGCCTTCTGTTATAACTCATTTTTTCACGGGTTATTACTATAGCCTAAAAGATCATTTTCCAGTCTGCGGATAGTCTTATTAATTTTATATGCACTTACTTGAATACCCAATTTACCTTGGGTATTTTTTATGTTGTTTTATAAAAAACAATAAGAATAAAATTTAATTGTAAAAACTAAAAAATACCCTTGATAAAGTATTTTTCCTACGGTATTATTAACATAACATTATATAACATCTTATTATAATATAGTATATCTTAGTGCTTTGCTGTAACGGAGAAACATTTCTTTTCACCGTACAGTAAAAATATATAATTGGAGGAACTATTATGAACAGTAACCAACAACTTCAGCTGAACAAAGCCTTGGAGGCTGTAAAGGAAAAGGACATTCAACAGGTTTACTTTGTAGCATGCGGGGGTTCAAAGGCTATTTTTGAACCTATTCAATACCTGTTTGACCTGGAAACAGCCATCCCGTCTGCCGTTTACTCCTCAAACGAATTTATTCACCGCTCTCCTAAAGCCCTTGGGAAAAACAGCTTGGTTGTAACCTGTTCCCACAGCGGCAATACCCCCGAAACGGTTAAAGCTACCGCCTTCTCAAGGGAAAAGGGTGCTTTAACCATCTGTCTTTCTTTTAAACCCGGTTCCGAACTTTGGGAAGAAGCAGAATATGGTTTAGAATACACATGGGGCCCCGAATCCAACCCTTCCGAATCAAACAACGGCATGCTGTACCGATTGGCCTTTGGCGTGCTGAACGTATTAAACCCCAGTAAAAAATATGAGCAAGGAATGGAGGCTGTAGATGCACTAGATACCCTTATTCCCCTGAACAAAAAAGCCTGGCTTACCAGGGCTGACGAATACGGCAAAAAGCACAAACGGGACAGTTTAATTTATACCATGTCCTCCGGAGGCTGCTATGGCGTAGCCTACTCTTTTGCCGAATGTTTGCTAATGGAAATGCTTTGGATCCACTCCCAACCCATTCACTCAGGCGAATATTTCCACGGCCCTTTTGAAGTAACCGACTTTGATGTTCCCTTCCTGATTTTCTTAAACAGCGGCGAAACCAGGCCTCTTGATGAACGGGCACTGGCCTTTGCTAAAAAGTTTTCTAACTGCGTAGAAGCTGTTGATGCCAAGGAATTTAACATGGAAGGAATACCCCAAGCCCTTCAGGGTTACTTTGCCCCTGTTGTAATGAACGCTGTTACCCGGCTATATGCCGATGCTCTGGCCGATCACAGGGGTCATCCGCTTTCCGTACGCCGTTACATGTGGCGGATGGAATATTAATCAACCCTTTTCAATTACGATCAACCGTTCCTATCACTCATCTACCCACATAATAATAATGGAGGTCACTGTTTATGAAAAAAACATTAAAATCCCTGTTGGTTGCTACCCTGATTATCGCCTCTCTGTTTAGCCTCCTGGCCCCTGGCCTGGCCGAAGAAAAGGTAACCATCACCTTTTTCCATCGCTGGCCAAATGAGCCCAAAGGCCCTTACATGGATGAAGTGATTGCCAAATTTGAAGAGGCCAACCCCAATATTGACATTCAATTAATCGACCCTGTTTTAAACGACAGTTACAAAGAAAAAATCCGTGTCCTTGTAGGTTCTTCCGACATTCCTGATGTATTTATGTCCTGGAGCGGAACCTTCGGCCAAAACTTGGTGAACTCAGGCCGTGTACTGGCTTTGGATGACATGATCGCCGCTGACCCCGACTGGGCTGGCAACATTGTTGAAAGCCAGTGGGGCCCCTTTGAATATGATGGCAAACAGTACGGTATTCCCTGGTCAATGGATGGAAAAGTTTTCTTTTATAATAAAACCGTTTTCGAAAAACTCGGTCTGTCCGAGCCCAACACCTGGGACGAGTTTATTGTCGTTTTGGATGCCTTAAAAGCCGATGGATTTGAAGCCCCCATCAGCGCCGGTTTCTCTGCTGAATGGGCGGTTTCCCACTATATGGGCACCTTGGTTCAGCGAATGGTTGATCCGGAAGTTGTTGCCAAAGATTATGCTCTGGAAGGAGATTTTTCAGACGAAGGTTATCTTAAAACCATGGAGTGTTTTCTGCAGCTTTCTAACTACATGACCCAAGATCCTAACAGCGTAGACCATGAATATGCACGTAACGAGTTTATTGATGGCGAAAGCCCCTTGTGCTACATGCAATTGGCTGAAATTAAGTATGTGGCCGACGATGCTGAATTTGATTTCAGCTTCTTTGATATGCCCGCCCTGCCCGATGGAAAAGGTGATCCTGATGAGTTAGAAGGCGCTCCCGAAGGTATGATGATCTCTGCCGAGTGCAAATACCCGGAAGCTGCCCAAGCCTTTGTAAAATTTTTCATCAGCCAAGAAAATGGCGCATTGATGACAAAACGTACCGGCGAACTATCTTGTGTAAAGGGCGCTGTAAATGAAGAAAGCATTGCAAACCCTAAACAGCTGGAAGCCGTTGAACTTATTCAAAATTCCTCCGGTACCACCCTGTGGCAAGATAATGCCTTAGATGCCACCGTTGCCTCTGCTTTTATGAAGGGTGGCCAATTGCTTTTAACCGGCGATATGACCCCCCAGCAGGTTATGGAAAGTGTGCAGGCAGCTGTAAAAGAAGCTAAAACCAAGTAGTTCATCGCTTTTTAAACCAACCTTTGCTTGTTGTAGGAGGATTAACGCCTCCTACAACAGCACCTTTAAACGGATAAGAGGATTTTAGTTCCTTTACAGAATTTTGGCCACTTAATAGGATTTTGGTCACTTAATAGGATTTTGGTCACTTAATAGGA
>CAYFQH010000062.1:0-3621 GCA_964345215.1 uncultured Oscillospiraceae bacterium | reverse complement strand
TTAATAGGAAGGGAATGATTGTATGGCAGTAACATCCACGCCAACCACTACACGACGTGCACAGAATATAAGAAAACAACTGGCTCCCTATGTTTATGTTCTTCCCGTTGTTTTGTTAATGGGCACGTTCGTCTATGTGCCCCTTCTGCAAAACTTTTACTACATGTTCTTTAAATTTTCAGCCTTCTCATCAGCCCACACCTATGTGGGTTTGGATAACCTAAGAACCCTTATCAGCGACCCAACAATCAAAACCGCCCTGACGAACAACACCTTGTACTGCATTATTTCCGTTATTTTTCAAGTTTTCATTTCCCTCATTATTGCCTCTTTGCTGGAGGATAAGCTTTTTGCTAAAATTGCGACCCCCTACCGCACCATGTATTTTATTCCCGTTTTAATTTCTATGACCGTTGTGGCCATGCTCTTTACTCAAATTTATGCACCCAAAGGACTATTGAATGGGTTTTTAAGCCTCATTACAGGCAAAAAAGTAGCAACTGGCTGGCTCGGCAAAACAAATACGGCCATTTATGCCACTATCGCCATGTCCCAATGGCACTCTATGGGTTATACTGCTATGCTTTTTATCGTGGCCATTCAAAAAATCCCTCAAGATTTATATGAAGCAGCAGAAATTGATGGTGCCAACCGGCGGCAATTATTCTTTCGCATTACCGTACCCCAGGTAAGGGAAATGCTTTTTGTCTCTTTGGTTACAACCGTGTCTGGGGCTTTCTTGGTTTTTAACGACGTATATATTCTTACCAAAGGCGGCCCGGGCAACGCTTCGGTTACCTTGTCGGTTTATATGTATAACATGGCCTTTACGCAAGATAGAATGGGTTATGCTTCGACTATTGCCATATTGATGTTGGTCATTTGCCTGGGGTTAGCTGTCGTTCAAAAATTCATCACACGCTCAGGGGAGGTGGACTAAGTGTCGGTTTATGTAAATAAACACCATCAATCTCAAAAACAGCGCCGCTGGTCAAAGGGCATGGTTTTTGCAGTGATTTTATTGACCATTTACTTTCTACTCGTTTTATATCCTCTGGTTTGGATGGTTCTCTCTTCCCTTAAAACAGAAAGAGAGTTTTTTAGGAATATCTGGGGTATACCCGCAAAATTTCAGTGGGGTAACTATGTAAAAGCATGGAACATGGGCGTTTCCAACTACTTTTTAAACAGTGTATTTGTTACCTTATGCACTATTGCCCTTTGTATTACCATTGCCGTATTAACAAGCTACGCCCTTGTCCGCTACCGATTTAGAGGCAGCCAGCTGATTTTTTTAATGTGTATGGGTGGTATGATGCTCTCTCCCCAGGTTACGCTCATCCCCCTGTATAAAATCATTCAAAAACTGGGCATTCACGATACCTATTGGGCTATGATCTTACCTTATGCCGCCTACCGTATGCCCCTTACCGTGCTTTTAATCCGCTCCTACTTTTTAAGCGTGCCAAAGGAACTGGAAGAGGCAGCCACCATTGACGGCTGCACCTCCATTATGATTTTGCGCCACATTTATTTGCCTATCGCAAAGCCTATTTTAATGACCTGCGGCATTTTAATTGCTTACTATGCCTGGAATGAATTCCTTTTTTCAATTATTTTTATTGATTCAAAAGCCTTAAAAACCATTCCATCAGGGCTTATGGTTTTTAGAGACGCTTTAAGCACCGATTATTCTCTGCTTTTTGCAGGCTTAACCATATCCGCCCTTCCCATGATTATTGTTTTTATTTTAATGCAAAAGCAGTTTATACGCGGCATGACCGCTGGGGCCGTAAAAGGTTAATATAAAGGAGGAACTGTTACATGCGTTTAATTGCCGTAGGAGACAACGTGGTTGACTGTTATTTAGACGAGGGGATTTATTACCCGGGAGGTAATGCGGTAAACGTGGCCGTAGGCTGCAGACGCAGCGGCGGACAGGCTGCATACCTGGGTGTTTTTGGAAATGATGAAGAAGCCGAACATATCAAATGGGCTCTCACCCAAGAAGGGATCAGCTACGCCGGTTCCCGGGTAGTAGAGGCTTTTTCGGGTCACCCAGGGGTTCGATTAACCCCCAAAGGTGATAGGGTTTTTGTAGGCGGTCCAAAGGACACGGCCCAACATATTGTTCGTATTCGCTTGACCCCAAAGGACTTAGCGCATATTAAAGCATTTGACATTTGCCATACTTCGTGCTATTCTTCAATCGAATATGAGTTGCCCACTCTTCAAAAGGCTTGTGAGATTTCTTTCGATTTTTCCAGCGATCACACCCAAGAAGAATATTTATCCCTCGTGTGCCCCTATATTCGTTTTGCTTTTTTTAGCGGTTCTGAGTTAACCACCCCTCAAGTTGACGCCCTGATTGCCAAGGTTCACAGCTACGGTGTAGAAGTAGTAGGCATTACCTTAGGCAGCAAGGGTGCCCTTTTTTCTCAGCAACGCTCAGGGCAGGTCAAGCGCTTTCTTCAAGGCATTAAGCCTGCCAAAGTGATTGACACCATGGGTGCCGGCGATAGCTTTATTGCAGGTTTCCTAACCCACTACTTTGATCATAGCCATATGGCAAATGCATTGGACTTTGCGGCCACGTGCGCCGCCAAAACCTGTGAAGAAAAAGGCGGGTTCGGCTATGGAAAGCCCTTGCCTCAAGGCCGTGATTTCGACCAATGGCATAATGCCTAGGAGGAAAGCGCAAGGGTAAAGGCCTCATTATAAGTTTCCTTGATCAGGAGGGATTTTTTGACGAACGACTTGCTCTTACCCGACTCAAGCAGCCCCCTTTATGAGCAGCTGGCCAACCATTTGCGCACCGACATTGCTCTGGGAACCTACCAGCCCGGCATGCGCTTGCCTACCGAAGCACAGCTGTGTGAAGAGTACGGTGTAAGCCGTATTACGGTACGCCGGGCTACAAAAGAACTGATTGAAGAAGGCTTATTGGAAGCCAAACAAGGAAAAGGCGTTTTTGTTGCCACCCCAAAAGTAACTATTCATGCCATGGCCTTGGATGGGTTTAGCAGCTTTGGCAAGGTGCGCTATAGCGAGGAGGGGAAAAACTCCCACATTACCGTTCACCAAAAAAGCAGGCGTAACGCAACGTCCAAAGAGGCCCGCTGGCTTGAAATACCAAAAAATGCCCTTGTAGCAGAACTGACCCGTACCCTGTCTATAGAAGGAGTACCCATTATGCTGGACCGGTCGGTTTATGCCGAAAACAGGTTTCCTGGCATGCTAGACAAGGTAACGGAAGATACTTCCACCTATAAATTAATGAGCACAGTATATGGGCACAATAATGTAAAAGTGCAAAAGGAGATTAGTTTTACTGTAGCCCGCCCGCACGAAGCCCAGCTGCTGCAGTGTAAGGTCGGCGAGGCCCTGTTTTGTATTGAAAAAGTAACTCGTGATGAAGAAGATGTGGCAAACCACCTATCTACAGGCCTTTGCCTAGCTTCCAGGGTTAAAATGACCTTGGAGTACAGCCAGACCAACCGTCTGCCCTATTGATTATTGTTATATAAAAAAGAAGCTTATAACAAAGCTTCTTTTTTATATTTTATCTTCTTACGTTTAATAAAAGTACCAGCTAAAACAAGTTTCCGTCTCTTGAATCAG
>CAYFQH010000061.1:0-8809 GCA_964345215.1 uncultured Oscillospiraceae bacterium | reverse complement strand
CCCTCGACCTCCAGCGTGACAGGCTGGCATTCTAACCAACTGAACTACCGGGCCAAAAATGGTGGGAGCAACAGGGCTCGAACCTGTGACCCTCTGCTTGTAAGGCAGATGCTCTCCCAACTGAGCTATGCTCCCACACCATGTGCCGGGTTATTTCCCCCAAGCGACGTATTTTATGATACCTTGAAACCAATCTTTTGTCAATACATAAAACAACTTTTTTTGATTTAATTTTCCATGTGGATCTCCTTCTGATTTCTAGTGCTTTTTTCTTCTCTTTTATTTTAAAATATGGTAACATGTTAATAATATCATACAGGAGGGGTTTTATTTTGCATAGCATGACTGGTTACGGAAAAGGTTCTCTTCAACAAGATGGTCGGGAAATAACCATTGAGCTAAAATCGGTAAACCATCGTTTTTTAGATTTAAACTATAAGTTCCCCCGCCATTTATCTTTTTTGGAAGACTTGGTCAGAGAAGATATTTCTGCCGCCCTTTTTAGAGGTCATGTTGACATCTATATCTTTTACCAAAATACCCGGGATGATGCCTTAAGCGTATCCGTTAACCTTCCCCTGCTCCATGCTTATAAACAAGCCTACAGCACTATTATTTCAAATCTTCAGCTAAGTGAATCCCCCCGTCTTTCAAACTTCGTTTCTATTCCTCGGTTAATTGACATACAAGAGACCCAGGATGATGCCCAACAGGTACGGGATTTAACTAAACAAGCCCTGGCCCTAGCCCTTGACCAATTGCGTGAAATGCGTGCCAAGGAAGGAATGGCCTTAAAAGCAGATCTTCATTTACAGCTGACTTTTATTAAAGAACAAGTACAGGCTCTTGCCGCCCTGGCTCCAAGAGTACCTTTAAACTATAAAAACAGGCTGGAGGAGCGCTTAAAGCAGCTTAACACCTCCCCGATAGAGCCTCAGCGATTGGCCCAAGAAGTAGCTTTGTACGCCGATAAAGTTGCCATTGATGAGGAAGTTTCCCGCCTTGACTCCCACATTGAACAAATGTTTCTCCTTCTTGATAAAAAAGATGAAGTAGGGCGTAAGTTGGATTTTTTATTACAAGAAATGAATAGAGAAATAAATACCATCGGTTCTAAAGCATCGGATATTGATATAACCAACCATGTTGTAGCTGTTAAATCTGCCCTTGAAAAAATGAAAGAACAGGGACAAAACGTGGAATAAGACGTTTTCGCTTTACCGTTTATTTATATAAGACTGTATTAAGAGAGGAGACGACAGGATGAAAATAGAACGCAGCGGAATGTTACTGGTGGTATCTGGCCCTTCAGGCACAGGCAAAGGCACCTTGGGGCAAAAGCTTTTAAAAGAGGACCCCAGCTTTCATTTTTCAGTCAGTGTAACCACCCGGGCTCCCCGGTATAACGAAATTGATGGGGTTCACTACCAGTTTATTACCGTGGCCGCTTTTAACCGCTTTGTAGAAGAAGATGCGTTTTTAGAGTATGCCACCGTTCATGGCAATCATTATGGCACCCTTAAGGCCCCTATTGAGCAAAGGCTTAAAAAAGGGGAAAATATCCTTTTAGATATTGACACCCAAGGGGCCAAAACTGTTCTTGAAAAAGCGCCGGACTGTGTTTCCGTATTCATTATGCCTCCCAGTTTTGAAGCCTTGCGGGTGCGGCTGCATACCCGCAATACTGATGACCCGATAGAAATTGAGCGCCGGCTTAATAATGCCAGGGGCGAAGTGAAGCTTCTCTCCCACTATCAGTATGCGATTATCAATGATGATGTGGAATTAGCCTACTCTCACCTCATTAATATAGTAAACGCCGAAAAACTGCGCACCAGCCGTTTTCGCCCCACGATTGATTGACAAATGGAGCAATTTTCTTTAAACTATATAGGTCACATATAAGGAGGTTGTTTTATGTCCATTGTAGAACCAAACATTGTTGAATTATCCGAAAAGGTAGACTGCCGCTACACGCTGGTTGTAGAAACTTCAAAAAGAGCCCAACAGCTTCTCGGCGGTGCCCTGCCTTTAATTGATACAAAAAATATGAAGCCTTTAAAAGTTGCTATTGAAGAAATTAATCGGGGGCTGATTACTTATGAACGACCTGCAGGAAGTGAAAAAGAATAACCTTAATACCCCGCCTCTGGAGGGAAAAACAATTGTTTTTGGTGTAGCAGGAGGTATTGCCGCCTACAAGGCGGTGGATGTTGTTTCAAAACTAAAAAAACAAGGCGCAAGAGTTTTTGTTGTGATGACTAAAAATGCCTGCGCCTTTGTTACACCTCTCACCTTTGAAACCATGTCTGTAAACCCTGTTGTTGTAGATACATTTGAGCGGCCCCAAACCTGGGAGGTGGAGCACATCGCCCTGGCAAAAAAAGCCGATTTGTTTTGTATTGCCCCGGCAACAGCCAATATTATTGCAAAAATGGCAAACGGCCTGGCTGACGACATGCTCTCTACTACCATTTTAGCCACCACTGCCCCTGTTTTGCTGGCCCCGGCCATGAACACCAATATGTGGCTGGCCCCGGCCACGGTAAAAAATGTACAAACCTTAAAAGGCCGTGGAGTTCAGCTAATCGGCCCTGGTGACGGTTTTTTAGCCGAGGGCATCTATGGCCCGGGACGGATGAGCGAACCTGATGAGATTGTAGCAAAAATCATTGATATATTATTGCCTTCCCAAGATTTGATGGGTAAATCCGTATTGGTAACAGCCGGTCCAACACAGGAAGCGCTGGACCCGGTGCGCTATTTAACCAACCGTTCCTCGGGCAAAATGGGCTACGCTTTGGCCCAGGCAGCCCAAAAAAAAGGGGCCCAGGTTACCTTGGTTACGGGCCCTGTGGCCCTTCCCATTCCCCAGGGAATGAATCAAGTCATTTCCATTCAAAGTACACAACAGCTCTATGATGCAGTGGTTCCTCATTCTCAGAACTACGATTTAATCATTCAGGCGGCAGCCCCAAGCGACTACCGTTTTGCCCATCCCTCCCGAGAAAAAATAAAAAAGCAAGATTCCGCCTCTTCTTTCACCCTTGAACTGATTGAAAACCCGGATATTGCAGCGGCTGTTGGGGCAAAAAAACGGCCGGGCCAAATTTTAGTAGGCTTCGCCGCTGAAACAAACGACCTGGAACAAAATGCCCAAAAAAAATTGATCAAAAAATCCTTAGATATGATTGTTGCCAACGATGTAACTCAACCTGGTGCCGGCTTTGATGTGGATACAAATATTATTACTTTAATTACCCATGCAGGTGTTAAACCCCTTCCTTTAAATAGTAAAAGAGCCCTTGCAGAGCAGATGATAGACGAAATCATTGAGCAGTTTTTTCTTAAATAAGTTTATTTATCAAACTTGATATGATCATATCGATAACAAAACCCTCTTTTATTGCCATGCACTGTGCAAAAAAAGGGGGTTTTGCTTTTTTAGCTAGTATAAGTCTGTTTGCCTAAAATATCAGGCCTTGGAAAGGCTGCCAAAATTAACGATGCGAATTCCTTCTGCAGGGCTTACAATATTTCGAGTATCAAAGATCAAGGGGGTTTTCATCATCCCCGTCAGGGCATGCAGGCGATCTTTTTTATATTCATCGTGGTCTGTTAAAACAACCATTATATCGGCACCGCTGGCTGCCTTTTCCATAGATACATAGGCCGGGTCCCCTACGTGGTCATCATTGACCGCCAGAGTATACCCTTTTTCCTGTAACTGGGCAATCACCTCCAAAGCGGGGCTTTCACGCCGGTCATCAATATTGCCTTTGTAAGCGGTTCCCATAATGGCAATTTTAGGGTCTTTTGCATCTCCCAGCATTTTTTCGATTTTTTCGACCACAAAAGCAGGCATGCTTTTGTTTGTATCCCGGCTGAGACGAATGATTTTTGCAATTTCAGGGGCTTCAGCGCTGATGAAATAAGGATCGATTGCCAGGCAATGCCCCCCCACCCCTGGGCCAGGCTGATGAATGTTTACCCGGGGATGCTTGTTGGCCAGTTGAATCACTTCAAGGGCATCTATATCCAAATGGTCGCATATTTTAGCCAGTTCGTTAGCCAGGGCAATATTCACATCTCTGAAAGTGTTTTCCATACATTTTGACATTTCAGCCGTACGTGCGGAAGTTTTAATGATTTCCCCCTGTACAAAAACATCGTATACCTGGGCAATTTTCTCGGCACAAGTGGGGGTAATGCCCCCAACAATACGGTTATTATGGGTTAACTCATAGAGTATTTTTCCTGGTAAAACCCGTTCAGGGCAGTGGGCCAGGTAAACATCTTCCCCAATAACAAAGCCAGCTTTTTCAATTATGGGTTTAATATGATCATCTGTTGAGCGAGGCGCCATGGTGGATTCAACAATAATCATGCTTCCTTTTTGTAAATAAGGAACTATTTTATGTACAGCATCTTTAACATAGGTTAAATCGCAGCTTAAATACTCATCATTGTTATTGGGGGTTGGTACTGCAATAATAAATACATCCGCTGACTGGGGCACTAAGGAGGCGCTCATCAGCCCTTTTTCAACGGCCTCTTTCACAATCTCCGCCAGGCCCGGTTCTTCAATATGTATTTCACCTTTGTTAATTTTATTTACAATTCTTTCGCTTACATCCACCCCAAGAACCCTACAACCGTGTTTTGAAAACATGGCCATGGTGGGTAAACCAATATAGCCGCAACCCATTACGCAAACGCTTGGATTCTCGTTTTCAAAATGTTCCATATTTCATATCCTTTCGATATTGCATGAATAAGTATTAGCAAATTAGCACAATGGACATTATACCACAATTATTAGATTCAGTGAATTTTTTAAAAGTGCCTTTGTCCGCAACCCATTATTCCTCTTGTGCAACTCTTTTAATCAACTCAACTTCTTTTTTAATGGCATGTGCTGCGTCTGATTGGTTCCGCACCCGCATCGCTGCACAGTAGGACATTTGAGAAAAGAGTTCTTCATCATAATAGAGTTTTTCAATGGCGTTGGCCAGTTCCATATAATCTTCCGCCGGAGCTAAGATACCGCAGCTTTCATCCACGAACTCAGAAGTGGCAGCAACCCCATTGGTTACAGGCACAAGGCCCGAGGCCATGGCTTCACCTTGTAAAGGCTCTTGCAGGATGTAGCGGTTGGGGCATAGGAAGACACCATAGGCTTGGTGTACTTGTGCAACTTCTTTTAGATTTAGAAGCTTTCTTTCTAATATAACATTGCCAAAACCTTTTAATGGTGCCAACATCTCATCATACATTGCGCCATCGCCAATAATCCGAAATTCTAACTCATCAAAAAAGGGCCGTTTTGAAAGTTCTAAAATGCACTGAACCGTTAAGTCATTGGCATATTTTTCAGAAGAAAAAGAGTTTATCGATAATATTTTTTTACGCTGGTAAGAAGGTTTTTTTTGATATGCAAAGGCCTTTGTATCTATTCCGTAACAAATAATCGATACCTTCTCTTTTGGCAATTTTTTTGCAACTCTTTCATTCACTTTTTTATATAAATGTTGAGACGATGCGATAAAACGGATATCAAACCTTTCCGCTTTTAAGGCGATATCGCCCCATAAGGCCTCCCACTCGTCATTTTTCTTTTTTTTATTAGCTAATTTTTCATCAATTCCGCTCATAAACATTCCTGGTATACAAGGTTCTCTTTCAAGCCCATAAAGCCAAATAATTAAGGATAACCTCTCTAGGTGAGGGACTATGGCTTCCCACATTTCCAAGGTTAAATAGTGAATACAAAAGGTCCAGCGACCTCGGCTTAAGATCACTGCCTCCAAAGCATCTCTTCCGCCCCTTATCAGAGAAACTCCTTTAAAGTCACCAAAGGGTGAAGGGGTATTTTTACCAAAATACATAAGGCCAATATTTAAGCCACTATCTTTATAATTCATCACTCGCCTATGGACAGATTGACCTTCATACCAAATTTCTGCCTCGGAGGTCATACCAGATACTACCAAAACCGGCCTTTTTGCATAATAGTTGTTAAAAGAAATGTTTTTTTTCTTTCCAAGGGTAAAGTTTTGTATAAGAGCCTGCCCTTCCCCTAGAACCCTGAACCCCA
The DNA here is from genome assembly GCA_964345215.1 of uncultured Oscillospiraceae bacterium. Classification (GTDB taxonomy): domain Bacteria; phylum Bacillota; class Clostridia; order Christensenellales; family Aristaeellaceae; genus CAYFQH01. The sequence continues at coordinate 2,712 of CAYFQH010000061.1, read as the reverse complement.
GTTGGAAAAAACAGGCTTTGCGAGGAATGTCTACAAAAACATTCTGTTTCGCAGGAATTTCCTCTACACCCATCCTGTAGTTGCTCTGGTCAAAGAACCAAAGAAGCCCTGTTACACCCAAAGCGCCTTTCATATCATAACAAACTTGTATTTTTCCCGCCACTTCATAATCTACAACCGTATATTGTTTTTTCAAGTACACATATTCAATCTTCTCGCCTGAAAGGATGCTATTTATCGCCAGTTGTCCTGATATCACTTTACCATTTATCTCTTTAGAAAAAACAGCCTCGTTGTAAAGCATGGCAGCGTCTTTTACTTCATAAGCATCTCCTAATAGCTTTGTTATTGTTTTATGTTCATGAAGTTGCTCCATATCAAGGCCTTGATCTAGAATCTTTACATCATCAACTTCCGGACAACCCTCCAAAAGGTGATTCTGTTTGAAGTGGAAAGGATCTGTTGCTAGAAAATCTCCTTGGATAAACATATCTTTAGAAAAGAGTTTGCCGGCCAAGCATTCATATTTAACAATACCTTGGTCTAAAAAGGTCTTACTTACACTGGTATAGGGTTTTTTCTTTTTATTTCCTTTTACATACCCATCTTTTTGGGCATATCGAGTTGATAGAACCAAGTCCAGCAAATAATGCTCACCATAATAATGCTGTAAACTACAAAAGGTATAGTAGCTGTTATCCTCTTTTTTCTCTATCTGCTCTCCCTCTTGGATGGGAACCATTTCCCAATTTGGGAAACTTTGCCTCCTTAGCATCTTTTCAACTTTATCTTTTTCTTCTTGGGTTTTATAATCGGTAAGAACATAAATTTTAGGCAGTTTTGTTTTTAAGGAAATACCAAAAACAATCTTAATAATTTGATCCAACCGGTCTTCGTATAAATGCTCAGATAAAACCTTTCGCAAGGCCAACAAGCGGTATTTTTCGTAATTGCTTATACTGCCGCAGTAGCAATCCAAAGTTTCTCTAAGGGTTTCAGGGGAGTCTGTACAAATGGTTAAATCACCAAAATAGTTTTTAACCCCTCTGGAGTAATTCCCCACAACCACCGTATTTGAAGCCATCAATTCAAAAACCCGGCGGGCAAACATGGTTTGAGACTGAGAAATGGAGTTCATGTTTAAACCGTAGCGATACCCTTTGTAAGCTACTCCTATTTCTTCCGGTTTTAAGGTGCCCACAATAAGAGGTTTGTACTGCTCAGGAAAGGAATACGGTGAATCGGGATTGTGATAATTCCGGTCATAAATATCCATGCCCATTCCTTCCATAAACACATGGGTAAAGGCATCCATCACTTTCATCCGTTCAGGGTAACGGGGATAGTAAGCTCCTGCAAAGGATATTTTATCCTTCCTGTCATATTCCTCAATAGGATTGTGGTACAGGGGCTGGGCCGCAAAATGTAAATGATACACTCGATCATGGCCTAAAATCATTTTATATTGCCCTATTGCATCTACATCCGTTGTAAACACATAATCACACAACCCGGCTGTATTCATAAATCCAGAAAGAGAAACCGGATCTTCTTTATTCCAAAAAACCGTGGGAATACTCAAACTCTTACAATAAGCTGTTAAGGCGCAAATCTCAGGGCTGAGTCTATCCACTTTACGAAACCAGGCATTTTTATAGCCATTCCAAGCCGACTCAATGAAAACAAGATCCGGCTTAAACTCATTGATTTGCTCCATAAACCGATCAGGCATTAATTGAATTAACTGGCATTCAGGTCCATAACTGACCCTTGTAAACTCATCCATAATGCCTGCGACCCGAAGTTCGTTTAAACCGCCTATATTTGAACGGAGAACGGCTTTCTTTTTCTCCCTCATGTTTTTTTCAAGAGGGAGACGCGCTTTTTTCCCATCTCGAAGAATATTAATATACTTTTCTTCTATTACCTGATGATCATAAGCCATGCCCTCTGTCCTTTCCTTATCCATCTACGCCGTTTCTTTTAAAAAAGACATCGTATGCACTTTTAAGCATTCTGTATGTTTTTTTCATTATTTTACCAATAAAGGGATGGCGGCATCCAAATGTTCTTAAATGCGCCACACTGTTTTTAAGCACCAGTTTCAATTGCTGCTTAAAAGAATTTTCATAAATAAACATCTGTTGTTGCAAAGCGTGTATTTTGCGCTCCTGCATTGACAAGTCTGTTTCCATTGTATATATTAGTTGCTTTGTTTTCTCCTCGATCCCCCGGGTTGAGGCAAGGGCTGCAGCTAATTTCGCTTTTTCCTTTTCTATCACTTCAAAGTTTTCATGTGCCATGGTTTGCATCCTCCGCTATAAGCAATATTATTAAATCAGCCGTACACTAGATTAAATCCCTACTTATTTGCCTGGTGTTTTTTTAACAACCAGCCCATCATACCTTCCCCAGCTTTATTGGTTCCTATTTGTTTGCTTGAAAAGCACCCCTTTCGGTACTCTTTTTAACCTAGCACACTTTAATAGAATACCAGTATTTTATCACTTTTTCAATAAAGCAGCAGCAATTACAGGCTTTCTTCTCGTACTATCTTGTTAGATCAAAAGCCCTTTCATCATTCCTTTTTACCATAGAGTACGTTATAATAGCATTTGATAACATGAAATATAAGTCAATCCTAGACTGGCAAAATAAAAAACGGAGTTGAGAAAGTAATGAAAAAGGTTCTAACGGTTTTTGGTACCCGGC
>CAYFQH010000060.1:0-9904 GCA_964345215.1 uncultured Oscillospiraceae bacterium | reverse complement strand
AAAGGAACATGATATTTTATAAAAACAACATAAAAGCCCAAAAACAGCCACCCTGCCAAAAGCCTTTTTGATACTGTTTTTTGCCAAAAGAACAGTACCTCCATCGCGGCTTCACTGCCGGGCCCTGCCCTCGCTATGAGAAGGAAAAACCACCCCTCTCTCTTTTTTAGGCTATTCGCTTTTTCTACATTTTTTTACATCTTTTGCTTTGTTTTTTTGTGTAAATGTGCTATAATTAAAAAAGAAATACTCGGCAATACTTACAAAAATATACAAAAGGAGTGGTTTTATGAAGCGTCTGCGTTCCCTCACTGCCTTTTTACTAAGCCTTGTTCTAGCCCTTGGCTTAATGGTGCCTGCCCTGGCCCAAGAAGAGGAAGTTACCATTACTATTTTAGAAACCAGCGACCTGCACGGGCACATTTACTCCTACGACTATGCCATTGACGCACCCACCAACAACACCGGCCTAACAAGGGTTTCAACCATTGTTAAACAGGAAAGGGAGAAGGACCCGGACCTGATTTTGCTGGACAACGGGGATGCCATGCAGGGCAACTTAATCTCCCTGTTTAACAATGACTTGGTGCATCCCATTACCAATGTAATGAACCTGCTTGACTACGACCTGCGGGTGCTGGGCAACCACGAGTTTAACTACGAGTTTGACATGCTCACCCGGGCCATTGATGCCTTTGAAGGAGATTTTATTACCGCCAACATTTATAAAGCCGACAACCACCGGTGGATGGCCCCTTACGTAATTAAAGAAGTAAAAGGGGTAAAAGTGGGCATCTTTGGTATTGTGGCCCCTCATGTACCCCGTTGGGAAGCCTCTTACCCAGATCATTACGACAACATGACCTTTACCACGCCTATGGAAGAAACAGGCAAAATGGTTGAAGAATTAAGGGAACAGGTAGATGTTTTAATCGGCGCCATTCACTATGGCCGAGAAGGGGAATACGATACCGAAGGGGTGTATGAAGTCGCCCAGGCCTACCCCCAGGTAGATGCCTACTTAATCGGCCATGCCCATGAACTGCTGGCAGAGGAAAACGCCAACGGCACCCCTATTTTAGAGCCTGGGGATTTGGGCAAGTTTGTAAGCAAGTTAACCCTTACCGTTAAAAAATCCGGTGATGGCTTTGAAATTGTAAAAAAAGAATATGAAAACATCGACAGTGCCAATTTTGAAGAAGACCCCCAGATACAAGAGGCCATGGCCTATGTGCATAAGGCCAGCATAAAAGATGCCAATACCGTTGTAGGCCGTGTATCTGCCGACTTTTTACCCGAGGGCCAGTTCTGGCTCCCCGGCATTCCCTATGCCCAGATACAGGATACCGCTTTAATGGACCTGATTAACCAGGTGCAAATTCACTTTAGCGGGGCCGATGTATCCCTGGCGGCTTTATTCACTACCGATTCCAACCTGGTTCAGGGAGATTACCGCAAAAAAGATGCGGTAAACGTATATAAATACGATAATACCTTAATGAGTGTAAAAATAACCGGCGGCGACTTAAAGGCCATTATGGAAGAATATGCCGGGGCTTACTTTAACACCTACCGGGAAGGGGATGTAACCATTTCCTTTAATCCCGATATCCGCATGTACAACTACGATATGTTCGCCGGGGTAAATTACGAAATTGATATTTCAAAACCTGCAGGAGAACGCATTGTAAACCTCACCTTTAACGGCGAGCCCTTAGGGGAAGACCGGGAATTGGTGCTGGCGCTGAACAACTACCGCTACGGTGCCTTATTAAACGCCGGGCTGATTAAGGATGAAAACAAGGTTTTTGATTCTACCACCGCCTTCCCCGACACCCCTTCCGTACGGGATTTAATTACCGTTTATGCCCAGGAAAAAGGCGAGTTAACCCCCAACTGCGACAACAACTGGAAAATCGTTGGGGCCGACTTAAACGATGAAGATGCCCAGCTGATTTACGAAATGATTGAAAAAGGCGAAATTGAAATTCCCACCAGTGAAGACGGGCGCACCCCCAACGTACAAAGCATTAACGCTGATGACTTAAGGGAAGAAGGCATCATTCCCCCTAAAGAAGCCAAGGTGGCTTAAAATAGGCGGCGGTAAAATGTATCCTCTTCCCATTCCCTGCCAATAAAGTGCAGCACCGTGAATAACCTGTTTAAACCGATGAAAATCGGCTGGAGCATCCTTCTCTCCAGCCGATTTTTTATATTTTAAAGGGCTGGTATGTAAACGGCGGTTAACATACCAGCTATTTTTTACTTTGGGAAATACTGCCCAAAAGGAGGGTCGAAAAAAGGGCAAGGTTTTTTGCAAAAAAGAAAGAACACAGGAATACCCCTGCCCTTTCAAGGATTTTGACGATATTTTTTATGAAAAAACTGCCTTTTGACTGTGCCGACTTGCGGCGTGCTAACTTGATTATAACAGCCCTTGAACAGGCCTCATCACCCAGTAGAGTATTTTTGCCAGCAATGCCTTTGGCCAGGGCACCTCAAGGGCCTGTTCTTCTTTTAGATAGCGGTTGTTTTGCCCAACCTGAAGGGAACTGCTTATCATCTGCCCCATGGCTTCCTCCAGCTGGCCGGCCAAAGGCTGGCTATGGATGACCAGCATGATCTCGGTGCTTAAATACCCACTTCGCTCATCCATATTAAATGAGCCGATGAGGGCCAGATCATCATCCATCAACAGGGATTTTCCGTGGTGGGAGTTTGTGCTTTGATATTCATATAAGGCCGTTTGGGTGTTTAAAAAGCGCTGCCGGTGGCCCAAGTAGTTTGAAAAGGCCAGCAGGTTAGGGGTAGAGGGCAGGGCGTTGGTGATGAGGGTTACCTCCTTTGTTTGATTTAAGGTTTCAAGGGTATGCAGAAGGTTTTGATTGCCTGTTGCGTAAGGGGTTTGAATCCAAACCCGCTTTTTTGCCCTTTGGGCCAATGCCTCCAGCTGCCAGGCCACCCAAGGCTCCTTTTTGCTTGGCCCTGTGGGATTATGGATAAGGGTAATTTTCTTTGTTTCTACCGTTTGGGCTGTATCGTCCTCCAGTTTTTTTTGGTAAAAGCGGCGATTCTCCGCTTCAAAGGTTTTTTGTGTCTGGTGTATCTTCTCCAGGTTAGCCCTTTCATCTTCCAGAGAGCTTTTTTTAATTTCCTTCAGGCTCTCTTCATTCCAAAGGCTCTGAAAATAATGAGCTGTTTGATCAAGGGCGCTGGGAACAGGGCTGTTAAAATCTGTTTTATGCACAAATACATCCCTGTCGTATGTAATGGCTTTCTCATAACCATTCGGGGCAAAGTGCCGCTGGTCAATATTACGCCCCCCAAGGAGCAGGTAGCCGCCGTCGGCCATCAAAAACTTATCGTGCAAAAGCATGTGCCAGGCCCAGGGTTTAAGCAGCTTCGCCGGGTTATATACCTTTAAGGCAATATTGGGGTGGCTGGCCAAAGTGTTTAGCAAGCCCTTGTCGCCATTTAGATGGATGGTCTTCCCATCTACTAAAAACCGCACCTGTACTCCCCGGTCTGCCGCACGGATCAGCGCCGATAAAAAAGCCTGGGTTAAAGGGCTGTTTTTAACAGAATGGGTGGTCAAATCAATGGTCTTTTGGGCACTGTTTACCATTTCAAGGGGCAGGTTCAAAGCATCGGTTATATCCTCCACCACCAGGGCCCGGTCCGGCCCGGGGCCGGGCCCCCCATAAAAAGAGGTTTTGCCAAGGGTGTTTTTATTATCCATGTTAAGCTGAACCGGCAACAGGGCCCCCAGGGTAGAACCAACCAAGGCAAAAACCAGCCACAGGGTCAGGGCAGCTCCCAGAATTCGGCGCAGTTTTTTCATCATTTTCCTTATCTTTGCTTTACTCAAAGCCTTTTTACTGTTACGCCGCCTGAATCCCTTAAGTAAAAGCCCAAAAAGAAATGGCAGCCGGGGTAAATGGCCCTAATCATCTTTGTTTGTAAATACCATATTGGCATATATTTTTTCAAGCCGCTGGTCAGGGTAGGTTTGGTCAAGCCAGGTTTCAAACTGATTTGACGCTTGCACCCCATCCAGCCGCTGGGCCCAGCGCCCCACAGCCAGGGCGCTGATGCCCATGTTTAAAACCAATAAAATGCTTAAAAACCAGGTTAAAAAAGTTCGGGATTTGTCGGGTATTCGGTCTATCAGGCGAATAAGCCAAGGGTAAATATGCTTCATATAAACAATGGTTAAAATACCCCAAAAAAGCATATACAACAGGTGGGTGCGTCCCCCTAACAAGGAAAAGGGGATTTCGCTGTATTCCCAGGAAACACTGCCAAAAACTTTTTCCTGTACCAGGCTGCACACCGCTTCATACAAGCCGCCCACCAGGGCACCTGTAAAAAAGAGCCAGCCATCGCCCTTTGCGGCAAAAGGGGTTAACACTAAAAGCAAAATCACTGCGCCCATGCCGTATACCTGGCTGAAAGGGCCGTAGATTAAGCCTTTTCTGCTTTCAATAACTCCCCGGGTCACCAGGCACCAAAGGGTTTCCACCACAAAGCCCACCACACAGGCAATAATAAATACCCAAATCATCCGGGTAAGGGTTACCCCTTTATAGGAAGCCTTTACCTGGGCCCAAAAATGCCTTCGTTTGGCCTTCGCCTGGGTCTTCCAGGCAGAAAAGCGCTCTTTGCCCTTCAGGTGTTTTTCTTCCAGCCCTTTTTTCAGGGTTTCCAGTTCAAGGGCAAAGCCCTTGGGTTTCATATCCGGGTATGCCTTCACAAGGCGCCGGGCTCCCTTGGCTCCTTCAAGCTGTTGTTCCATTTTTTCAACGGCTTCCTTTAGGTTCGCATCCTCCGGCCCCTTGGCATGGCGGGCCCGCAGCCGCCCAATGCTGCCTTGAAGGTCTTTTTTATCAAACCAGCTGTACTTTTGCGGGTTGCTGGCAAACGCTTCCAAAGATAAGCGGATGTGTTTCAGCTTTTCCTGGAGGTTGGTTACAGCCCCCAGGGAGGTCAGCAGATCCAGCAGGAACAGAGCCGATAAAAACGCTGCTGCAAAAGCCTGAACTTCAAGGGGGATCGCTTTTAAAAGTTCCAGCCCTTTTGGATGAATAAAGTATACCGTACCAAGGCCCATTAAGCCAAACAAGAGGGAGTTTCGAAGGCAAATCCTGCCCTTTAAGTTAAACTTTCTGTTTGAATAATCCCACCAGGTGGTGTGGAATAAACTTTCCATCAGCCAGCCCGTAAAATATTCAAGGGCACTTAAGACCGCCATCACCACCAAAAACACCAACAGCGGGTAGGCCGTCATGCCCTTGGTTAGCACCACGGCAATCACCCCCCCAAAACCATAAACCGGGCACCAGGGTCCATGTAAAAAACCCCTGTTTACCCATTTTTTGGTGCCCATTGCGCACCAGATGGATTCGCTTAGCCAGCCAATGGCGCTGTAAACGTAAAAAATTAAACTCCACTGAAAAAGTGTAAGCCCCGGCATTGATATCAATCTCCTTTATTGTGTAATCTATCTTGAGCCCTAAAGGCCTTGGTGGCTTCATCTCATGTTTGAACTGAATGAAGTTGGAAGGCATCCTCTCTTTTTTACCGCCTTTAAAAAGCCAATGCCTCTCCTTTTTAGAGCCCCACCCTGCCCTTTCAATTTGGGGCATTATGGCCGTTTGAAACAGCAATACTGCAGTTCCTTTTATTGAAAGGGTCTTTTTAAAAAGTTTTTTTGCAATAACTACAGCAGCTGTTTGTTTTTGGGCTGTAGCTCATACAATAGGGGCACTGTACATCCCCCCTAAGGGTATGGAGTTCTTTTTTGACTGAAATAATCTGATCATATAGGGCGTTGGCCTCTTTTTGTCTTTTGCAAACCATTTGTTCAAGTTCTTTTCCCATCTCCTGATACAGGTTGTTTAAACGAAGGGTAAGCTGGTTAAGCCTTTGTTGCGCCTGCTTCATTTCCGTCTGCCGTTCATCCATCTTTGTTTCCCCTTTCTGCCTGCCATGTCGCTGCCTATGTTTATTTTAAGCAGTGCCCAGCCTAAAATCCACCTCCATTTGTGCCCTTTTGTACAATAAGCTACATTTTTAAAAAAGTGTATGGTATTTGTTTTGTCCTCATCCCTTGAAAAGCGCCGGTGCTTTGATTACAATAAGGTAAGAAGCCACTGTAGACGATTGGGAGGTTTTTTATCATGAGCGAAAAAAAAGAAGACCTGCGCCTGGTAAAAACCCGCCGGGCTTTATTAACTGCCATGTTTGTCCTGCTTGAAAAAAACAGTTTTGCTAAAATTACAGTAAACGATTTGTGCGCCGAGGCCCTGGTAAGCCGCAGCACCTTTTACAGCCATTTTGATGACAAGTATCACCTGATGGAAGCCTGCCTGGAAGTGCTGCGGGAACGGCTTTTTGTTAAGGATGATTTTTTAAACATCCAGCAGATGATCCGCCATGTGTTACAAAGTGTGCAAAACCATGTGCGGGTTTTTAAAAACCTTTTGATGCAAGGGCCAGACAGCGAGGTTTTTGAAGCCCTTCGCCTGCTTTTTCACCGGGGCTTTGAAGAAATGGTCAGCCAGGCGGCATTTGAAGACAGGCTGAAGACCATTCCCCTTGAAATGCTGTCGTTATACTATGCCTCGGGCATTACCGCTGTGGTCATGCTGTGGATTGCCGGGGGCATGACCCATTCTATTGATGAGATGACCAGCTATTTATCCGCCCTTCTTAACCAGGCTTAAACCCCTCCTATTTATGAACAGGGGAAATTGGGGGCACCTTCCCTTTTTATAGAAACATCCGGTCATCCGCCCCAATAAAGATCTCATGGGCCTTAGAGGCTTCGCCTGCTTTTGTATCAATGATGCTGGACAGCACCCTCCCTTTTTTGCCCCTTTAAAAGGGAGGACGGGTACACTAACCTTCGCGAAAACAGAAAATGACAATAGAAAAGCCATTGCCTCATAAAGCTTTTTTCCCATCCCTTAAGTTGGGGTTTTGCCATTTTAAAAGAGCCGACTGTATGCGGTACAGCCGGCTCTTTTGTTTTGCTATTTCATGTCCAAAAAGCCTGGTTTTATTTGCTTTTTGGCTCCTTATTATCCTCAGTCAAGTATTTTTCAATATAATCCTGTACGTACAGCTTTGCCATTAAGCCTGTGAGGGCACCGTTTAGAGCCGAAAGAAGGCCTTCATCCTGCCAAAGGGTAAATACCGGCTTTTTTTCTTTTAAAAAAACCCTTTCCAGGGCTTCTTCCAAACGAACACAAAACAGATTGTACCCTTCTGCCTCCCCCAACTCTTCCGCCAGGGCCTTCATCAGCACCACAATCTCGTTAATGTTTAAGTTTTTTTTCATCAGGCTGATCACAATCAGCGCCGCCACATGTTTTTTTTCGTACTTTTTTTTATTGGGCGGCCACAACAGCCCATGCTTTACATAGTTGTTTACCATGGCCGGGGTAATCAGTTTTTCTTTGTTTTTCGGATCGTAAAACAAGGCCAGGGCCTGCTCAATTACCATAATTACCTGATCCATATACAAAGGAATGCCAGGCAGTTCTTCCCAGCGGGGGCAACGAAAGGCTTTGACCTTTTGGGGCTGTACCGCCACAGGTGTCCCTCCCTTAAATGGGTGTTTTTTCATTTTACCTGCTTTAATAAAGCAGATTATAAATTAAAATAGGCAAAACAATGCTTATCACCATCACAATGCAAACGATGCGCACCATCATTACTTTTTTAGGGGTTTTTTGCTTTTTTTGTTTATTTGGTGTCACAGGTCTTCTCCATCTCCTCTGGTTTCATCATTTATTTACCCAGTATATCAATACCGGGCCTACTCATCCTCGTCAACAATTGTCAGGGGTGCTGTAACTACAATTTTCACCTGATTTGCCCGCTTGCGCTCGGCCTGGGTTACAATCACCTTTATGCCCTTTACTTCAAAAGAATCCCCCTGAACAGGTATTTTCCCCATCACTTCAGCGGCCCAGCCGGCTACGGTGTCGCTTTCGTAAATGTCTTCCAGGTTGAATTTTTCTAAAATATCATCCAAGTCAATGCTGCCGTCAACCAGGTAGTTGCCTTCGCCATCTACCTCAATTTCAGCTTCCATATCGTCGTGTTCGTCGTATATTTCTCCCACCAGCTCCTCCAGCAGGTCCTCCATGGTGGCAATGCCCTCGGTTCCCCCAAACTCATCTACAATAATGGCCATGTGGCTTTTATTCTCTTGTAAAAGGCTCAAGAGCTTAGAGGTTTTAATGGTGTTAGGGGCAAAAAGCGCCGGCTTTATGATGGACAGCATCTCTTTTTCGCCGCCAAAATAACCAATAAAAAAATCCTTCTGGTGCAAAATGCCAATGATTTTATCCATGCTCTCTTCATAGACAGGCAGGCGGGTAAACTCGTTTTCAATAAACACATTCAGGGTTTCTTCCATGGTGGCATCATGGCTGACGCCAACAATATCTACCCTGGGGGTCAAAATATCCTGGGCGTCTAAATCCCTAAACTCAATGGCCGAGAGAATCAATTCCCCTTCTTCTTCGTCCATGCCTCCCTCGCTTTGGGCCTCGGAAACAATGGTAATCAGCTCCTCCTCAATTTCAGGGGAAGCCTTTTCGGCGGGGATCCAGGCATCAAACTGCTTTTCAACAACCATTACCAGCCACACCAGGGGGGCAAAAAAGACCATTGCCCCTTTTAAAAAGCCGTGGTAGGTGTTTAGCAGGGCTTCGGGCCTTTTTTGCCCTACTTTTTTGGGCAAAATTTCGGCCAAGAGCAAAAGCAGAATAAAGGCAACCAAAATCGATAACACCAACCCCCACCCCGGGGAAAGATATTGGCTGAGCAAAGCTGTAAAAGCCGCTGCAATCACCACATCGGCCAGGGTATCGCCAATTAAAATGACGGCCATGGCTTTTTGCCTGTCGTCGTTTAGCTTGCTTACTTTTTTACTTTTTTTATCGATGGCGGCAATGCCTCTAATCCGCGACCAGTTGGCATGGGTAAAGGCTGCCTTTAAGGCCGAAAAAACAAAAGAGCAAAAAAAGGATAGGAGAACGAGGGCCCATAAGAGGCCGCTGAGAAAAGGTGACATTTTTTCTCTCCTTTATAAAGGGATGTTAACCGTTGTTTTAAAGGCCCCGAGGCCTTGGTTGTAAAAGGTGAAGGCTAGGCTTGGCCGCGGCTGCCCTGCCAAAAAAGTGATGATAAAAGGATTAACGGTTTGCGCCGCTTTAAACTTTCAGCTGTTTGAATGGCTCTACGTTGATGGGGTAAGGCTTGCGGAAGTACTGCTGCCCCTATTGCTCCTAATAACAAATTCTTTTCGTCCAAAGCCTTACAAAGGGCACATTTTTCGAGTGTTTTCTTTGCTCTTATTTGTATTAGAAAGGCAAAGCCTCCCCGGGGTCAATCATCTGTAGGCCAGTGATTTTGAAGCCTTATATCAGCCTGCGCTGTTTACCCTTACAGTATCTCACATATTTTATAGATTGTAAATCTTGCAAAGGGCACAAAGTTTATCCCGGGGCAGGGGCGGCTTATGTAAATTTTTGTAGCGGGGGCAATGGCAAATACCCGGTCCACAGCTATTTCACTCTTTTCACCCTTCCTTTGCCACAGGCTTTTCAAGAGTGGTTTTAATGGTTTCTTCTACATTTAACGAATCTGAATCTGAATTTATTGCATTTTCATCTTTTTTGTTTTCTTCCTCCGGCCAAAGAATTTCCTCCCGTTCATCTTCACCAGGCATTGGCCTTGGGGCTTCCCCGCCGGATTTTTCATCTGCATACCAATCAATTTCCTTGCTTTCGCTCTTTGCGTTCTGTGTTCTGGGTGTAGCTGGCATTTCTTCCCCATCTTCATCCCATTTTATTCTTCTTCCATTCAGCTGCGCCCTTAGCTTTGAAAC
>CAYFQH010000059.1:0-9957 GCA_964345215.1 uncultured Oscillospiraceae bacterium | reverse complement strand
AAAGGATGCTCCCATCAGCATCCTTTTTTGCACCCTTTATGTTTTTTTCTTTAATTTTCGTTATATTTCATGGTATGATTAAGAAAACACCGTATAAAAGGAGGGGCGGTGAAAGGGTGAGAGGACTTTTTTGGAAAACAAGGAAAAAAGCACAGGAATAGCTCCCCTATTTCGAGTGTTTCTAACGATGTCTTGCGTAAAAAACTGCCTTTTCATTGCGCCCGACTTGGGTGGCGTTGACTTAAGAGTAACCAAGCGAAAGGAAGTGATCCTGTGCCTAACAAGAGTATTTATACCGACTTTTATCCGGACATTGTGTCCCTTGCCTCTTACTATGACAACCAGGTGATCCCTTCTGATTTATATGAGACCCATCATGTATACCGGGGATTAAGGGATTTAAGTGGAAACGGCGTTCTTGCCGGGCTAACCAATATTTCAAAGGTAACAGCCAAACAAACATTGAATGGGGTAGAAATGCCCATGGACGGTAAGCTTTATTACCGGGGCATCAATATAAAAGATATTGTAGAGGGCTTTATACAGGAAGACCGGTTTGGTTTTGAAGAAACCACCTATCTGCTTTTATTTGGAAAGCTTCCTTCAAAAGAAGAACTTGCACATTTTTCTGCCCTTTTATTGGGCCTGTGCTCCCTGCCGCCAAAATTTGTTAGGGATATTATTATGAAAGCAGCCACCAACGATATGATGAATGCCTTAGCCCGAAGTGTGTTAATGCTTTATTATTACGACGATAACCCGGATGATACAGCCATTGCCAACGTTCTTCGCCAATGTTTGCAGTTAATTGCTCAGTTTCCCCTGCTGGCGGTATACGGCTACCATGCCTATAACCATTACGAAAAAGAGCAGAGCCTTTTTATTCACCTGCCAAGGCCCGACTTATCCTTTGCAGAAAACATTTTATACATCCTGCGTCCTGATCATCAGTTTACAAAATTAGAAGCCAAGCTGCTGGATCTTTCCCTGGTTCTTCATGCTGAGCATGGGGGCGGTAACAACTCCTCCTTTACCATGCACGTGGTCTCCTCTTCAGGCACCGATACCTACAGTGCCGTAGCTGCCTCTCTTGGCAGCCTCAAAGGCCCTCGCCATGGGGGTGCCAACATCCGTGTTTCCAAGATGATGGAGGACTTAAAAGAGCAGGTAAAAAACATCCAAAACGAAGGAGAAGTAGCCGATTACCTTACCAAACTGCTGCATAAGCAGGCTTTTGACCGTTCCGGCTTGATTTATGGTATCGGCCACGCCGTTTACTCCCTGTCGGACCCAAGGGCACTTTTGTTTGAAGATTTTGTAGCCGCCCTAAGCAAAGAGAAAGGCCGGGAAGAGGATTTTGCCCTCTACCAAACCGTTGCCAAACTGGCACCGAAGCTAATTACGAAAGAGCGCACCATGTACAAAGGGGTTTCCGCCAATATCGACTTTTACAGCGGCTTCGCCTATGAAATGCTAGGCCTGCCGGTGGAGTTGTATACACCTATTTTTGCCATTTCCCGTATGGCCGGCTGGAGCGCCCACAGAATGGAATCCATTCTAAACGACGGGCGAATTATTCGGCCTCAATACCGCTACATAGGCGACACCAACAGCTACCTTCCCCTTGACCAGCGTTGAGCTTTCAAAACAAAACGGAGCGGTTTCATTTAGCACATAAAACCCATATATTAAGGAAAACCGGCTCGGAACCAAGGTTGTTCCGAGCCGGTTTTTTTATTGCTTTTTGAGGCTGTATTGCATAAACAACAGTTGGGAAGACCGCCTCTATTTGTGTTATCTGTAGGTTTTATTCCTGTACAAAGGCCGGGAAAACACCGCCTTTATAGTTTTCGTTGTTCAAAATGTATTCGGCTACCTTTTCACTCAAAAGTACTTCCTCTAACGCTTTTACAAAATCTGCATCCTTGTCTTCCGGGCGAATCACCACATAGTTGGTATATTCTTTGCCAGAAAGCCCTTCCGCATCTTCCAAGTAAATGGCATCTTTTGCAGGGCTTAGGCCTGCAGCCAGGGCATAGTTGCCGTTAATCACTGCAAAGTCTGCGTCAGCCAGGGTAGAGGGCAAGTTGGAGGCATCTACTTCCTTAATGTCAAGCTTTAAGGGATTTTCAACAATATCCAGCACCGTTACTGCGCGCTTGAAGGTTACATCCTCCGCCAGTGTAATCAGGCCTGCTTCCTGCAAAAGCAACAGTGCACGGGTTTCGTTAGCCGGGTCATTTGTAACGGTAATAATAGCTCCCTCTTTAATTTCTTCCAAGGTAGCGGTTTTGCCGGCGTAAATACCGTAAGGCTCATAATGCACGCCAATAACGGGCAGCAGCTGTTCATCAGGGGCCACGGTGGAATTATAGTCATTTAAATAAGGAATATGCTGAAAATAGTTGGCATCAATTTCTTTTGCAGCCAAGGCGGGGTTAGGGAGAGGATATTCCGTAAATTCCACAATTTCAAGGGTATAGCCCAAAGCTTTTAAATCTTCTTCAATAAACTCTAAAATTTCAGCCTGGGGGGAAGCGGTAGCCCCGATAACAATTTTCTTCTCCTCGGCCAGGGCCAGGGATAGAGATAGAACCAAAACCAAAGACAAAACCAACGCTGTTAACTTTTTCATTCTCATTCTCCTTTATAACCTTATGTACAATGTATGTATCTTTTGTTTTTCGTTTTAAGTAAAACCTTTTATATGCTCAGGCCTGCCGCATTCGGCCATTAACACATAAAGCTCTTCCTAATAAGGGATATAACAGCCGCATGGGTTCACCTCATTTCCTATCGTTTGGGTATGAATTGTATATTAGCACCTATTTCCTACCATGTCAATAGGAAATGAATTTTTTTTCATTTTCCATTCTTTCTTTATTTTATTGGTGTTGACAGGGTTTCCCCTTTGAGGTATCATAAATTTTATCTCCTAGTAAAATAGGGGGAATTCAATTTGCAGGAAGGCGGATCTTCACATGCCCTCAGCAGTCCCTTCTATTGCTAAACCCTTAATTGAGGTTAGAAGTGTAAAAAAAGTATACCCCATTCCCGATGGTGAAGTGGTTGCCCTAAACAACATTAATTTAACCATTTCTCAGGGGGATATCTATGGCATTATCGGCTTGAGCGGTGCCGGTAAAAGCACCTTGATCCGCTGTATAAACCGGCTGGACGAGCCTACCGAAGGAAAGATTTTTATTGATGGCAAAAACGTTTTAACCATGAATAAAAAAGAGCTGTTAACCCTGCGCCGCTCCATCAGCATGATTTTTCAGCATTTTAACTTGCTTATGCAGCAAACCGTATCTAAAAATATCCGCTATCCTTTAGACATTGCAGGGGTTAACAAGACAAAAGCCAACCAACGGGTAAAAGAGCTGCTTAAAATTGTCGGCCTTGAAGACAAAGCCGACGCTTACCCCTCCCAGCTTTCCGGCGGGCAAAAGCAGCGGGTGGCCATTGCCAGGGCCCTGGCCTCCAATCCTCAGGTGCTTTTATGCGATGAGGCTACCAGCGCCCTAGACCCGATGACCACCCAATCCATTCTAAGCCTTTTGCAGGAGATTAACCGGCAAATGGGCATTACCATTGTAATTATCACCCATGAAATGGCTGTAATCAAGCAAATTTGCACCAAGGTAGCCATTATGGATAACGGCAAAATTGCCGAAGAAGGCAGCGTAAACGATGTGTTTACCCATACAAAAAGCGCCGCAGGCCGCAGGCTTTTTGGCATTGTGCCTAGCGAAAACGGCTTGTTTGAAGAGCAGGTGCCGGCCCTTCGCATTGTGTTTGACGGCTCAAAGGTAGGCCAGCCCATTATTGGCGATTTAACCCTAACCTTAAATCATGCCTTTAGCATTTTGGCCGCAGACATGCGCACATTAAACGGGGTACAATACGGGCAAATGCTTATTGAAAAACCCGTTGACCCTCTGATTACCCAAGCAGCCATGGCCTATTTAAAAGACAAGGGATTGTTGGTAGAGGAGGTGCATCCCTTATGACCTGGCCTAAACTATGGGAGCTTTTATCCCAGGGCATTTTTGACACCTTGTACATGACCTTTCCTTCCCTTCTTTTTTCCTATATCATCGGCTTACCCTTAGGGGTTTTGCTGGTGATTACAAAAAAAGGGCATATTCTACCCTCCCCCACCTTAAACGGGGTTTTAAGCGCCGTAGTAAACTTTTTGCGTTCCATTCCCTTTATTATTTTACTGGTCATGCTCTTTCCTGTAACCCGGGTTGTTATGGGCTCGGCCATCGGTACCAAGTCGATTATCTTCCCCCTAACGATCAGCGCCTTTCCCTATGTTGCACGGATGGTTGAAAACTCCTTAAACGAAGTAGATATTGGGGTGATTGAAGCAGCCCAGGCCATGGGTTCCACCCCTTGGCAGATTATCACCCGGGTCTTACTCCCCGAGGCCCTGCCCTCCCTGGTTAACGGAGCCACCATTTGCCTAACCACCATTTTAGCCTACACCGCCATGGCTGGCGCCGCCGGCGGAGACGGCCTTGGAAAAATCGCCATCAGCTATGGGCTGAACCGGCGGGAGTACCTTGTTATGTACACTGCCAGCATTGCCCTGGTTTTACTGGTACAAGTTTTTCAAGTCGTGGGCAACTACTTGACCAAAAAACTGGATCACCGAAAATAGAATGAAAAAGAGCCTAGGGGTATATATAAACAATACCACAGGCTCTTTTTATTTTTACACAGCCTTACCGAAAGCTGTTTTCACTTACGGAACAAAAACAGCTGCTGCAAGGCCTCCAGTTCTTTTACAACTTGGGTTAAGCCCTGTAAAAAAGCTTTCTGGGCCGGATCAGCCACTAAGGTTTCCATCTGCCGGTGTACAGCTTCTACAAAGTCTTTGTGTAAGCCCTGAATCCCATATTTTACCAGAGGGCAGGTCCCCCTTGCTCTGGGATCCATTTGAATGGCAACCTCTCCCTGTTCCTTTACCACGGGCACCAGGGGAAAAATTCTGCAGGCCAAGGGCCGGTTTTCCCTTGGGCAGGTACCGTCACATATTAGTAAATTTCCCTGCCCGGTTGCCTTCATTCGGCACCAGCTTTGACCGGTATAATATCTTTCTTCCCCCGGGAAGAGCAGCATGCCGTTTTCCTTCGTTTCGTCCGGCTGGCAGCATGCCTGGCCGCATAAAAGGCCGCAGTTTTTTGTAAGAGGCGTCAGGGTTTCAAGGTTTTTCCGTGCTTGTTCAAGGCTGTCCATCTCTTTCTCCTCTATGGCTTAAAGGCATTAAAAAGGCGAGAAAATTTCTCGCCTTTTTGTAATGCAAGCTGTTTAAAAATCATTTCTTTTTTGCGCTGTTTGAAAAAAGGATGCTCTGGGTATCTTCCCCGGCAATGCCGTCTTTTTTGAGGCCATGCCTAGCTTGAAAATCTTCAACTGCAGATTTAGTGTAGGGGTCGTATTGGGCATTTACACTTAGGGTATAGTAACCCAGCCGCATCAGACGATCTTGCAAAACAGCAACTTCCTCGCCGCTGTCTCCCGGCCGCAGGATATTATACTTCACCGTGGTTTTGCTGGCACCCTTGGCATAGCTGGAAAACATAATTGCCAAGGTGTCCCTTCCTGCGGTGCCGTCTACTTTTAACCCATTGTTTTTTTGAAACTCCCGTACGGCATTTTCAGTGGTAACGCCGTATGAGCCATCAATACTCCCTTGGTAATAGTTTAATTCAGCCAAGGTCGACTGCATGGTTCTTACTGCCTGCCCTTTTTCATTTGGGCGAAGGGGAGTAAATTTATTGGGGTTCACCCCTGTATCACCATAGAGCAAGCGTTGGGTGACAGGGCCTGCCACTCCGTCTACCTTAATGCCGTTACGCAACTGGAAGGTGCGCACTGCTTCCGTTGTGCCCGAACCATACTTTCCGTCGCTGGAGCCGGTGTAGTAGTCAAAGCCTCTTAGCGCATCTTGAAGTTTTTTAACTGCTGGCCCTGTGGCTTCCCCAGGGCGCAGAACGGTATAGCCGTCGCTGGAAATATCGTCTCCGCCTCCGCCTCCGCTGCCGTCGGAACGAACGGCATTGCCAGAGTAGAGCAGTTCCAGGGTTTTGTCCCCTGCAGCCCCGTCAACAGGGGTAAGCCCATTGCGCTGCTGGAAGTACATGACTGCATTTTTGGTGTTTTGTCCATAGGCTCCGTCGGCTTCACCGCTTCTTAGGTAACCCAATTCCGCTAAAAGCTTTTGCATGCTGCGCACGCCGGCGCTCTTTGCTCCTTCTTTCAGGGGATCGCCAATATGAGCTACAACAGAATTGGCTTTTTTTGCATTGTTTCCATAAAGGGCCCGTTGAGTGTCCGGCCCGGCGATGCCGTCATCCCATACCCCGGCACGCTTTTGGAAGGCTTTTATTGCAGCTTCCGTCCGATAACCATAGCTTCCGTCGGCCTTGCCGGTTAAGTAACCCAGCTGAATCAGCCGCCCTTGAAGCTGGCTGATGGCTTTGCCCGAAGCCCCTATCTTATAGTAGGTTTCTTTTGATAAGTCAGGGGTTGGGGTAGGCCTTGGGGTGGGAGTAACCCTGGGCGTTGGGGTGGCGGTTGTTTTCTTCTTGGCAGAAGAGCTGTTCATTTTATTCATGGTATCCCGCCCGGCTTTTCCGTCGGTAGACAAGCCATGGCTTCTTTGGAAATCCTTTACCGCGCTTTCGGTGTTTGAGCCGAAGTTTCCGTCAACAGAGCCGGTATAATAGCCCAATTCCTTCAGCCTGCTCTGCATTTTTTTAACCGCGTCCCCAGTGCTTCCCACCTTTAAGCTGCTGGCTGTGGGCTGAGGGGTTGCCGTGGGCCTTGATGTTGGGCTGGCGGTTCGCGTTGCGGGGGGGCTGGTAGGCACTGTGCCAATGGTGCTGGCCGGCGGGCTGGTAGGCAGGGTGCTTGTTTGAGGCAAGGTCCCTCCCTGGTTGGCAGGAGCCGTGGGTACAAAGGGGTTGTTGCCGCTCCAGGGATCAGGGGTATTGGTTGGAGGAGCTGGTGTTAATTCCGGTGCAGGGGTGGGCGGCTGGGTAGGCGGCGGCGTTGTATAGGCCACATAGGTGCCCCCCATCACATTATTTACATCCATGCCGGAAATATCATCCGGCGGGGTCATATAGCAACTGCTTAGAATAAACATTGCACCTAGCAGCAACATGAATAATATGATTCTTTTTTTGCTGAAATTTTCTTTCATTATGCTAATCCTTTCCCTAAGGCAGCGGTGCTGCATGTAATCTATTTATGCCTTTTATTTATTCCAATTATCCTCTTATATCATAACCTATTGAGGCCTTCGTGACAAGTTTTTATTTACCGTCAACCATATAACGAAAAAAGAAAGCCTTTTATTCCCAAAAAACAAATATAAATTTTTAATGAACAAAATTCCTAATACATTGCCCTTAAAAGGCATTTTTTGTATAATAAAAAGAGAACTTTTGTTCTATTTCAAGGAGGTTGTTGCATGTATTATTTTAATCCTATCGATTGGCTGTTTATCCTTCCCGGCCTGCTACTAGGCATGTGGGCCCAATGGAAGGTGAGCCATGCCTTTAATACTTACAGCAAGGTGCCCACCCGGGCCGGAGCTCCCGCCTGGGAAGTAGCCCAAACCCTGCTGAGCACCTACGGCAACCAGCCTGTAGCCATCAAACCCATTCAAGGCCGGCTAACAGACCATTATAACCCCAAAGACCAATCTTTAGGCCTTTCTCAAGGGGTGTATGATTCTGCCAGCGTTGCAGCCATTGCCATTGCTGCCCACGAAACGGGCCACGCCATGCAAGATCAATCGGACTATGGCCCCCTGCGCCTTCGAACGGCCCTGGTACCGGTGGTAAATGCTGCCAGCTACCTGTATATGTTTTTATTTTTTCTGGGCTTTATTTTTAGCTATAAAATTTTATTGGATATTGGCATCGTTGTTTTTGCTCTTTCCTTTTTGTTTGCCCTGGCCACCCTGCCGGTGGAGTTTAACGCCTCCAGGCGGGCCCTGGCCATGCTGGGCGAAAGCAACCTGTTAACCCAAGAGGAGTTGCCCCAGGCCAAGTCGGTTTTAACAGCTGCCGCCCTTACCTATGTGGCTGCGGCCATTACCGCCCTTTTACAGCTGCTGCGTTTGCTTTTGTACAGGGGCCACTCAAGGGAGTAAATCCTTGATTTTTAAAAAGACGGATGAAAGCTTTCATCCGTCTTTTTTGTTGTATATAAAGATGTTTTTATAGGATTTTCCCACTCTTGTCCAATTTTGCAAAGTAAATATTCTTTTCTCTTTTTTGCTTTTCTTTCTTCTTGTTATTTGCTATAATAAAAACAAGAAAAAAACAATTTGCGACCGCACCATCTTTAATATTAGCACAAAGGGAGGTAGCCCAGATGGGTATCATTCTTTTTTTACTGGCCGCACTAGGTGTCGGCTTTATTCTTCATCACCACAATATAAAACCAAAGGAAGCTAATTCAGACTTTTTTAACCAGGAATATCCCATTCTCAAATAACGTAAAAACAACATATAAAGAAGCGGGCAAAACCAAAATAGCCGGCTGCTGTACATCCCCAGGTTTTGCTCGCTTCTTTTTGTGTTTATGGTCAAGCTTCCTAGATTTTTTTAGATTCTTTCTTTTATAAAATCCAGTATTCTTTTCTCTTATGCCTTATAAACCCGCGTTTCGCTTTTTTTATACGGCAATTTGCAGCACATAGGCCAATACCAAAAGGGATATAATAACAACGGAAGTATCAATCACGACCCCTGCCACCATGGGTTTAATTCCCACACCGGAAACTTCCTTCAGGCTGGTTTTAAGGCCGATGGCTCCAAGGGCCATGGCTAAAAAGGCCTTTGCTACACCGGAAACAGCATCCACTCCTCCTTGGGGAAGAAGGTTCGTACTCTTTAAGCCCACCATGGCCAAAAAGCCCAATATAAACCATGGGAAAATTTTGCTAATCTGAATCTTTTGCCCTTTTTCACTTTGATTTTTGCTGGTTAAAGCCAGCTCTTTTTTTGCGTTAATCCAGGAAAAAACAATAACAATCGGTACAATAAACAACGTGCGGGTTAACTTCACAACCGTAGCCAAGCCCCCTGCGGCATCAGAAAAAGCATAGCCTGCAGCAATCACCGATGAGGTGTCATTTACAGCCGTTCCAATCCATAAACCATAACCTGTATCACTCAAACCAAGAAGGCGCCCAATCCAAGGAAAGGCAATAACGGTAATTAAATCAAATAAAAAGGTAGCCGAAATGGCGTAGGCAATGTCCCTGTCCTCGGCCCCAATGGTAGGCCCAAGGGTGGCCACGGCTGTGCCTCCGCAAATGGCGGTGCTAACCGACAACAGGCTTGACAGCTTCCAATTAATATTAAACACCTTGCTGCAGATATAGCCTACGCCAAAAGCAGTTGAAAGGGTGAACATCATTAAAAACAAAGCATACCTTCCCGCTTCAAATATTTGTCCAAAGCTTAATGTTATGCCTGTTAAAATAATACCCGTGCGTAAAATCCTCTTGCTGGTCCAGTCGATACCGGCCCTAAATGTCAAATGTTTTTCAGCAAAGGGGTTTAAAACCATACCGATAATCAAAGCCAAAAGGCTTGAACCCAATAGATCTGTTGGCAAAATTCCGTTCAGTAAGAAGGCGAGGAGGGCAACACCGGCACATAAAAAAAGGCCGGGCAAAATTTGCTTAGCGGTTTTCAAAAAAACACCGTCCCATCAATATTTTTTATAACATATTGATTTTACCAGAACAATACAATAAAATAAAATTATAATATATTATAAATCGATAAATTTATTTTATATTTTTATCAGAAATGGAGAAGGAATGCTCGATTTTCGCCACGAAACCTTCCTGGCCTTGTGCAAAGAACTTAATTATACCAAAACCGCAAAAAAACTCCACATCACCCAGCCGGCAGTAAC
>CAYFQH010000058.1:5533-10149 GCA_964345215.1 uncultured Oscillospiraceae bacterium | reverse complement strand
TTATTAAACGTACAGATTATCTTTGGCCGTATGGCTGCTTTTGTAATTTCTATTTATGGCAGCATTTTTTCTATGGGGTATAGGCAAGGCACATGCTTTGGGCGGCTACTTTGCACTTGTTCCTTAAAAAAAAGCGAAGCCTTCACGGGCAGAGGAATCTGTAGCACAGGGATTTTGGGGCAGGCCCCTTTTTTGTCAAAACCGGCCAGGCCCACCCCAATAAAGGAGTACCCCCCAGTTTAGCCCTTGCGCTCTTTGTTTAATTTTTTGCCAAACTGGGCAATTTCTTTGTTCCGCTGCCACTTGGCTTTAAGGTACTGGGCTTTGCCGGCAGTGTATTTGGCTTCTTTTTCAAGGCGTAGGTAATGGGCCCAGCGCTCTTTGGCCAGGCGGCCATCCTGAAGGGCGGCGGCAATGGCGCAGCCCGGCTCTGCTTGGTGGCTGCAATCGGAAAAACGGCAGCCCCGGGCCAGGGTATAAATGTCTTCAAAGCTTTGCTCTGCCCCCCGGGTAATATCCCACATGCCCAGCTCCCGCATACCGGGGGTATCAATGACCATGGCCTTGGCAGGCAGCATCACCAGCTGGCGGTGGGTGGTGGTGTGGCGGCCCTTGCCATCGTCAAAGCGAATGGTGTTTACATCCATCACCTTCTCGCCCATTAAAAAGTTGGTAAGGCTGGATTTGCCCACCCCCGAGGAGCCTAAAAGCACCGCCGTTTTGCCCGGGCTAAGGTAGGCGGCCAGCTGGCCGGTGCCCTCCCCTGTTACAAGGCTGAGGGGAATTACCTGTACAATGCCGGCCAGGGCTTGGGCTTTTGCAAGGTAAGGGCCCGGATCGGGGGTTAAATCGGCTTTGGTCAAAATGACCAGGGGCAAAGCCCCCGACTGCCAGGCCAGGGTTAAGTACCGCTCTAAACGGCGGGGGTTAAAATCTTGGTTAAAGGATTGAAGGATGAGGGCGTAGTCAAAATTGGCGGCCACAGCCTGTTCTGAATGCCCGGCAGAAGAGGGATCCAGCCTTGAAAAATAGGTGGTGCGCGGTAAGGTTTTTTCGATGTAGCTGTCGCCCAGGGGCTGGTGGTGAATCAGTACAAAATCACCCACGGTGGGGAAGAGCTCGTTGCCATGGTAGTATACCGAAGGCTTTAACTGGCCGAAGCCAAAGCCCTGGCTGCTAAAAAGCTCGTAACGGTTTTTATGTACGGCGGTAATTCGGGCCGGCTCAAGGGGAGGGTTGATGGGGGGATACAGGGCAGGGATAAAACCGAAATCTTCTATGGTCAATGTTTATTTCCTCCAAATACAGTGTAGGTTCATACCCTGGAGGTTGGGGCTAACGAAAAGGCAGCTCTTTTTACGTAAAAGATGGGAAAAAAGGCTTGAAACAAAGGGGGGATACCGATGCTTTTTTTCTTGTTTTCCGCAAAAATTTCTTGCCCTTTCATGGGCTCTTTTACTGCAGGGCATTTTGGTAAATTAAATTGTTTTAAAGTGGTGGGGTGGGGGATGAGGCTGTAAAGGGAAAGGGACAGACAATCAAACATAAAACATCACTCCTGTTTATTTAAAAATATCTATATAAAAAATACCGCAAAAAAGCAGCCAATCGCCTGGCTGCTTTTATACGGTACGATACGGTTAGAGCAGAATTGCCGAAAGGATGATTAGCGGCATGGAAAAACCTGGGGCGGTACACCCCTTGCTTAACACGGCCGGCTGTGTAATTTTATAAAAAGGCCACCTCAAAAAATACAGTCACTAAAATCGCTCCTTTCGTTGTTTCAAACAAAACTGGATTGGTCAACACCCCACAAACCGGGCACAATCAAAAGCCGGTTCTTTTTATGGAGGATGCCATTATTTTATTTATAACACATTTTTTGTAAAAAAACAACAAAAAATTGCGGCTTCACCCCCTGGAAGCGGGGCCCGATGGGTACATGGCGCTTTTTGCCCAAAGAATCGGCAAAAACCCTTGCCGCAGGGGCTGTTTTTGTGCTTTTGCAGGGGACCTGGGCAAAAAGCCTTGCTCTTTCTCAGCGCCTTTATTTGCAAGGTGCTTTTTACAACCAAAATATTTTTGACAGCCCATTTGTGAATGGCTATAATCAAAGCGTAACAAAAAAGGGCGCAAGAAAGAGGCTTGACCATGCTTGAATATGCTATCATCCGTAAAAACCGGCCCATTTCCCCACAGGAAGGGGAAATATTAACCCAAAATTACATCAAGCGCAGCTTAATGGAAGTGGATTTACCCGTATACAGCCATCCTTTTATGGGGGGCAAGGCCCTGCTTTTATACCGGGATAACGGCCACAACACCCAGGGCAGCCCGGTGTTTATAAAAAAAGAGGCCTTTACCTGCCTGGCAGGCTATGTGCTTTCGCCAAAGCTTGAAAATGACCCTGATACCATTGCCAACCAGGTGCACCACCGGCTAAACAGCCCTGAAGAGGCCCGGGGGGCTTTTGGGGAATACCAAATTGCCCATTTTGATGGGCGGAACGTAAGGGTGTTTTGCTCAAAACTGATGACCCACCCGGTGTATTACCGCCAAGAGGGGAGCGAGGTGACCATTTCCAACCGGGCTTCGCTAACCAATATTGGGCGAGAAGAACCGGTGAAGCTGGATGTAATGGCCCAGCTTCAAATCATCGCCCACGACCATATTTTTGAAAACCGCACCGCCTTTGAAGGGGTGTACTGTTTAGACAGGGGCTGCCATCTTGTGCTGCCCCAGGAAGGGCCCCTTCAAAAAATAAAGGAAGAGAGCCTGTGGGGCGACCCGGCCTTTGAACGGGCCGATATGATGAGCCTGTACCGGGGCTTTGAAAAAAACTTGAGGGCCTATATCGAAAAACTGTCTCTTTTACCCAGGCAAACCCACATGGATACGGGCATGCCCTTTGGCATCAGCGGCGGGAAGGACAGCCGGCTATTGATGGCCATTTTTGCCGAAACGGGCATTTTAAAGCTTTTTGACGGCTCCTTTACCTATGGGGAGGAGGACAACCCGGAGGTGATTGCCGCCAAGCCCATTGCCAAATACTTTGGCATGGCCCACGAAGCCCGGCCCCGGTCCATTCCCACCAATACCTACCTGAACAGGCTGGGGCACCACGTGTTTCAAATGGAAGGGGAGGTGAACAGCCGTACCCTTCACGGCACCTACATGAACAAGCGGAAGGTGGATTTTACCGGCCACCAGTTTGCCACCCGGGAGAATTTTACCGGGGAGCATTTGATTAAAACCGAAGAAGATTTAAAAAAGTACCTCGGCACCGGCTTTCCCCTGGATCCTATCGGCTTTTTGCGGCCAAGGGATCTTAAAACCATGGGGGCGGATTTGCTTGGCCAGTTTGACAGGGCCAAACAATGGCACATTACGGCGGATAATTTTTTGGCCTACTTTAACGCCGCCGGCCAGGGTACCCGCTGGGGCGGAAAGCTCACCGCCGCCTCCTCGGTTTCCGGGCCTTACATGAGCCTTTTATGCGCCGAGGATATGATGACCTTTACCATCAACATGGGGCCTGAGAACCGGCGTAAAGAGCTGTTTCACCTGTTTACCCTGGGCTATTTGGCCCCTAAACTGCTGACCCTGCCCTTTGCCTACCAAAGGTGGAACCCCCAGGCCCAGGAGGTTTTTTCGCAAAAGTTCCCCATGACGGAGGATGTGATTAAAGGGGAGGCCAAAAAAAGCTACAACTGGTGGGATATGGTGTACCAGGACGATGAGGGGAAAAACCTTGTGCGCCTCATTGAAGGCCTGCGCCACCCGGCGTTGGAAAATTATGTAGACTATAACCATGTGTACCGCTATATTGGCCAAATTAAGGCCTCCAAAGGCAGGGAGCTGTTATCCATCTTCGGGCTGATTACGGCCAACGCCCTTTTTCAGGCAGGGGATGTAACCCTTTTGGGCCGGGACAGGCTGACAGACACCATTGAACAAATTAAAAAAGAGATGGAGCAAAAAACCAAGCCCCTGCCCAAGGTAAAAACCACCTTGAAAGATTATATAACCAGGCCCGCCTTTGCCAAGCAGAAGATAAAGCAGATGCTGGGGCGCTAGGGGAGCGCCGGCCCTGCCTGACGGGGATACCTGTTTTAAAGGGGCAAGGGTTAAGGTAAAAGGCCTTTGGCAAAAAACACCACAAGCCGGATGGAGGCTGAAAGCAGCTGAAGTGGTGAGAAATGGCCACAAAAAATGGATGGACAGGGATGAAAAGGCAAGGATGCTGCATAAACGCTCAAAAAAACCAAACATAAAGGGTGGAATGTATAAAGCCGGCAAGACGCCTTTATATAAAAGTGAGGCCCTGGACAAGGATGCTGTATTATTATTTTTATGAAAAAAGGTGATGACAATGCAGAAGAAAAAATATTTTTATGATGGAGTGATCGTCCTGTCGTTGCTTGCCCTTTCAATACAGCTAACGATGATCTATTGTACACACGTACAAAACAACATGGATTATTTTGAAATGATAAACGATGGCTTATGGATTCCCCCTTTTTAATTCTAGGGGCGTTGATGGTTATTTCGATTATCAACCTGCTGGCAATCCGCTATAAAAAAGGGGAATAACGGCTTCAATACGGCATGAAACA
>CAYFQH010000058.1:0-5433 GCA_964345215.1 uncultured Oscillospiraceae bacterium | reverse complement strand
ATGAAACAAAGGCGGCACGGGCCTGAACATCATAAAGGGGGAAGCGGGATGATTCAAAACTACACGGATTTTTTAGCGGCCCTGAACCGGGCCGGTTTTTCCATGGGCGGGGGCAACAACGAGGGGATTTATTCCGTGATGAACTGGAATTGGAACCAGCAGCCCCCCTACCCTACCCCGGTAGCTTGGCATACGGGAGATCGGGAAATGGACCCCTGGGAGTGGCGCATGGGGGTTTTGGATGAGGGCCTGGGCATTGGCTACGGCAAGTTCTTTTTTAAAAAAAGCGGCTATATAACAAAAAAGTGGTTCCATCTGTTTTTAAAGCCTTTACATAAAAGAGTTGTTTCAGAAGGGCTTGACCTTTTGAGCTCTTGAAGGTAAAATCAAAACTAGGCTTAAACTAGGCTTATTAATGTGACCATTTCTTTCGTTTTTGTATAAAAACGAAAGAAACAATCGTTTTAGTTTTGAATTATTGACAAATTCGAAATGATGCTTTATGCTTATAGAACAAAAAACGAATATCGGCCTTCTGCATACATCGCTTTACGTTACAGCCCCTTTACCTAAAAGGCGGCTTAGAGGTACTTTGATGAATATCCAGACACGAAAAAACCTGATTCTTCAAATGCTGGCGGAAACCCCAGCGGTTTCCGTTGCCCTGTTAAGCGATAAGTTAAGGCTGTCGAAGGTTTCTGTTCGTCGGCTTTTAACCGCTTTAGAGGAAGAAGGGCTCCTTAAACGCACCTGGGGCGGGGCCGTTCGAAGCGAAAGTACGCTAAGAGAGTTTTGCCATGGGGAGAAGGAAACCCGAAACTTGGCGGAAAAAGAAAGTATTGCCTTAGCTGCCTACCATCAAATTGTGGATGGGGAAGCCATTTTTTTAGACAGCGGCACTACCACCTTAGCCTTGGCCCGTTTATTGGTAAAGGGCAACAAGCGCCAGGTAATGGTAGTAACCAACGCCCTTAACATTGTCTTGGCGTTTAGCCATGCTCAAGACATTGACGTAATGGTTATCGGCGGTCAGTTCCGCCACCGTATTTTATGCTGTACCGGTTTTTTTGCCATGGAAGCTTTAAAGTATTTGCACTTTGATAAAGGCTTTATCACAGGCAACCACTTTAGCCAGCACCGGGGCTTTACCACCTCCTCCCTTCAAGAGGCGGAGATGAAGCGGCAAGTGATTGCCATATCCAAAGAAAGCTATGTTTTAATGGATTCCAGCAAGTACGGCGGAGATTCCCTGTCGCTCATAGTGCCCTGCGAAGGGGCCGACTTTTTAATTACCGATTGGCACCTGCCCGCCCCAGTTGCCCAGGACTTTTTAGATAAGGGGCTGCAGGTAATGGTGGCTCAAAAGCCTTAAACAAGTCGATAAGCCTACAATTAACTACTAATAACCACAAGGGGGAACAGGATTTTGAGCGTTACAATCGACATTAAGCACGCCTTAAAAAAATATGGGGAGAACATCATTATTCCGGATTTGACCCTATCCATCCGCCAGGGAGAGTTTTTTACCCTTCTAGGTCCTTCGGGCTGCGGTAAAACTACCCTGCTGCGCATGATTGCCGGCTTTAACACCATTGAGGGGGGCGAGTTTTATTTTAACCAAACCCTGATTAACCATTTGGACCCTGCCCGGCGCAACATTGGCATGGTGTTCCAAAACTACGCTATTTTCCCTCACATGACCGTGCGCAAAAACGTGGAATTTGGTTTGCGGAACAAAAAGTTTCCCAAAGATCAAATAGGCGCCCAGACAGATAAGTTTTTAAAATTGATGCAAATTGACAGCCTGGCCGACAGAATGCCCGATAAGCTCTCCGGCGGGCAGCAGCAGCGGGTGGCCCTGGCCAGGGCCCTGGTCATTCAGCCCGATGTACTGCTTATGGATGAGCCTTTGTCCAACCTTGATGCCAAGCTTAGGGTTGAAATGCGCTCGGTTATTAAAGAAATTCAGCATAGCGTTGGCATTACCACCGTTTATGTTACCCACGATCAGGAAGAGGCCATGGCCGTATCTGACCGTATTGCGGTAATGAACGCAGGCGTTATTCAACACATCGGCACCCCTAAAGATTTATACCAGCGGCCTGCTAACTTGTTTGTATCCACCTTTATTGGCCGCTCCAACATTATTCCCGGCCGCCTTATCATTAAAAATGGGCAGCCTATGCTTACAGTGGGTGCTTACACCGTGGCGATGAACAACGTAGAAAAGGCCTGGCAAAAGGACCAGAATATTACCCTGTCTGCACGGCCGGAAGAGCTTCTTTTGGCCCCCGGTGAAACAGAGGAGGTTATGATGGCCACCGTGGATGATTGTGTGTTCCTGGGCCTTAATACCCATTATTTTGTTCACCTTGATAATGGCACCAAGGCCGAAATTGTGCAGGAATCTACCATTGACAGCATCATAAGCCCCGGTACCCGTATTCCCCTTAGGTTAAACACCAGCAAAATCAACCTGTTTACCACCGATACCAGCGATAATATTTTAACCGGCGTAAATAACGACACGGCTTTACTGTAGCGGGAAAAGGAGTGATATACCATGAAAAAAACCTTGAAATTTGACCTTTGGTCCATGGTCACCCTGTTTTTCCTGGCTTTGTTTGCCCTGATTCTCCTCTATCCCATGTACGGTATTTTACGCCAGTCTATTATTTCCCCCGAAGGGGAGTTTACCCTTAAGGAGTTTCAAAAGTTTTTTTCTCAAAGCTATTACACCAAAACCATTGTAAACAGCTTTAAGGTGACCCTGGCTATTACCTTTGTAACCCTTTTAATCGGTATTCCCTTTGCTTACTTCTACTCCTTTTACCAGCTAAAAGGTGCCAAGTTTTTATTTGTAATCAGCATCCTTTGTTGTATGTCCGCCCCTTTTATCGGCGCCTATTCCTGGATTATGCTCCTGGGCCGCTCAGGGGTTATTACCACCTTTATCAAAAACACCTTCGGTATCCGTATAGGCAGTATTTACGGCTTTAAGGGCATTTTGCTGGTGCAAAGCCTAAAGCTGTTTCCCCTGGTGTTTATTTACATGAACGGGGTGTTTAAAAACATTGACAGCACCCTTTTAGAGGCTTCGGAAAGCCTGGGCTGCACCGGTCTTAAGCGGTTTTTCAAAATTATTTTGCAGCTGGCCATGCCCACAATTTTGGCAGCCGCTCTTTTGGTGTTTATGCGGGCCTTTGCCGACTTTGGCACCCCCCTTTTAATCGGCGAAGGGTATAGAACCTTCCCGGTAGAAATTTACAACCAGTACCTAGGAGAAAACGGTACCGATCACAACTTTGCCGCCGCAATTAGCGTAATTGCAGTTATTGTAACGGCCTTGGTGTTTTGGGTGCAAAAAATTGTAACCAAGCGGTATAATTTTTCTATTAGCGCCCTGCACCCTGTTAAAAAGAAAAAGGCCGGGGGGCTTCAAGGTGTTTTGATGCATATCTACTGCTACGCCCTGATCGCCATCGCCTTTTTACCCCAGTTGTACATTATTTTTCTTTCCTTCAGAAACAGCGACGGTGCTGTGTTTAAAGAAGGCTATTCTCTGATCAACTACCAACTGGCAGCGAAAAAGCTATTGACCCGTTCCATTAAAAACACCACCTTTTTTGGAATTATTTCACTGGCCATTATTATTGTATTTGCCATTTTAATTGCCTATTTAGTGGTAAGGCGCAAGGGATTTTTAAATAACACCATCGATACCATGTCCATGCTGCCCTATATTATGCCAGGCTCCGTTATCGGTATCGCCCTGGTGCTGGCCTTTGGCAAACAGCCTTTTGCCCTTACAGGCACCGCCACCATTATGGTGCTGGCCCTGGTCATCAGGCGAATGCCCTACACCATTAGATCTGCCACGGCAACCCTTCAAAACATC
The DNA here is from genome assembly GCA_964345215.1 of uncultured Oscillospiraceae bacterium. Classification (GTDB taxonomy): domain Bacteria; phylum Bacillota; class Clostridia; order Christensenellales; family Aristaeellaceae; genus CAYFQH01. The sequence continues at coordinate 1,535 of CAYFQH010000058.1, read as the reverse complement.
TCCATCAGTACCGAGGAGGCAGCCATCAGCCTTGGGGCCTCCAAAGCCAAAACCTTTACAAAGGTTACCGTGCCGATGATGGCTGCGGGCATTGTATCCGGGGCGGTACTCAGTTGGGTATCAATTGTAACAGAATTATCCAGCGCCATTATTTTGTACAACAACCGCAACATTACCTTAACCATGTCGGCCTATGTGGCAATTTCCCGGGGCAACTACGGCCTGGCGGCGGCCTTTTCGGCCATTTTAACAGCGGTAACCGCCGTTTCTTTGCTGATTTACCTTAGGGTATCTAAAACCGAGGATCTTCAGCTGTAATCAACTACCGAACTTTTTACGGCCACCAGTGCCGTATGAAGCAAATAGATAAGGAAGGTGACCTAGATGAAAAAACTTTTAACCCTATTGCTGGTTCTCGCCATGAGCTTAGGCCTTGTAGGCGGTGCTTTAGCCGAGGAAATCAGCGGAAACCTGGTTTTGTACAGCTCCATGACAGAAAATGACCTAAACAACTTAATCGACGGCTTTACCGAACTGTACCCCGATGTTGAAATTGAAGTGGTAAACGGCTCCGGCGGCGAATTAACCGCCCGTATTACCGCCGAAAAAGAAAACCCCCAAGGGGATGTAATGTGGGGTGCCCTGTCCAACAGTGATGGTGATACCTACAGCGACATTTTCCTCCACTGGCTAAGCGATTATGAAGATGAAGTGATGGACGACTATAAATCCTCGAACGGTTTTTATAGCCTCGACCACCTGTCCACCATCGTTTTTTGTATCAACAAAGAACTGGAAGCAGAGCTTGGGCTCGATATCCGCACCTACGAGGATTTAATGGACCCCAAACTCCAGGGCCTTATTGTAATGCCCGACCCCAACTCCTCCTCCTCGGGGTGGAATAACCTATCCAACATCTTTGCCGCCTACGGCAACGACAGCGACGAGGCTTGGGCCATTGTTGAAGGCCTTATGAAGAACAAAATGGTCATCCCCACCTCCTCTTCCGTTGCCTTTAAATCCGTAGCTGATGGGGAATATGTAGTTGGCCTTACCTATGAAGACGGTGCCTCCACCCTGCTTAAGGCAGGTTCCGATGCCATTAGAATGCAGTACCCCGAAAACGGCGCCTCCGCCTTTGCCTTTGGCTGTGCTGTAATTAAAGGTGCTCCCAACGAAGCCGCCGCCAAAGCCATGGTAAACTATTTAATGAGTGCCGATGGCCAAAGCGATTTGGGTACCCGTTTGGGCACTCTGCGATTCACCAACAAAAATGCTGTTTATGAAACCCCCTACCTGCCCGCCAGCGAAGAAATTAAATGGGTTACCCGGGATATTGACTGGCTGACTGAAAATAAAGCCACTATTTTAGAACGGTGGAACCAAATTTACGCTGATAACTATTAAACCCATTCTTTAAAAACACTTGCCCTCTGCAGATCACTACTGCGGGGGCATTTTTTCTTATCTTATCACCATTTTTTCCCATCTGCTCCATAGACCGGCTTTTTATTTGTAAAAAACCGGCCTTCTGT
>CAYFQH010000057.1:0-10425 GCA_964345215.1 uncultured Oscillospiraceae bacterium | reverse complement strand
GGAAATAATATGGAATAATATGGAATAATAAATAAGTAATAAAAAACCGCCGGTTTGGCGGTTTTTTATTACTCATAACAGAGGACCCGCTATAGATATGCCATGGTGTACGTTCTTCAAGCAGGAAATTAGGAGGTGTTTTATATTGAATGAAAAGCGCTTTAGTTCAGCAAATTAAAGAGAAGGCGATCAATAGAGGCTTTATGATGGAAGGCACTTACCTACTGCTAACTGATGCGCGGGCTTTAGAAGCCTTGATGTTTTTAGTTAAAATATCAACGATGCTACAGGTTATTCTTCTTCTTTTTTTGCCTCAGTCTGGGTTTCCAGGGGGTAGGTATACCTTGCCGTTAGCCTGGGTATTTCACCGTACATACCGTAAGCATCGGCATAAAGCCTATAGGAAGAACCGATTTCCCACTGGGTTTGGGTACCGTTTTCAAGCAGCACGTTCAGGGGGGTTTCCTCGGTGCCCATGTTCATAATGGCTAATTGAGGCCGTTGACTTATAAAATCGGTAATAATTCCTTTACATAAGAAAATTTGCCGATTTTTTACTAATACATTGGTGTTGGCCAGGTAACGGCTATACTCTGTATCCAGAGGCTGGGCCTTTGGAGTATAGATTTCCGGGGTAGGCACATACACAATATCGTAGTTGATTACCGACTGAGCTTTTCCTGGATAATCGGCAGTAATGGTAATGGTGTTTTTGCCGTATTTATCAAAAAAAGCGTTAAATTTAAAGGTGCCGTCTATTTCTAAATTAGTTACATCCAGTTCGCTGTGGGGAGATAAGACATTTATCTTGGCTCCCGTAAGGGTGGTCACCCCTACTTCCATGGTTTCTTTGGTGGTGCGATCGGGAATGGTTACATTTACATCCAAAGGAATTTCCTGGTAAGCCCTATAAAGCACCAACTGAATAGAATTTTCACGGGCATGTTCGCTCTGTACCCGAACATTAAAGACGTTCCTGCCGTTAGGCTGCACTGTAGCATTATGGGAGGCAATGCCCTGCTCTTTATCTACAAGGTCTGAAATATCTTCGTTGTTAATATACAGCTTGCTCCCCGGCTCCACCTTGATTTTAATGGTGTAAAGGGATTTGCTCACCTCGGTATAGTGGGTTTCGGGAGAAAGAATTTCTAAATATGAAAGGGGTATTTCCACGGTGAAATTTACCGGATCTAAGGGTTCCAAATCGCCGTTGGCTAATTTTTTATAAGGGGTAAGAGAAACTTCTTTTCTCTCTGGCAGGGGTAAGGGATCATTTTCGAACCAAATATAATCAGGTATTTCAATGGTAGCAGTGCCGGCAATAACAGGATAGGAGGTCTTTCGTTCTCTTACAAAAATTTCTGTTCCATCCTCTCCGGGGATTCTAATTTCATGGGCCGGCTGTTCACCCATAAGGGAAGCTCTAACAATAGGGGCTGAGGCTGCTTGCTGTTTGGCCTTTTGATCGCTGAGCACAACGATGGCAGAATAAATGGTTAGGGCAGACACGGCAACTAGCAAGGCAATTAGAAAAAATCGCAAAAATTTTCTAAAACCAACGCGGGCAGCAGGCATCTTTTTGCCTGCAAAGGTGGAGGTAGCACTGTAATTCCCTTTCCGCTGGGCATCCTGCCAGAGGGGCTCATAGGCAAAGGTATCATCAAAGCCATCATAAAGTTGTTGGGTATCTTCCAAAATGGTGGTGGTTACAAATAGGTCATCAACAGGCCTGGGCGATAAGGGAGCGAGCACTTGAGAAGGCTGGTTTACCAAGGCTCCTACTTGAGCCGTGGGGGAGGAGAGGGTATCATTCAGAAGATCATCGTTTTCAATAAGGGCATCGGGCCGTGGGCGTAGGGCTGTTTCCGGGTTGTCATTTATAGAAAAAAAGTTATCCCGGTTGATGTTGCGCCGCAAGGTACGGCTGGAGGGAGCAAAGCCTTTTTCAATACTCTGGGCTCGTAAGCGCTGCTGCTCTTTTTCCCCTCGGCGCTTCCGCTCTTTAAAAGCCACCATCTCCTCGGCCAACTGATCCCGCTGGTCGCTTAAAACTTGCTGGTAGCCTTCTTCGTCTACATTTACATAGGTCTTTTGCTTTTGTTTGTTTTTTTCAACTTCATATTGCCAATCGCTGGGCACATGACTTAAATAATCTGGCTCTTTAGGCAAAGTGGCCCCGCAACGGAAGCATTTGGGAAGGGAGGCCTTGTTCCATTGGCCACACTCAGGACATTTCATTAACTATCTACCTTTCAAGCTAAATGTATGAATAATGTTTAAAGAATAAATGCAGGTCTAACCATTTAAACATTTTATGGTATAATAATATCGGTAAACCATACAAAAGGAGTACCTTTATAATTGTACCATAACTTGTATCCTTTTAGGTATGAAATGTTACAGCCTTGTTTAAATCTATAACATTGTTTCCGCCTTAGGGAAGAAATCCCTTTGCTAAATCGTTGTATCAGTAGAAAAATATTAAGATAAAGCTAGGTGAGTTATTTGCAAACAATAATAGACACAATTAAAGGAATAAACCTTACGGACGTATTGGTATACGTTGCCATTGGGCTGGTAATGATTGCGGGTGTTTTTAAATGTATCTTGCCTATTTTAAGGCGCAGGGTTCTTTTAAAGCGGGGTATGAAGCAACTGGGGAGGGACTTTGGAGCAGAGCGACCCTCCTGGCAGGATGTAAACTTTTTAGGCAAGGCTTTCAGAGAGCCCTGGCGCAACTTTTTAGTCAATGCCCAGCAGCTTGAAATGCGCGGCCTTACTTGCGATGTAGAGGATTATATTAACGATGAGACAGTGGTTCATGGTCCTGGCAACTCTCAGCTGGCAGAGCTAATTCCAAGTCTCCTCACCTCTTTGGGCATTTTAGGCACCTTTATTGGCCTGATGCGGGGGCTGGCAGGCCTTGATATGACCGATGCCAGCAAAATTATGGAGGGCATTCCCTCGCTGATTGCCGGAATGAAGTTTGCCTTTGCTACCTCTGTTGCAGGTATTACCTGCTCACTTGTTTTTAATATGATTCATCGGTTAGCCATTGGCGGTGCTTATAAATCGATTGATAAATTTGAGCAGGCTTTTTCTAAAATGATTATGCCAAAACCGGTGAATGCGGATGTACAGCTCATTCTTCAAAACCAGGATCAAAACGTACTCATCCGCCAGGCAGGGGAAGAGATTGGCAGCCACCTTGCTACAAGCATTGAAGGAGCCATCAGCCGCACCATGCAGCCTATTACGGCCTCGATGGATAACTTTATTGTTGGGGCTACCAAAGAACAGATTGATGGGGTGCAACGGATCGTGCACCAGTTTATAGGCGAAATGAATCATTCCCTAAGCAATCAGTTTTTAAAGCTGGGGCAAACCTTAAGCGAGGTAAACCAATCCCAAACCATCTCTCATGATCAGCTTGTAAAGTCCCTTGAGGCAACACAAAAAATTGTGTCGGAAGTGGAAACCATGCAAAAGGTTTCGGCAAATGTGATGCATCGCTTTGAAGATTATGTTGTAACCCTTGAAAATAGCAAGGAACAAGGGCAGAAGATTGATGGCAAGCGGGATGAATTGTTTAGGCAAATGCAGCAGGGTGCCCATGAGCAAACAGTTTACTTACAGCAGTTAAAGGGCTACCAAACAAAGCTTGAAAACGCCCTTGGGGAGTTTGCCATGTGGAGCGAGCGAAGTTTAACGGGCATTGAACGGCAAACCCATGCAACCCAAGAAGAGATGGCAAAGGTTTCTGAACAAATGAAACAAGGTAGTGAAATGCTCACCGGCAGTTATAGCAGCTTTGTTGAAAACGTGACAGAAGGCTTGTCTCGCTCTTTGGGTATGTTTGATGAGAACATGAACCATGTGTTAAATCAACTGCAAAATAGCCTGGATCAAATTGGAAATTTGGTGGAAGGGGCTACCAGTAAGAAAGAGGACAAAGATGAAAAAGATTCATACCTGCCTATTTTAACATCCCTGCAGGTGACCTTAGGGGATATTGCAAAAACAATTGAATCAGGAACTGGGAAAAAGGCTTCCTCCCCCCGGCCTAATACCACAAAGGGAAATAAGGAGGCAAAATAATGTCTTCATTTAGACGAAGTAAAAGGCCTTCTCGCGCTTCAAGAGGGCATGATAAGGGCAGTGCTTGGATTTCGTATTCTGATATGATGGCTGCACTGATTTTGGTTTTCGTATTGGTTTTAAGCTACAGTATATACCAGTATTTTGCAATGCTGGAGATCAAAACCATGGAACTGGATGAGCAAAAAGCCCAGCTTGGCATTCAGCAAATTCAGCTGGATGACCAGGAAAAGTCCCTTTTGGCCAGCCAAGCGGCTTTGCTAACCAAAGAAGAGGAACTGCAGCTGGCCCAGGCAGCCCTTACCTTAAAAGAGGAAGACCTGGTTTTAATTCAAGGGCAACTGGCTCTCCAAAAGAGCAAGATGGATGAAACGGAAGCTCTTTTAACCAGCCAGCAGCTGCGCATAGACCAGCTGATTGGTGTAAGAACCACCATCATTCAGGAGCTGAGCGAAACCTTATCCGCTTCAAACTTGTCGGCTACAGTCGATAGCCAAACGGGGGATATTGTGCTGGACAGTGCCGTGTTTTTTGATACGGGTTCCGCAACGATTAAAGAGGGGGGAAAGGATTTTTTAAACACCTTTATTCCTTTGTATCTTGATGTTTTACTCAGGCCCGAGTACGAAGATTACTTGGCAGAGATTATTATTGAAGGGCATACGGACTCAAAGGGAAGCTACCAGACGAACCTTAAACTATCCCAAGAGCGGGCCCGGTCTGTTGCAGAATACTGCTTGCAAATGCCTCAGCTTACACTGGCCCAAAGGGAGCAGTTTCAAAATATTCAAACGGCAACGGGTAAAAGTTTTTCAAACCGTAAATTTTTTGCCGATGGTACCGAGGACATGGATTCATCTCGTCGGGTCGAGTTTAAATTTCGCTTAAAAGATGCTGAAATGGTTGAAGAGATGAGCAGAATTTTATCAGGCAGCCAGCAGCAGCCTGAACCGAGCCCAACAGCTCCACCGCCGCCAGAAACGGTGCCAGAACAAAATCCGGCAGGCGGCATCCCCATACCTGATGGCGAGGGCGGCCAAATGCAAGGGGATAGTGGAAATAATAATGAATAAACAGTATAAAGACTTGATTGTGAGGAAGAACGCGTGAAGTACATTGCATGGTTTATGGTGGCCCTGGTTATTTTAGCAATTGTGGGTGTAGGCTATGCCTATGTTACTGCCCAGGTAAGCATTGGTGAGATAAAAGTCCAAACGATCCCGGCGACCCAGCAGGAAGAGTTATTTAACCAGCTTGATCAAGATATACAGCGCCAGAGTTTTAAGGGAACTATGCTTTCAAAAAACGGCATTGAAGAGAATAGTGCCGCCTACAGTTTTTATACTTACCAAATTGAAATGAATAACCAAACTTTTTTAACGGCAGACACGGTGGAGGTACAAACTGTACCCAACGCAGAAGATGTGATTCAGCTAGCCCAGCAAGAGCCTGTGCGCATTGAAAAACGCAGCGGGGGCACGGTTCAGGTAACCCTTTTAACCAAGCAAAACACCCCTGTCTCCCGTGAATTTGTAATTACCTACTACTTATGGGGCTTACCCTTTAGCCTGCGTACCATTGTTGAGCCTTAAAGAGTAAGAAGACCCTTTAAAACACAATAGGAGTTTTAAAAATGAGTCAAAATCAAAATATAAACCAATTGGTAGGAAATACTCCTTTAGTTAGGCTTACAAATATTGAAAAATCTTACGGTCTTGTGGCTCGCCTTTATGCCAAAATAGAAAGAAATAACCCGGCAGGTAGTGTGAAGGACAGAATTGCCAAGGGAATGCTTGAGGATGCCGAAGCTAAAGGGCTTTTACAGCCAGGAGCGGTGGTGATTGAACCTACCAGCGGCAATACGGGTATTGGCCTGGCTGCCTTAGGCGTTGCAAGGGGTTATCGGGTTATTTTAACCATGCCTGAAACCATGAGCATTGAGCGGCGAAATTTGATTAAGGCCTATGGGGCAGAAATTGTGTTAACTCAGGGGAGTAAGGGGATGAAAGGAGCCATTGAAAAGGCTCAGCAGCTTCATGAAGAAATGACGGGTTCTTTTATACCTGATCAATTTAATAACCCTGCAAACCCTAAAGCCCATTACCAAACCACCGGGCCAGAAATATGGCAGGCCATGAATGGGCAGGTGGATGTTTTTGTAGCCGGAGTAGGCACAGGAGGGACCATTAGTGGAGCGGGAAAATATCTGAAAGAGAAAAATCCTTTAATCTATATTGTAGCAGTAGAACCATTGGAATCTCCGGTGCTCAGCCAGGGAAAAGCAGGCCCTCACAAAATTCAAGGTATCGGAGCAGGTTTTATTCCTAAAAACTTAGATACGACCATTTATAACGAGATCATTGCTGTATCAGGTGCCAAGGCTTTTGATCTTGGAAAGGAAACGGCGAAAAAAGAAGGGATTTTAGCCGGCATCTCTTCTGGTGCAGCCTTGTCTGCTGCTATCGATTTGGGGACAAGGGCTGAATATCAGGGCAAAAATATGATTGTTGTTTTCCCTGATGGAGGAGACCGCTATTTTTCCACAGCCTTATTTGAAAATTGGTAGGTCATTTTGTTTAGAAAGTTAGGGAATGTGATGGGCCTAAAAGCAGAAAAGCCGGGGGAAGTTACTTTATCTATATCAAAATTTGAAATGCCTAAGGAAAAACTGGGTCTTGGGGTTTCTTACACCTTTGATATACGGGACAATACAGGGGAAAAGGCAGGGGAAATCAGCCTGCGCCTGGGCGAGAGCCTTGAGCTATATTATCTGGGCCATATTGGCTACCATGTAGACGAACCTTTTCGCGGGCAAAACTATGCCTATAAGGCCTGTTTAAAGCTCATACCCCTGATAAATAGCTTAAAAGTAACATCCCTTGTAATCACAACGGATGAGCACAATCTGCCTAGCCGCCGCGTATGCGAAAAACTGGGGGCCATATTAGAACGCCGGGTGACTGTACCCAAAAGCGTTCAGGAAAAATACATTATGGATGAAATAAAACTAAGGTATATTTGGATGACTCCCTACGAAGAAAATCATGTTTGACAATTAACCTCAATTTCGATATAATTTTAAAATACCTTGCAATGAAGGGTAGAGTAAGCCCAGGGCAGCTACAAAGCGAGAAGGAAGATGGTGGAAGTCCTTTTAGCCCCCTTGGCCCAAAGACAACCCGGAGCAACTCTTAGGAGCGCTTTCCCCCGTTATAGGGAATGAGTGGAACCATGGCTTTGCCCTGGTTCAAGCAAGGTGGTACCGCGATAACAATCGTCCTATGCAATAGAGCATAGGATTTTTTATTATAGAAAGGATGAGCGCAATGTTAACACAGGCACCTAAAGGCACCAAGGATATGCTGCCGGCAAAGGCTTACCAGTGGCATGCTATTGAAGAGGAAATGAGAAAACTGGCTGATGAGGCAGGCTATAGGGAGATTAGAACCCCGGTATTTGAACATACGGAACTTTTTTTGCGAGGGGTGGGGGATACCACTGATATTGTACAAAAAGAGATGTACACCTTTTTGGATAAGGGCAAGCGCTCCATTACCTTAAAGCCGGAAGGCACAGCGGGAGTGGTGCGGGCCCTGATTGAAAACAGTCTCTATGCCGATGCCCTGCCCATTAAAATGTACTATTTAAATGCTCCCCTTTTCCGCTACGAAGCCCCTCAATCGGGCCGCTACAGGGAGCACCACCAGTTTGGCATGGAATGCTTCGGGGCCCAACAGCCTTCTGTTGATGGGGAACTGATTGCCAATGCTTACCGTCTTTTTGAAAGCTTTGGGGTTAAAAATATCGGGGTACACATCAACAGTATCGGCTGCCCTAAATGCCGCCCGGCTTATATTGAAAAACTAAGGGAATATATTGGCCAGCGTAAAGAGGGATTATGCAATGACTGCCAGGCCCGCTACGAAAAGAATCCGTTGCGGGTGTTGGATTGTAAAGAGAAAAGCTGCCAAATATTAATGAAGGATGCCCCGGTGATGCTGGATATGCTCTGTGAGGAGTGCCATGACCACTTTGAAGGGCTAAAGCAGTACCTTAAAGCTGCCGGCCTTGATTTTGAAATTGATACCCGCATTGTACGGGGACTTGATTATTATACCAAAACTGTTTTTGAATTGATTACCAAAACCCAAAAAGGGGCACTAACCGTTTGCGGCGGCGGCCGTTATGATGGGCTGGTGGAGGAACTGGGAGGCCCTCAAATGCCTGCAGCAGGGTTCGGCATGGGCATGGAACGGCTTTTAATGCTTTTGGAAGACGAAGGGCTTTTACAGGAGGCCCCTGGCATGGTGGATGTGTTTATCGCCTCCATGGGGGATGAGGGAAAACTTTCTGCCTTCACCCTGGCCAATACTTTACGCAAGCAAAATGTCCGCTGCGATATGGACCATATGGGGCGCAGCCTAAAAGCTCAGTTTAAGTATGCCAATAAAATTGGGGTAAAAATTATGGCCGTTTTAGGGGAAGAAGAACTTCAGCAAGGGGAAGCCACCCTTCGCAATATGGAAACCCGGGAAGAAGTGAGGGTACCTCTTGATGAGGTAGGGGAACAAATTACGTTATGGATGGGAGAAGAGGTAAAATGACACAGGGACTAGGCAACTGGAAGCGAACCGCCATGTGCGGCGAGGTTACGGAAAACAATGTAGGTAAGCAGGTTACCTTAATGGGTTGGGTACAGCGGTCCCGTAACTTGGGTGGTTTAATTTTTGTATGGCTGCGGGATTATACGGGGATTGTGCAGCTGGTTTTTGACGTAGAGAAGAACAGCCCGGAACTGTTTGCCCTAGGGGAGGAACTGCGGGGGGAATTTGTGCTGGCCTTAAAAGGCACAGTAGCTCTTCGAGCTGCCGATGCGGTAAACGATAAGCTAAAAACCGGTAAAATTGAAGTGCTGGTGGAGGAAGCCAAGCTCCTTAACAAAGCCCAAACTCCGCCTATGTATATTGATGATGAGGCCAACGAGGCTGAATCCCTGCGGCTTAAATACCGTTATTTAGACCTTCGGCGTCCCTCTATGCAGCAAATGCTCAGGTTCCGCTCTAAAGTCATCCGTACCATTCAAAATTATATGGATGGTCAGGATTTTACCGAAGTAGAAACCCCTATTTTTACCAAATCTACCCCGGAAGGGGCCAGGGACTATTTGGTACCTAGCCGCATGAAGGCGGGCACCTTCTATGCCCTGCCCCAAAGCCCCCAAATTTATAAGCAGCTTTTAATGGTGGGAGGCTTGGATAAGTATTACCAAATTGCCCGCTGCTTTAGGGATGAGGACGGCCGGGCCGACCGGCAGCCGGAATTTACCCAGCTGGACCTTGAAATGTCCTTTGCTGATGAAAAAGATGTGCAAAATGTGGTGGAGGGCTCTTTCGCCGCTGTGTTTAAAGAGGTAATGGGTCAGAATTTAACCCTTCCATTACCTAGGATGACCTGGCAATTCGCCATGGAAAATTATGGTTCTGATAAACCGGATACCCGCTTTGACATGACCTTGTCGATTGTAAACGAGGCGGTACAAAACAGCGGCTTTACCGTATTTGACAGTGCCCTTGCAGATGGAAAGACCATCTGCGGTATGAACGCTAAAGGAGGGGCAGACAAGTTTTCAAGAAAACAGCTGGATGCCCTGGGGGAATTTGTAAAAACCTACCATGTAAAGGGCCTGGCCTGGGCAGCCTTGCAGGATGACGGCACCATCCGTTCCTCTTTTGCCAAGGCCATGAGCCAGGAGAGCCTGGACAGGCTTTTTGCCAAGTTAGACGCTGAAAAAGGAGATGTGATTTTCCTTATTGCCGATCAGAAATATGTGGCCTTAAATGCCCTTGGGCAGCTGCGCCTTAAAGTTGGCAAAGAACTGGGGCTGATAGATGAAAACAAATATAATCTCTTTTGGGTAACGGAGTTTCCTTTAATGGAATGGTCTGAAGAAGAAGACCGCTTTGTAGCCATGCACCATCCCTTTACCAGCCCCATGGAAGAGGATGTACAGTATATGGAAAATGACCTTGGGCGGGTACGGGCTAGGGCATACGATTTGGTACTCAACGGCATTGAAATGGGCTCCGGCTCTATCCGAATTTTTTCAAGCGACTTACAGGCCCAAATGTTTGAAATGATTGGCCTTAGCCAGGAAGAGGCTCAGCACCGTTTCGGCTTTCTTCTGGAAGCCTTTAAGTACGGTACCCCGCCCCATGGGGGTTTTGCCTACGGTATTGATCGGCTGATTATGATGCTCCTTAAAAAAGAGAGCCTGCGGGATGTACTGGCTTTTCCCAAGGGGCAAAATGGAGCCTGTTTGATGATGGA
>CAYFQH010000056.1:0-11194 GCA_964345215.1 uncultured Oscillospiraceae bacterium | reverse complement strand
AGGGCAATAAAATTGCCCTTTTTAAGTGGAGGCCAAAGCCGGCTGGTGCTTTAAGGAAAAATACCGTATAATATAGCTGCAATTCTTTCAAAAGGAAGTGAGAGCAAGGTGAAATTTACAAAAATGCAAGGCTTAGGCAACGATTATATTTATGTGAACGGCTTTGAAGAAATAGTAGACCAGCCACGGGCTCTGGCAGTAAAAATAAGCGACCGCCATTTTGGCGTAGGGGCCGACGGCCTGGTGATTATTGAAAAAAGCAGCCTGGGCGATTTTAAAATGCGCATGTATAATGCCGATGGCAGCGAAGGGGAAATGTGCGGCAACGCAGCCCGCTGTGTAGGCAAATATGTGTATGACCACAAGATGACCGATAAAACCAATTTACAGCTGGAAACAAAGGCCGGCATGAAGGAGCTTCTCCTCCATGAAGAAGATGGAAAAGTAAACACCGTAACCGTCAACATGGGTGTACCCCGGTTTAATCCCAAAGAAATACCGGTGAATATAGAAGGGGATTCGGTGGTGGACTATTTATTGCAAGAAAAGGGGCACAGCTGGCGGATGACCTGTATTAACATGGGCAACCCCCATGCGGTATTTTTTGTAAACCACCCGGTAGACCAGGTGGATTTAAACACCTGGGGCCCTTATTTTGAAAACCACAGCCTATTTCCCGAAAAGATCAACGTGGAATTTGCCCAGGTAATCAGCCGCAACCTGATACAAATGCGGGTGTGGGAACGTGGCTCGGGGGAAACCCTGGCCTGCGGCACCGGGGCCAGCGCTGTGCTGGTGGCAGCGGCCTTTCAAGGCCTTTGCGACAGGGAGGCGGCCATTGAACTAAAAGGAGGGCCTTTAAAGGTTAAATGGCGGGCCAAGGATAACCACGTGTTTCAAACAGGGCCTGCAACCTTTGTTTTTGAAGGAGAATGGCCCGTTCATATACCCTTTCACTAAAGGGAAAAAACTTGACCCTTAGGCCATAACCCATTATACAATGCAAATTGTAAAGGAGATTCGAATGTATGTTTAAAGTAAACGATCACTACCAAAAGCTGCCCGGTGCCTACCTTTTTGCTGAAATTGCCAAAAGGGTAAAGGTTTTTCAAGAAAAGAACCCCGATAAAGAACTGATTCGCTTAGGCATTGGTGATGTTACCCGCCCCTTGGCACCGGCTGTTATTCAGGCCATGCATCAGGCGGTGGATGAAATGGGCCGCCAGGAAACCTTTAAGGGCTACGGACCTGACTTTGGCTACGATTTTTTGGTTAATGCCATTATTGAAGAAGATTATAAAAAGCGCGGCGTTGACTTAGCTTATGACGAAGTGTTTGTTTCCGACGGAGCCAAAAGCGATGTAGGCAACATTCAAGAGCTCTTTGCCCAGGATGTCACCGTTGCCGTAACCGACCCGGTGTACCCGGTTTATGTAGACAGCAATGCCATGGCCGGCCGCAGCGGTAACTATGGTGAAGACGGCCGCTGGGATCGCCTTGTGTACCTGCCTTGCAATAAAGAAAACAACTTTGTACCTTCTCTTCCCAACAGGCCTGTAGATGTGATTTACCTGTGCTACCCCAACAATCCTACGGGTACCGTGCTTACAAAGGAGCAGCTGAAGGTGTGGGTAGACTATGCCAAAGAACATAACAGCATCATCATCTACGATGGGGCTTATAAAAATTATATCACCAACCCGGCCATCCCCCGGTCGATTTACGAGGTGGAAGGGGCAAAAGAAGTGGCGATTGAATGCTGCTCTTTTTCTAAAACGGCAGGCTTTACAGGCACCCGCTGTGCCTGGACGGTAATTCCTCACCAGGTGATGGGAAAAAACAGCGCCGGGGAGAACATGAGCCTTAACGCCATGTGGAAGCGGCGGATGGGCACCAAGTTTAACGGGGTAAGCTATATTGTGCAAAGGGGGGCTGCAGCCACCTATTCCCCCCAAGGGAAGGCCCAAGTACAGCAAACCATTAACGATTATATGCAAAACGCCAAGATAATCCGCCAGGGTTTGATTGAAGCGGGAATTGAAGCCTATGGCGGGGAAGACTCACCCTATGTTTGGCTGAAGGTCCCAAAGGGGAAAGGTTCTTGGGAATTTTTTGACCACCTGCTGGAAAAAGCCGGCATTGTAGGCACCCCCGGTGCGGGCTTTGGCCCCAGCGGTGAAGGGTATTTTAGGTTAACTGCCTTTAACACAAAGGAAAACACCCTAAGAGCTGTAGAAAAAATGCAGGCTTATTTTAAAAATAACCTTTAAAACACAGATAAATTTAACGGCCCGGTATGTCAGCCAGGGCTGTTAGGCGATTACTTTTTAAATAAAGAAGGGTTTAAATGGAAATATACGACGTTCACGCCCATGTATACCCAAGGGCCATTGCCCAAAAAGCGGCGGAAGCCATTGGGGATTTTTATCAGCTTACAGTAAACCACCAGGGCAGGGTCGATACCCTGCTTTTAGAAAACGAAAAGGCCGGCATTACCCACAGTATTATTCACTCTGTGGCCGTTACCTGGGAAAAGGCACCCAAAATAAACGATTTTATAAGTAAAACCGTAAAAGAAAACCCGGAAAAATTTACAGGCTTTGCCGCCGTTCATCCTCAGGATCCCGATGTGGCCACTACCTTGGAGAAGGCAAAAAAAGCCGGCCTCCGGGGCATAAAACTACACCCGGACTTTCAAAATTTTGCCATTGACGATTCCTCGGTTTACCCCATTTATCAGTGGGCTCAGAAAAAGGGCTTTCCTATCCTCGTTCATACAGGAGACACCCGCTATACCACCAGCAGGCCGGAAAAAATGGCCAAGGTATTAAAGGCCTTCCCGGCCTTGCAGGTGGTTTGTGCCCATTTGGGCGGCTGGTCTCAGTGGGAGGAGGCTTATAAAATTCTCTCTCCCTTTGAAAACGCCTGGGTTGACACCTCTTCAAGCCTGTACGCTTTAAGCCCTCAAAAGGCAAAAAAAATTATTGAAAACTATGGCAGCGAACGGGTACTCTTTGGCACCGATTACCCGATGTGGAATCCCAAAGAGGAACTTGAGCGGTTTTACGCTTTAAACTTAGCCGGCAGGCAAAGGGATGATATTTTGTATCAAAATGCAAAAAGGCTCCTGGCAGGGTAGGGGTTTTGGCCAGCTAATAAAAAACCGGCTTTAAAGACTGGGTTAAGGAGGCAAGCCAGGCTTACTTTCCGTTTTGAGCAAAAAGCCTGGCCGGCCCCTTGAAGGGGAAGGGTTTTGTTACAAAGGCCTTGCTTTTCAAGCAACTTGTAGATTGCCGTTTTTTTTTGTATAATAAGCTGATAGATTTAAATGCTTCGGCCCATATAAAGGAGTGTGAACAGTGAGTCGTTTTGATCAGGAAAATTCAAATCACAACACGATAGATGATCTGCAAAATAGTAATGATGAAAAGTTCTACGAGGAAACAAAGCGTATTGGCGGCACGCTAGCCGAACCAAGCCAAGCCCCCAGGGCCCAGGCGCGCCAGCCCAGACAGCGGCGAAGTGACCGGCACCGGGAAGGGGCAAAGGCCCCTGTTGCTTATCAGCCTCCGGCAGAACAGCGCACCAGAGCCCCTCGAGCTGTTCAAGAAATGGCCATGGAACAGGGGGAAGGGCAAACGGGGGAAGGCAGAAGGCAGCCTCCTGTTGGGGTGCCCCAAAGCCGGGAACAAGGCCCCAGGCAACCCTTAAGCCATAGCCAGGTGCAGCAGCGCCTCTACGGTCAGGGCAAACCCAACGGCCCCCAAGGCCGGCGCAAAAGGGTCATAGAAGAGGAGCCGGATGAAGGCCGTCCTGTAGCCAAAAGGCGCTCTCAACCGGTGCCTGCCTATTTGCAGGCTCAAGACACCCAGCCGGTTAAAACAAAAAAAGGCCCCCTGCCTGTGATTGTGATTATTTTTTTAATCATCGGTTTTTTAATTGTAGGCTTTGCCATTATGCCAAAAAGAGATACGGGCATTTTAGGTGTGCTTAACAAGGGCAAAACCGCTGTGATGGATACGGTAAACCGTATTGTAGGCAACACCAAAAACCTGCTGGTAGGGGAAGAAAACGTTCCCCTGGAAGTAAAAAGCTTTACAGCCAGTACCACCACCGGCCAGGCACCCATTGAAATTGGCTTTACCGTTACCACCTCCACCAGTGTGCAGGGGGTACGGCTGGCGGCGGATCAGGGGGAAGTTCTCCAAGGGGAAACATCCCGCTCGGATAATGACGACAGCAAGATTTGGGTCATCACCCTCTCTTTTGCTCAAGAGGCCAAGGATACCATCCGGGTTCATATTAGTGATGGCACCCAGTGGTACGATGGCAACCAGGCCATCGCCCTTACCATCGAGGCTCCTGCACCCCCCCAGGTGTGGAACCAGGACGGGGCTGTGGTAACTGCCACCCTGCCCCCTCAACCCACTTCCCTGCCCGAGGCTGGGGAAGAAAATATCGCCGGCCAAAATATTCAGCCTGGGGATTTGCTTCAGCCTGCCCAAAGCCCCGGGGCGATTGATGAACCGTTACATACTCAACCAGGGGCCGATATTGCAGCAAATCTGCCCCAGCAGCCCGGGCAAAGCCAAGGCTCTGCTGGCGGTGATGTGGAGCAAACGGCTCAAGGAGAAGCAACCCCTTTTGGGGGGGCAGAGACTGTTTTTTTTGACGAGGATCCTTTGAATGACGGGCCTTTGGATGATGAGCTTGCCGCCGTTGGGGAGGGGATATCCCCGGCAGATGGAGAAGAGACCTCCGGCACAATAACTTTAGGTGGCGAAGAGGGGGCGCAACCTTTATTGGATGAAGAAGGGGAAGAAGACCAGGGGGCTGTTTTTGAAGAAGAAGCCCCGACCCCAACCCCAACCCCCATTCCTACCGCCCCGCCCCAGCCAACCCCAACCCCCATGCCCTTAATGGCCGCTCTGGCGGTAGACGGCACCAGCCCCGACCAGTTGGGGCTTACCACCAAGGTATATGAAGGGGATAAGAGTACCGATAACTATGCCCGGAGCAAGGAGATTTCCATGGGCGCCCCCAACGAATACGATAAGTTCGACAACGGGGTAACCACCTTTAGGGGCGGTCCCTTTAGGCAAAATGCAGCCTTTGGCACGGCGGATATTCAAAACGAAACGATGCGCATTGCCTGGTCTGTGCCCGTAGGCAGTATCGACAGCTACTCCGGCATTTATTGGACGGGGCAGCCGGCCATTATTCAGTGGCCCAAGCAAATTCGCGAAATGATGAAAATCAACGAGGAGAAGATTAACAAAAGCGCCTTAAAAGAAGTGATTATAGGGGCACAAGACGGTAAAATTTACTTTATCGACCTGGAGGACGGAGAATTGACCCGGGAGCCTTTGGATACACGCTACCCCCTGCGCAGCTCCATCACCATTCACCCCAGCAGCTATCCCCTTTTAACAGTGGGCCAGGGTATTAGCAAGCTGAACAAGGGGACAGGCAAAATCGGCTACCGTATTTATAACTTAATTGACCACGAACAGCTTTTATTGGTAAACGGCCGAGACGATAATGCCTATGGCAGCAATGGGGCCATGAAAGGCACCGGCGTGATTGATAGAAAGAGCGATACCCTCATCTTCGGCGGTGAAAACGGTTTATTGTATACGGTGAACTTAAACACCTCCCTGCTGCTGGAAAGCAAAAAAATAACCATTGAGCCGGAAACGGTAAAATACCGCTTTAAAGCCAAGGGCCAAAAAGATGGGGATACGGCCATTGAATCCAGTGTGGCGGTGTACGGCCAATACGTTTATTTTGCCGATGGCCAGGGCATTCTTCAATGTGTGGATTTAAATACCATGCAGAGCGTATGGGCCATTGATACCGATGACAATACCGACGCCACCATTGCCCTTGACTTTGACGAAGACGGCAGCCTGGGCCTATACACCGTAAACACCCTGCACAAGCAGGGCAAAAAGGGGGTTGCCACCATTCGCCGGCTGGATGCCTTAACAGGCCAGCAGGTTTGGTCGGCGGCGATAGATGTAAAATACGATACCAAAGAAAATGGCGGAGGCAAGGCCTCTCCTGTTGTGGGCAAAAACAGCATTGACAACCTGGTTATCTTCACCTTGGCCAAAACCACCGAAACTGGCGGCAAAGGCGGCCAGGTGCTGGCCCTTGATAAAAAAACGGGCAACAAAATATGGACCCAGGATATGGAAACCTTTACCTGGTCCTCCCCTGTGGCTGTATATAATACCCAAGGGGATGCCTGGATTGTTCAGGCCGACAGCCAGGGTATGCTTCACCTGTTGGATGGTAAAACAGGGGAAGTGTTGTCAACCCTGCAATTGGAAGGGGAGGTTTTAGCCTCGCCTGCCGTATATGAAGACACCCTGGTGATTGGCACCACCGGAAAGGATAAAAGCTATATTTACGGCATTGCCTTAGAGTAGACAATGGGGCCCTGCCTTCGCCTAAGGCAGGGCTTTTTGCAATTACAGTCAAAAAGAAGATGAGGAGGATGTGTTATGGAAAAAAAATATTTAGTTGCCCTGGATCAAGGAACCACCAGTTCCCGGGCGGTGGTTTTTGACCTTAAAGGCAACGTGGTAGCCTCTGACGGTATTGAGTTTCCCCAAATCTACCCTCAGCCCGGCTGGGTGGAGCATAACCCGAAGGATATTTTAGATACCCAAATTGAATCTTTGCGCATGGCCGTTAAAAAGGCCGCCATTGGCGTAGAGGAGATTGCCGCCATCGGCATTACCAACCAGCGGGAAACCACCTTGGTATGGGACCGAAAAAGCGGGGAAACCGTGGGCAACGCTATTGTTTGGCAGTGCAGGCGCACCGCCTCTTATGTGGAGGAACTAAAAAACCGGGGTAAAAGCGAACTGATTCGTAAAAAAACAGGCCTGATGCCCGATGCGTATTTTTCCGGCACTAAAATTGCCTGGATTTTAGACCATTACGATTTACATCAAAAAGCCAAAAGCGGCCGCCTGTGCTTTGGCACCGTTGATAGTTTTTTGGCCTGGCATTTAATTGAAGGGCGTCCCCATGTAACCGATGCCACCAATGCCAGCCGCACCATGTTGTTTAATATACATAGCCAAACTTGGGATCAGGAGCTTCTTGATTTAATACGGGTACCTGAAGAAATGCTGCCCCAGGTGGTGGATACGGCCCAGGTTATTGGCATGCTGGACAGCAGCATCCTGGGCAAGCCCATTCCCGTTGCCGCCATGGCGGGGGATCAGCATGCCTCCCTCTTCGGGCAGGATTGTACAGGGGCGGGCATGGTAAAAAACACCTATGGCACAGGCTGCTTTATGCTGATGAATACAGGGGATCAGCCTGTTGTATCTAAAAACGGCTTGCTTACCACCACCGCCTGGCGCATTGGGGGCAAGGCCACCTATGCCCTGGAAGGCAGCGTTTTTATGGGCGGGGCCACCATACAGTGGCTGCGGGATGAATTAAAATTAATCCAAAGCGCCAGCGAGAGCGAAAGCGTGGCCAACCAGGTCGACAATACCGGCGGGGTTTATTTGGTGCCTGCCTTTACCGGCCTTGGGGCTCCCTGGTGGGATATGTACAGCAGAGGTACCATTGTAGGGCTTACCCGGGGCAGCGGCAGGCCCCACATTGTTAGGGCCGCTTTAGAAGCCATTGCCTACCAGTCCTACGACTTGCTGGCCGCCATGATACAGGATTGGGGGCAAGCACCCCTTTGCTTGCAGGTAGACGGCGGGGCCAGCAATAACAGCTTTTTAATGCAGTTTCAAGCGGATATTATGCAAACCATGGTGGTGCGCCCCAAGGTAATGGAAACCACCGCCTTGGGTGCGGCTTTGTTTGCCGGCTTGGCTATTGGGGTGTATCAATCCATCGAAAACATTTCCAGCATTTGGCAGCAGGATTTACGCTTTATGCCCGCCATGGAAAAAGATAAGGCAGATCATTTGCTCTACGGCTGGCACCGGGCAGTGGAGCGTGCCTTGAACTGGGTTGAAGAAGAAAGTTGACACAGGGGCCCTTCCGTGGTAGGATAAGAGCAATTTCATACACATCAGAGGTGCGCAATTCATCAGTACCAAAAGCCAGGGTGGGGAACCCGCAGCTTTTGTGAAAGGGGAAAGCGCCGAAAGAAAAGATATCCCCCTATGTTTTCTTGGTGGCAAGGTTAATAGTCTTGCTACTGTCACCGGTTTAACCCGGCGGAGCGCTGATACAGTATAAAGCGGTATACATAAATAGAGCGCACTGGTGTAAGCCTTTGCGCTTTTTGATATGAAGGGCAATTTGGGAGGATGAGAAGAAATGGAAGAGATGAATTTGGCAATGAAAAAACGCTACCGGGTGGGTATTATTGGAGCTACAGGCATGGTGGGCCAACGCTTTGTAACCCTTTTAAGCGAACACCCCTGGTTTACGGTTACAGCCCTTGGGGCCAGCGCTGCCAGCGCCGGGAAAAGGTATGCTGAGGCTGTGGAGAATAAGTGGGCAATGAAAGAAGATATACCGGAAGAAATTGCCGATATGGTGGTTTTTAATGCACAAAATGTTGGCGATTTTAAAGAAAAAGTGGATTTCGTATTCTGCGCCATTGCGTTAAACCGGGATCAAACCCAAGCCTTGGAAGAAGTCTATGCCAAAGCGGACATTCCTGTTGTAAGCAACAACAGCGCCTGCCGCGGGTTGGAAGATGTGCCCATGCTTATTCCCGAGGTGAACAGCGACCATGCCAAGGTAATCCAAGCCCAAAAAAAGCGTTTGGGCACCAGCCGGGGCTTTGTTGCGGTAAAGCCCAACTGTTCTATTCAAAGCTACGTACCCCCCCTGGCGCCCTTGATGGAGTTTGGGCTGGAGAAAATAAATGTGTGCACTTACCAGGCCATTTCCGGTGCGGGCAAAACCTTTGAAACCTGGCCCGAAATGGTGGATAATATTATTCCCTACATTGGCGGGGAAGATGAAAAAAGCGAGCAGGAACCCTTAAAAGTATGGGGGCGGCTGAAGGATACAGCCCAGGGGCCGGTGATTGAAAATGCCAAGGAGCCAACCATCAGTGCCCAGTGTATTCGGGTGCCGGCTCAGGACGGGCACCTGGCCGCCGTATCGGTAAAGTTTAAAAACAAACCTTCGATGAACACCATTTTGCAAAAGTGGCAAAATTTTAAAACCCTGCCCCAGCAACTGGGCCTGCCCAGTGCCCCAACTCCTTTTTTGCACTACTTTAGCGAAGAAGACCGGCCCCAAACCCGGCTGGACAGGGATTTTCAAAAGGGCATGGGTATTACCCTGGGCCGCCTGAGGGAAGATGTGAACTTTGATTATAAGTTTGTGTGCCTTTCTCACAACACCTTGCGGGGGGCAGCGGGGGGCGCAGTACTTATGGCGGAACTATTGTGCGCCTTGGGCTATATAGAGCCTGTACAAGCCCCAGTTTAAGCAAGCTAAGGAAAACATAAAAAACCGCCTGAAAGGCCTGAAAGGAAAGAAGAAACATGGCACAGTCTATTAAATTTAAAGGCAGCGGCGTGGCATTGGTTACCCCTTTTCATCAAAATGGGGAGGTGGATTTTGAAACCCTTAAAAGGCTGATTGATTTTCACCTTGACCAGGGTACGGCAGCCATTATTACCTGCGGCACCACAGGTGAACCCTCTACCATGAGCCCCCTTGAGCAGGAAAAAGTTATTGCCTTCACTGTTGAGCAGGTGGGGGGGAGAATCCCTGTTATTGCAGGTACTGGGGGCAACAACACCCAAAGTGTAATTGATATGGCTAAAAAGGCCAAGCTTCTTGGAGCCGACGGCCAGCTTTGCGTAACCCCTTATTACAATAAAACCACCCAAAAAGGGCTGATTGCCCATTACACAGCCATTGCCGACAGCACGGATTTACCCCTTATTATGTATAACGTGCCGGGGCGAACAGGCCTTAATATGCTGCCTGAAACGGTGGCCGCCCTTTGCGGGCACCCCAATATTGTTGCCATGAAGGAGGCCAGCGGTGACATCGACCAAATCATGAAAATGATGGCCCTTTGCAAGGGGAAAATCAGTTTTTACTCCGGCAGCGATGAGATTTTACTCCCCCTGCTGGCCCTGGGTTTTGACGGAGTTATTTCGGTGATGGCGAACATTGCCCCCCGGCAAATGGCGTTTCTGGCTATGAGCGTTATGGAAAACAGGATGGAGGAAGGCCTGGCCGAGCAGTTTAAAATGAACCCCTTAATTTATGCCCTCTTTAGTGAAACCAGCCCTAGCCCTGTAAAAGCGGCTCTGGCCATGATGGGTTACGGCAACGGCTTTTGCCGCCTGCCCCTGGTACCCATGGAAGAAAAAACACGGGACAACCTGCAAAAGCAGATGCAGGCCTACGGGCTAATATAAGGGCGGTGGAAGCAGATGAAAATCATCATTAGCGGCTATAAGGGTAAAATGGGCCAGGCTTTGGCGCAAGCCGCCCAGGATAAAGGCTATCAGGTGGTAGCGGGGATAGAGGCTGGCGACACGGCCTTTGGTTTTGAGGCCATAAAGGAAGATGAAAAAAAGCAGGTTGAAGGTCTTATTGATTTTTCATCTCCTAAGGCCCTTACCGCTTTATTAGCATACGGCATAAAAACAAAAACGCCGCTGGTGCTGGCTACCACGGGATACAGTGAGGCTGAGCATCGGAAAATTGTAGAAGCGGCAAAAGAAATCCCTATTTTTCAAAGTGCCAATATGAGCCTGGGGGTGGCGGTGTTAAAGGCCCTAACCGTAGAAGCGGCCAAAATGCTGGGGGAGGATTTTGATATTGAAATTACCGAAACCCACCACCGGCAAAAAGTAGATGCCCCCAGCGGCACGGCCCTGCTCCTCTACGATGCCCTTCACCAGGCTTTGCCTCAAAGCTACCCTGTTTACGGCAGAGAGGGGCATACGGGCAAGCGGGGGCAAAAAGAAATCGGCATCCACGCGTTGCGGGGGGGGACCGTGGCCGGTACCCATGAAGTACACTTTTTGGGGGATGACCAAAATATCACCCTAAAACACGAGGCCACCAACCGCAATATTTTTGCCTACGGCGCCCTAAAGGCCCTTGACTTTTTGCAAAATAAAGGGCCCGGCCTGTACAACATGGATGATTTGGTAAAGGAACTGCTGGTGCCAAAGGGATAAGCAATTTGATAAAAACCATATAAAGCCTGGAAACAGAAAAA
>CAYFQH010000055.1:0-11526 GCA_964345215.1 uncultured Oscillospiraceae bacterium | reverse complement strand
ATACAAAGGCCGCAGCCAGCCTCAATTTGGGCGGGCAAGGCCATGACCCGAAGGGGTATGTTCCCTTCTTTTAATAATTTTTCCGCCAAAATGGCCTGATGAGTGCTTTCAAAGGTAAACACCACCTCTTTTTTACCCATTACAGGTTCACCAGCTTGTGGGCCTGGGCCATGGCCGAGGCAATGGCATACATATTGGTAATGGTACCTATGCCCAGTTCTTCCGTTTTGTGGTAATAGTTAAGGCAGGCGCCGCAGGAGCTGATTTGGGTGCCCTTGCCCTCCAAGGTTTTTAGGTCTTCCAAGGTATCGGCATTTTTAAGAGCAAGGTGAATGCCCCCATTATAAAGCAATAATTGCCTGGGGGGGGTATCCAGTTCCGTTAAGGCGTAAATGTAGCTTTTCATCAGCATAGTACCCAGTTCTTCGCTGCCCTCACCCATTTGGCTTTTGCCAATAGCCACCACAAAGCTGCCCTTTTCATTTTGTAAAGGCTCGGCCTCTTTTAAGGTAATGATTACGGTAAAATTGCCATCATCCCTTTTTTGATAGCTGATATCGTGCCCTAGCCCTTTGGCCATTTTTTCTAAGTTTTGGCAGGCCACATCGTTATCCACCACCAGTTCCAGCATCTCCCCTTGGGCCATGTTCCGCAGGGCTTTTTTTGCCTCAATAACCGGAATGGGGCAGGGTTTGCCTATCATATCTAAATTCTTCATTTTATTTTTTCCTTTCGTTATCCTGTTTTATAATAAAACCAGGGCCTTTTCTTCCCTTGGCATTACCTGGCCGATGATGGCCGCCTGGGGATCGTCTTTTTGAATGAGCGCGAGGAGTTCTTCCCCCTGGTGGGCAGGTAGGCTAAAAAGGAGCCCCCCTGAGGTTTGAGGGTCGAAGAGGACTTCTTGCATCCCCTCATCCACGGTGCTATAATCAATTTTATCATGGGCATGGTTGCGGTTGCGCTGGCCTGCTGCCGTGGCCAGGTATTCCCTGGCGTAGTGAACCGCCCCGGGTAAAACCGGCAGGGAGGCGGTATCAATAAAAAGGGTGTAGGCCGCCCCCGCCATTTCAAGGGCATGGCCCCCCAGGCCAAAGCCTGTTACATCGGTACAGGCATTGATGGTAAAGGCCGCCGCTTTTTCGGCGGCATATTTATTTAAACGCTCCATGGCAGTGGTAGCTGCTTGATAATGTTCCTCCTCAACCACCCCGGCCCTTGCAGCCGATAACACAAGGCCGCTGCCGAGGGCTTTGGTTAAAATCAGCACATCCCCAGCTTTAGGGCTGTTGTTGCGCCAAAGCTTTTTTGGCTGTACCAGCCCGGTTACTGCCAGGCCATATTTAGGTTCATGGTCGTAAATAGAGTGGCCCCCCGCCAGCACGCCGCCGGCTTCCCGGACTTTTTCCGCCCCCCCTTTTAAGATTTGGGCTAAAATGCCCTTGTCCATCTTTTGAGGAAAGCACACTAAATTAAGGGCCAGCAGTACCTTGCCACCCATGGCATACACATCGCTTAGGGCATTGGCGGCGGCAATTTTGCCAAAGAGGTAACCATCCTCCACCATAGGAGGGAAGAAATCCACTGTGGATACCAGAGCCTGGTTCCCATTGAGTTGGTACACTGCCGCATCATCGCTGGCATCAAAGCCGATCAGCAGCTCTTCCTTGCGCAAAATAGGCAAATCCTCTAAAAAACCCTGTAAGTCGGCAGGGCCGATTTTGGAGCCGCAGCCCCCTGAAGTGCAATTTGATAAAAGGCTCATTTGTTTCCTCCTTGGATTTATCCTTGTTATTTTTGTAGTATGTAATATGTAATATGTAAACATTTACCCTGTTGTTGAGGTGTATTTATGATTTATTTTGACCACGCCGCCACCAGCTACCCTAAGCCAAACAAAGTAATTGAGGCTGTTACCTATGGCCTGAGCCACTTTGGCAACCCGTCCCGGGGGGCCTATTCCCTGGCTTTGGATGCCAACCGGGCGGTTTTTGAAGCCCGGCAGACCATCGCCGGTTTTTTTGGCTCCAGCGACCCTGAACGGGTGGTGTTTACTAAAAATGTAACCGAGGCCCTAAACATTGCCATAGGTTCTGTCAACGGCCATATTGTTTCCTCCCAGGGGGAGCACAATTCGGTGCTTCGGCCCCTTCACCACCGAGGCAATACCACTTTTGTGCCGGTGGATGATAAGGGCCGGGTTTCCCTTTTGGCCCTTGAAGGCGCCATTGAAAAAGATACCACTGCCATCGTGGTAGCCCATGGTTCCAACCTAACAGGCAACGTGGTGGACATAAAGGCCCTTGGAGCCCTTTGCCAAAGGCATAACCTCCTATTGATTGTAGACGCGGCGCAAACCGCCGGCCTTTTGCCTATTGATATAAAGGAATGTTTTATTGATGCCCTTTGCTTTACCGGCCACAAAAGCCTTTTAGGCCCCCAGGGTACGGGGGGGCTGGTGCTAAGCCGGCGCTTTACCCCCAGGCCCATGATAACCGGGGGAACAGGGAGCCATTCCTTTGAGCCAACCCAGCCTGCCATGCTCCCGGATTTACTGGAGGCCGGCACTTTAAACAGCCCGGGGATTGCAGGACTTTTAGCCGGGGTTGAGTATATAATGGAAAAGGGCCCCCTAAACCTTTTGGCAAAAGCCAACGCCCTTACCTCCTTTTTTATTAAGGGGGTTAAGGCCATCGGCGGCTTTACCATCTATGGCGATGATACGGCCCCAGTGCGTATGCCTATTGCTGCGGTGAATTATAAAAACATTCCCTCTGATGAGGTGGCAAACTTTTTAGAAGAAGAATACCATATTGCCCTGCGCCCGGGTATCCACTGCGCCCCCCTATTGCACAAAGCCTTTGGCACCACAAAGCAGGGGGCGGTGCGGTTTTCTTTTTCCCATACGAACACCAAGGATGAAGTGGCCCTTGCCCTTGAAGGGCTTAAGGCTTTTAAGGCACAGTTTGCCTAAGCCCTACCCATAGTTTACCACTTTTACCCCCTTGTTTAAACCATGCAAACAGGTACTGACAATATAGCAGGTAAAAAACCCAACTATTTTCTTTCTTTATTGCCTTTTATAGTGGATTTTTAGCGATTATACAAATTTATAATAAAGTTTTCAAGATTCATTATTTTTTGTTATAAAATTATTTTTTTTAGCTTGTGTTTATTTGTAAACTAACTTATAATAGAAGGTAGAAATGAGTCGGTTTAACCTTTAGCAAAAACGGATCATTTTCGGCTGATGGACCCGGGAGAGACCGCCTTTGGCGGCACCGAAGGAATAAATGTAAAGCCGCTAACTTTACATGAAGATCTCAGGTAAAAGGACCGTGTCCGGACGAAACTCTGGAAAGCGAACAGCACCGAAGGGGCAATTCTTGCGCACAGCTTATGTGCAATAGGAAGAAACTCTCAGGTTATTGAACAGAGTAAAAGCGCTATGTGCGTTTTTATTCTGTTTTTTCTTTGACCAAAAAAGGGTGAGCAACATGCTTTTAACCAACAACCCCGCGGTGCAAAAGGCCTACGAACCCCTTTGCAAGGTAACGTTTATTAAAGGGCCTTTGATGGATGTAATGATAGGTGCCCGGAATTTCGTTCATCAAGGGTATCGCCTATTAAGCCATCCCTTATCAGGCAGCGTAAAGCCCAACCAAACCCCTTATAAATCCATTTTGCTTGGGGGCAAGCCCGGGCCGGTGGATATAGAGAGCCTGCGTATTATTGAAGGTGCCCTTGATACCTGCCGCAAGCTGAACGTACAGGAAAAAACCCTGCCCCCACCCCTTTTACAAGATTATATGCAGGTGGATTATACCTTGATTGAAAGCGCCTTATCCGCCCATGGCCTCATTAAATAGGCCCCTGCCTTTGGTACTAACCCGGCGGCAGCCCCTGCCGGTTTACAGTATATAAGTCATTTACCAAACCCAAAGATATACAAAGGAGGTAACAGTTTGAAACTAGATGTTGGCTATATTCTGATTCATGACATGCAATTTTCCAGTGAAGCCCGGGTGGAAAAAGGCGTTCTTTACATCAATCAGGATGAAATCAAAAAATTGGTGCTGGAAGATGAGCACATCAAGGATGTAACCCTTGATATTGCCCGCCCCGGCGAGAGTGTACGGATTACCCCGGTGAAAGACGTAATTGAGCCCCGGGCTAAAATCGAAGGCCTCGGCGACATCTTCCCTGGCATGGTATCCAAGGTGCAAACCGTTGGCAGCGGTGTAACCTATGTGCTTAAAGGCGCTGCAGTTATGACTACTGGGCCTATTGTGGGTTTCCAAGAAGGAATTGTAGATATGACCGGCCTTGGGGCCGACTACACCCCTTTTTCCAAAACCTGTAATCTGGTGCTAAACTTTAACCCCGTGGACAGCCTGCCAGCCCGGGACTACGAGGCCGCTATCCGTAAAGCCGGCCTTAAAGTGGCCCATTTTGTAGGTAAGTTAGCTAAAGGGGCTACCCCCGATGAAACCGTAACCTACGAAACCCTGCCCCTTTTACAGGGCGCCAAAGCTTACCCCGAGCTGCCCCGGGTAGCCTATGTGCAAATGCTTCAAAGCCAGGGCCTGCTCCACGATACCTATGTGTATGGGGTAGATATGAAACAATCCCTGACCACCATGATTTACCCCACCGAAATTTTAGACGGTGCCATTGTTAGCGGCAACTGCGTTTCTGCCTGCGATAAAAATGCCACCTACCACCACCAAAACAACCCGGTGATTCATGATTTATTTTCGGAGCATGGCAAAACCATAAATTTTGTAGGCATGATCATCACCAACGAAAACGTTTACCTGGCCGATAAGGAGCGCTCCTCCGACTGGACTGCTAAATTGGTAGAATACCTGGATTTAGACGGGGTCATTATCTCCCAAGAAGGCTTTGGCAACCCCGATACAGATTTAATTATGAACTGTAAAAAAATTGAAGCCACCGGCACCCATACGGTGATCATTACCGATGAGTACGCAGGGCAGGACGGAACCTCCCAATCCCTGGCCGATGCAGACTTAAGCGCCGATGCCGTGGTAACCGGCGGCAATGCCAACCAGGTAGTCACCCTGCCCAAACTTGACAAGGTAATCGGTTCCCTTAACTACGTTGGCAAAATTGCCGGCGGCTGGGACGGCAACCTTCACGAGGACGGCAGTATTGATGTTGAACTGCAGGCAATCACCGGTGCTACTAACGAGCTTGGCTTTAATAAATTAAGTGCCCGCTAATACTTTTGAAAGGAGCAAGGTATGAGTAAACTAAAGGTTTTACATTATATCAACCAGTTCTATGCTGGTATTGGCGGCGAGGAAAAAGCCGACCATGAGCCGGAATTGCGTGTGGGCCCCGTGGGCCCCGGAGCGGCTTTTACCGCTGCCTATGCCGATAAGGCCGAAATTGTAAACACCATTGTGTGCGGTGACTCCTTCTTCAACGAAAACTTGGAAGAAGCGAAAAAACGCATTTTAGCCATGGTGAAACAAGTAAATCCCGATCTGTTTGTGGCAGGTCCCGCCTTCAACGCCGGCCGCTATGGGGTGGCCTGTGGTGCCGTTTGCCAAATGGTTAAGGAGGAAACAGGCATTCCTGTCGTAACAGGTATGTATATTGAAAACCCCGGCGCCGAAATGTATAAAGACAAGGTGTATATCATTTCCACCAAGCCCAGCGCCACCGGCATGCGCACCGCCGTGCCCCAAATGGCGGCCCTGTCGCTGAAACTGGCTAATAACGAGCCTATCTTATCCTCTGCCGAGGAAGGCTATATGCCAAATGGCGTACGGGTAAACTTTTTTGAAAAAGAACGGGGGGCCAAACGGGCCGTTAACATGCTGCTGGCTAAAATGGCTGGCAAGCCCTACACTACCGAATACCCTATGCCCGCCTTTGACCGAGTGCCCCCTGCCCCAGCCATCAAAGATTTAACCAAAGCCACCGTGGCCCTGGTTACCTCTGGGGGCATTGTGCCCAAGGGCAACCCCGACCATATCGAAGCCTCCAGCGCCTCTAAATACGGCGAGTACGATATTACAGGGATTGATGATTTAACGGGCGACGGTTACGAAACTGCCCATGGCGGCTACGACCCCACCTGTGCCAATGACGATGCTGACAGGGTTCTCCCCGTTGATATCTTGCGGGATTTAGAAAAAGAGGGTATTATCGGCAAGCTCCACAACCTGTTTTACACCACCGTTGGCAACGGTACCGCCGTTAAAAGCGCCAAGGCCTTTGCTGCGGAAATTGCTGCAAAACTTAAAAAGGACGGGGTGGATGTGGTCATCCTCACCTCCACGTGAGGCACCTGTACACGTTGCGGCGCAACGATGGTAAAAGAAATTGAACGGGCCGGTATTCCGGTGGTTCACATTTGTACAGTCACCCCTATTTCCATGACGGTTGGTGCCAACCGTATTGTTCCCGCTGTGGCTATTCCCTACCCTTTGGGCAACCCTGCCTTAAATAAAGGGGAAGAAAAACAGCTGCGGCGTAAAATTGTGTTAACTGCCCTTGACGCCCTATCCACCGAGGTAGAGGATCAGACCATTTTCGAGGTGAAATAGTGGATAAGATTTATGATGTAGCCATTATCGGCGCCGGCCCTGCGGGGCTGGCAGCCGCCCTGTATGCCGGCCGTTCCCGCTTGGATACCCTTTTAATCGAGGGCTCCAAAGAAGGGGGTCAAATTGTAATTACAAGTGAATTGGAAAACTACCCCGGCTCTATTGAAGGGGAAACCGGCCCAACCCTTGTTAACCGCATGGTAAAACAAGCTGATGAGTTTGGTGCCCACAAGGTGTTTGATACCATTGAGGATGTTACCCTTGAAGGGGATATTAAGGTATTAAAGGGGCAAAAAAACCAATACCAGGCCAAAAGCGTTATTATTGCCACCGGGGCCAACCCCCGGTTAATTGGCTGCCCCGGGGAAAAAGAGCTTACAGGCAAAGGGGTTTCCTACTGCGCCACCTGCGATGCCAACTTTTTTGAAGATTTTGAGGTTTATGTGGTAGGGGGCGGCGATTCTGCCGTGGAAGAGGCCATTTACCTGGCTAAATTTGCCCGCAAGGTAACGGTTATTCACCGCCGTGATGCCCTAAGGGCCTGTAAATCCATTCAGGAAAAAGCCTTTGCCAACCCTAAAATCGAATTTATGTGGAATAGTGTAGTAACGGAGCTTAAGGGCGATGGCATTTTAACCTCCATGGTGGTTAAAGATACCCTTACCGGCGAAAGCCGGGAGATTGAAGCCGATGAAGAAGATGGTACCTTTGGGGTGTTTGTGTTTGTGGGCTTTCTCCCCCATTCCGACCTGTTTGTAGGCAAGGTGGAAATGGAGGACGGTTATATTGTAGCCGACAGCCATATGCGCACCAATGTACCCGGTGTATTTGTTGCAGGGGATGTACGCATTACCCCCCTGCGCCAGGTGATTACCGCCGCAGCCGATGGTGCCATTGCCGCCACCACAGCAGAACATTATTTGGAAGGCCTTGACAACATCTGCAGTTAAAGCACCAAGGCCACTAATAACCAAGCAACCTCTAATAACGAAACAATCTACTAGCAAAGGAATGAGTAAATATGTTAGAATTAACTAAAGATACTTTTGAAGCCGAAGTGCTTAGCGCCCAAGGCAAAGTATTTGTAGACTTTTACGGCGACGGTTGTGTACCTTGCGAGGCTTTAATGCCTTTTGTACACCAATGTGCCGAAAAATACGGCAACCAGTTAAAGTTTACCGCCCTAAACACCACTAAGGCCAGAAGGCTTGCCATCGGCCAAAAAGTGCTGGGCTTGCCGGTGATGGCCATTTACGAAAACGGCGAAAAAATTGAAGAGCTCGTTAAAGACGATGCTACGGAAAAGAACATCGAAGAGATGATCAAACGCCATATTTAATTGTTACCCTGGGGCCTTGCCCCTTAGGTATAAACTTAAAAATTAGGAAAGGAGAGATGACCGTGAGTATTTTAAACGGAAAAAAAGTCATTATCATCGGCGACCGCGACGGTGTTCCTGGCCCAGCCATTGAAGAAACTGTCAAAACTGCCGGTGCCGACGTGGTATTCTCTTCCACAGAATGCTTTGTCTGAACGGCCGCAGGCGCAATGGACCTGGAAAATCAAAAACGGGTAAAAGACTTTTCAGAGCAGTATGGCCCTGAAAACCTGGTAGTCATCGTAGGAGCAGGGGAAGGCGAAGCCGCCGGCCTTGCTGCCGAAACGGTAACTGCCGGTGACCCCACATTTGCCGGTCCATTGACAGGAGTCCAGTTAGGACTTAAGGTATATCACATCTGCGAGGATGAGATTAAAGCGGAAGTTGACGAAAGCGTGTACGACGAGCAGGTTGGTATGATGGAAATGGTTTTGGATGTAGATGAAATCGCAAGCGAAATGAAATCCATCCGGGATCAGTTTACCAAGTACTAAAAACCTCTTTTTTGACGCAGCATGGGCCTTGTCCCTGCCGCCCACATGCTAAGGGAGCCTGCTCGTAAAACCATTTACCTGCATTAAGGTGATCCCGCAATTAAGCACAACCGTGTAACGCTGTGAGGATGTTCCTTACAGCGTTATTTCTTATTTTGCAATAAAGGGGCCCTGTTAAACAATTCATGCCGGCCCCGATAATATAAACATTTGCCTGTTTCATACTATAAATGATAACACACATCCCTTCACCACATCGATTGACAGGAGAAAAGATAACCATGAACAGTGTTTTAAAGGGTACCGCTTATATTTTAGCCCACGCCCCGGACATGGTGCTCCATAATGGCACCACCCAAACCACCGAGCGCATTGTAAATCCAAATTCTGATTATTTAGTTGAGCTGCCCAAGCACCTGCGCACCTTTGAGGCGGCGGTGGCCTATCCCCCCAACCAAACCTATATTGGCACCATTACCCCGGAAAAACTGGCTGCCATTCCCCAGCCCTGGTATGAAAGCAAAAAAGAGAGCGAAGCCGGCCGCTTTGGTAAACTTGGGGAAATTATTCCTCAAGATGAGTTTTATATGCTGATGCAGGCCTGCGATGCCTTTGACTTGGTGATGCTGGAAAGCAGCTTTGCTGCTGATGTAAAAAGCCGCTTTACCCAGCACCCTTTAATGGACGAAACCATTATTGCCCGGGTAAAAGAGGGGGCCCCCATTGAAACCATTGAGCATTTGGTTAAAGATGAACAGGCCGAAGGCCTTTATCAAAATAACCAGCTGGTGGGCTGTATTAAAAAGGGCCACGATGTAGACGTGAACCTTTCCGCCCATGTACTCCACGAAAACCTGGTGTCCAAGGCCTCCTGTGTGCTATCCCTTTTGCACCTGGCCAACAATGTGGACATTGACCGGGCCGATATTGATTTGGTGATTGACTGCTCCGAAGAAGCCGTTGGAGATATGAATCAGCGGGGCGGAGGCAACATGGGCAAGGCTGCAGCTGAAATTGCAGGCTATGCCGGAGCCACGGGCATTGATATACGGGGCTTTTGCGCTGCTCCCGTTCACGCCATGATCCATGCGGCGGCTTTAGTGGCCAGCGGTACTTACCAACATGTAGTGGTAGCCGCCGGCGGCAGCACAGCCAAACTTGGCATGAATGGCAAAGACCATGTTAAAAAAGGCCTGCCTGTTTTAGAAGACGTGGTGGGTGGCTTTGCGGTACTGGTAAGCAAAAACGACGGCATCAGCCCCGAAATTTTAAGCCAATTTACCGGCAAGCACACCGTATCCAGCGGCTCTGCCCCTCAAGCGGTCATTACCGCTTTGGTCAGCGATCCCCTTGATAAACTGGGCCTTAAAATACCCGACATTGATAAATATTCCGTTGAAATGCAAAACCCCGAAGTGACCAAACCCGCCGGTGCAGGGGATGTGCCCCTGGCCAACTATAAAATGATTGGTGCCCTGGCCGTAAAACGGGGGGAGATGGAAAAAAGCGAACTCCTTAACTTTACCACCCAACACGGTATGACTGGCTGGGCCCCCACCCAGGGGCATATTCCCTCGGGGGTTCCCTACCTTGGCTTTGCCAGAGAAGACATTTTGGCTGGCAGGGTAAAAAACGCTATGTTTGTAGGCAAGGGCAGCTTGTTTCTGGGCCGGATGACAAACCTTTTTGACGGCTGTTCTTTTGTAGTGGCGGCCAACGGCGGCGCCAAGGAAGAAGCCGGCATATCCCAAGGGGAAGTGCGGCAGATGATTGCCCAAGCCATGGCAGACTTTGCAAAAACCTTAGGCGCAGAATAGGAGGCAATAAAAATGTCTAGCACAATAAAAGGCATGATTGCCAACACTTTTGAAGAAATTGCCCAGGGCCTTAAAACCGGTTCCTTCGGTCAAAAACCCTGCATTGCATTAACAGGCCTTGGCAGCGAACACGGGGAAGAAGAAACCTTAAAAGGGGCGGTACTGGCCGCCGGCCAGGGTATTGAAGTCATCTATATCGGCACCAAAGCCCACCCTACTCTAACCACCATCAAGGCCCAAACCGATGACGAGGCCCAAACCGTTATGGAAAAACTCCTGGCTGATGGCCAGGCTCATGGCGCTGTAACCATGCACTACCCATTCCCCATCGGCGTATCCACCGTTGGCCGGGTGATTACCCCCGGCAAGGGCAAGGAAATCTACCTGGCCACCACCACAGGCACTTCTTCTGCCAACCGGGTGGAGGGTATGGTAAAAAACGCCATTGCTGGCATTGTCGCCGCTAAAACCTGCGGGCTTGAAAGCCCTACCTTGGGTATTTTAAATATCGACGGAGCCAGGCAGGCGGAGATGGCCTTAAAAGAGCTAAAGGCGGGGGGCTATGATATTCATTTTGCCTCCTCCACCCGGGCTGATGGCGGCAGCGTTATGCGGGGCAACGATTTGCTTGGCGGCAGCTGCGATATTATGGTAACCGACCCCCTAACAGGCAATGTATTAACAAAAATGCTCAGCTCTTTCACCACCGGCGGCAGCTACGAAGCCTTAGGCTGCGGCTATGGCCCAGGCCTTGGCAAGGGCTACGACAGGCTGGTAATGATTGTATCCCGGGCCTCAGGGGCACCGGTCATTGCAGGAGCCATTGCCTACGCTGCCCAATTGGTAAAGGGGGACTGGTTTAAGGTAATGAACAGCGAATTTGCTGCCGCCGAAAAAGCGGGCCTTGGTAAAATACTGAATAAAATAAAAGAAAAAGACCGGGCCGCCCATCAGGACACCCCTGCCATTTTGGCCCCCCCTAAAACCATTGTAACCGAGGAAATTGCCGGCATTGAAATTACCGATTTGGAGGAGGCCGTGGCTGCCCTTTGGAAAGTGGGCCTCTACGCCGAAAGCGGCATGGGCTGCACCGGCCCTGTGGTGCTGGTGAATGAAGAAACTTTTGCTAAAGCCCAAAAAGTGCTTGCCGACGGGGGATGGATTGAGGCAGAGTAGGAGCCCAGGCTTTTTTAAAACGCTATAGGCTAGCCTGAACCATTGCCTTGGGGTATTGCCCCTTTTTTATCAAAATCGCC
>CAYFQH010000054.1:0-11590 GCA_964345215.1 uncultured Oscillospiraceae bacterium | reverse complement strand
GAAGCCGGGGGCTTGGTGGTAATATCAAAGACCACACGGTTTACATGCTCCACCTCGTTTACAATGCGGCTGGAGATGCGGCCTAAAACCTCGTGGGGGATTTTTGCCCAGTCGGCAGTCATAAAATCATCGGTTGTTACAGCGCGGATGGCAATAGTGTAATCGTAGGAGCGCTCATCGCCCTTAATGCCAACGGAGCGCAGGCCCGTTAAAATGGTGAAATATTGGTTAATGTCACTTGCCAGGCCGGATTTTTGCACCTCGTCCCGCAGCACGGCATCGCTTTCCCGTACAATGTTTACCTTTTCAGGGGTCAAATCTCCAATAACCCGAATGGCGAGCCCTGGCCCGGGGAAGGGCTGGCGCCACACCATTTCGGCGGGCAAGCCAAGGGTTAAGCCCAGCTGGCGCACTTCATCTTTAAAGAGCATCCGCAAAGGTTCAATCAGGCTTGTAAAGCCAAGTTCCGCAGGGAGCCCTCCAACATTATGATGGCTTTTGATGACATTGCTGCCCTTGATACTACCGCTTTCGATAACATCAGGGTAAATGGTGCCCTGGGCAAAGTGATCCAACTTTCCGATTTTTTGGGCCTCTTCTTTAAAAACTTCAATAAAATCGCGGCCGATGATTTTGCGCTTGGTTTCAGGGTCGGAAACATCCTTTAAATCGGCAAAAAACCGATCGGCAGCTTTTACGTGATGAAGGTTCACCGGGAAGGCCTTTGTAAACACCTCTACCACCTGTTCAGGTTCACCTTTACGCATAAAGCCGTGGTCAACAAAAACGCAGGTAAGGCGGGGGCCAATGGCCCTATAAAGAAGGGCGGCGACCACTGAAGAATCTACCCCGCCCGAGAGGGCCAAAAGAACTTCTCCGGTTTTCCCTACTTCTTTTTGAATACGTTCCACCGCCAGTTGGGCATAGGCCTCCATGGTCCAGTTGGGGGCGCAGCCGCACACCTTTTCCAAAAAGTTTTGAATGATTTGGTTCCCTTTTTCGCTGTGGGTAACTTCTGGGTGAAACTGCAAGCCGTACCATTTTTTGGCGCTGTTTTCCATGGCGGCAATGGGGCAGTTGGCTGTTTGGGCTGTTGTTACAAAACCCTGGGGCAGGCTGTTAACCTGATAACCGTGGCTCATCCAAACGGTAAGGGCATTGGACAGCCCTTCAAACAAGGGGCTTTGGGCGCCAGTAATGCTCACATTGATTTTGCCGTATTCGGGGTTGGGGGTCTTTTCCACACTGCCTCCAAGGGTCTTAGCCATGAACTGCATGCCGTAGCAAATGCCAAGGATGGGAATGCCCAGGTCAAAGATAGCAGGGTCACAGGTGGGGGCGTCGGCATCCAGTACGCTGGCGGGGCCGCCGCTTAATATAATACCGGCGGGAGATAAGGCCTTTAAGGTATCAATGTCGGTATCGAAGGGATAGACCTCGGAATAAACCTTGTTTTCCCGTACACGCCGGGCAATAAGCTGGGTGTACTGGCCGCCAAAGTCTAAAATAACAATGCTATTTTGATGGTTTTGCAAATGAAATGCCCCTTTCTAACTACAATACCTATTTATTTTGCCACAAAAGGCCATAGGCTGCAAGGGGAATGAAGAGAGGTTCTTTTATTTTTTTGCAAAATTTGCTATTCTATAGCCTGGGAGAGTGGTAAGATGAGTTGGCTTAAATGGATAATGGCCTTTGCCGTAGGTTTTTTTGCATGCAAAAGCCATGGAACCTATTGGCTCTACACCCTGCTTATTGCTGCTAAAACAAAAAGGCAGGCAACAAAAAGCCAGCTGGGTTTTGTTTTAAGCTATGTTCTTGTAGGCGTAATTGGTTGGGCAACAGTTACTTCCTTTTTGTTTTTTATGGGGAACTACGGTTTTTTAGCCTTTTACGAAAAAACAATCATCCTTTTGATGATACTGTTTGCCGCTTTAAAAGAGGATAGCCGCTCTTTTATCCTTTGTAGCCGGGCACCGGTGGCGTTGCTGCAATCTCATTTTGCCGGCGGTTTTTTAATGGGGATGGATGAAGTACTCCTAAATGGTTTTGCTATGGTGGTGTATTTTATTGTGATTGACGCAATCGGAGTTAGAGCCGCTACTCAATGGACTGTAGCTGCCACCCCCTTGGGTTTGCTGGGGGCCGGAACTGCCTTTTTTATACTGGGCAAGCGGGCTGTTCAAAAAAGCCCCTATAATCAAAAAACGAAGGAGGCTTTACATAATAAGGCCATCCTCCTGCTCTTAATGGGGGCCGGGCTGTTCCTATAAAAAAACTACCTGCAGCGTGCTGGTAGTTTTTTTATAGGATGATATCAAATTTTAAAGCCTTTCCAAAAGCTGGTACAAGGCTTCCAACTCTTCCTGGGAATAGTATTGGAGGGTAATTTTACCCTTGTTCAGGTTGCCGCTAAAGGTGGTGCGAAGGCCAAAGGTCTCCTGCATTTGCTCTTGCATTTGCGAAAGTTCAACGGGCAGCATCTTTTGCTTGGTTTTGGGCTTAGGATTATTTTCTGCTGCTGCCAGTTGCTCCAGCTGGCGTACACTCAAGCCTTTTAAAACCGTTAAGGTGGCTAGCTCTTTTTGCTTTTTTTCACTTTGTACACCAGCCAACACCCGGCCATGACCTGCAGATAAGTCCCCCTTTTGAACCAAGGAAAGAACCTCTTCCGGCAGATTTAAAATGCGCAGCAAATTAGCAATTGCTGGGCGGCTTTTACCAAGGCGCTGGGCCAGTTTCTCCTGGGTATAACCGTAGCGGTTCATGAGAGCTCGAAGAGCCAGGGCTTCTTCAACGGGGTTTAAGTCCTCCCGCTGAAGGTTTTCAATCAAGGCCGCCTCCATCTGTTCTAACTGCCCAAGGTCTTTTACAATGGCCGGCACCGTGGAAAGGCCGGCCAATCGGGCAGCACGAAAACGCCGCTCTCCGGCTACAATACGATAACGGCTGCCTGTGGGAACCACCAAGATGGGCTGTAGAATACCCACCTGCTTAATGCTTTGGGCCAGCTGTTCAAGACCTTCTTTTTCAAAGGTTTGGCGGGGTTGGGTTTCATTAGGGTCAATGTCGGAAATGGAAAGCTCTTGAACGGATTGGGAAGGGTCTTCTTCAAGTAAAGGAAGCAGCTGATCCAGTCCCTTTCCTAAGCCTTTCTTTTTCATGAAAACACCTCTTAAAAGTATATATTCTTTAGCGATTACGGGCAATCATTTCTTTTGCCAGTGCCTCGTAGGCCTGGGCCCCTGCGCTTTTAGGGTCGTATAAATGAATGGGCAGGCCGTGGCTGGGTGCCTCTCCCAAGCGGACATTTCGGGGAATGACGGTGGCGAAAACCTTTTTCTTAAAATGTTTTTTTACTTGGTCTACCACTTGAAGGCCCAGGTTTGTGCGTCCGTCCAGCATGGTAATTAAAACCCCTTCCACATCAAGGGAGGGATTAAAAGTTTTTTTAACCCGGTTAATGGTATTGATTAAGGAAGTAACCCCTTCTAAGGCATAGTATTCCGATTGAATGGGGATTAAAACGGAATCGGCACAGGTTAGGCCATTAATGGTTAAAAGGCTTAAAGAGGGGGGACAGTCAATAAATATAAAATCGTACTGGTTTTTAATGGGGGCCAGGGCTTCTTTTAGCTGAAATTCCCGTTTTTCCACCTGTACCAGCTCTACCTCGGCCCCGGCCAGTCGAATATCCGCAGGGATTAAAAACAGGTTGTTTACCATGGTCGGCACAATCGACCTTTCTATAGGCAGGTGGTTAATAATAACCTCGTAAATACTGTTATCTCCTGTATTTTGCCCTAAACCGCTGGAGGTGTTTCCCTGAGGGTCTAAGTCAATCAGCAATATTTTTTTGCCCAAATAGGCCAAATAAGCAGTTAGGTTAACGGCAGTGGTGGTTTTGCCAACGCCGCCTTTTTGATTGGTGATGGTGATAATCTTGCCCACAATACTGCTCCTTTAAAATATCATATTAGTTTCGCGTATATTTTATTGTACTGGTTTTAGCCTGGAATGTAAAGGTGAGAAAAGGCAAAGACCAGGCAGATCAAATGTTCCTTGCCGCCGCCAGTCCGCTTGTAAAGGCAAAAAGCAAATTGTACCCTCCGCAAGGGCCGTGAACGTTCAATACTTCGCCGGTAGCATATAGGCCGGGAATGAATTGGGACTCCATCGTAGTTGGTGAAAAATCGGCCGCATCAATGCCTCCGGCAGTAACCTGGGCCTGGTCAAAGCCCTTGGTGCCTGTAATGGCAACAGGGTAGCAGAAAATCATCTCTTTAAGGGTATGAAGCTGGCTGTCGGTTATGCTGCTGCAGAGAGCCGAAAGGGGGCTAATACCCGCTGCTTTTAAAAGGTTAAATCCCAAAAGCTTATGAAAAACACCTGTAAAAAATTGTTCGGCAGGGGCATTGGCAAATAAAGCCCTGCGGCTAAATAGATGAGTAAGCAAGTCGGCTTTTTTGATGTTGGCGGCAGGCAAAAAGTTGATGGTTAGCACCCCGCCTTTTGAAAAATATTCACCAAAGCTCATGGCGGCAATACCGCTAAGGCCTGTGGCGGTAAAGAGAACTTCGCCTTCATCAGTTACAAAGGACGGATTTGGGTGACTGATTGAGTTTACAAGGTTTAGCTCTGCCCGAACCCGAACCCCCGCCATGCCCTTTAACGGATCCATTTTGGCATCCAGGGGAACAAGGGCAGGATATTGGGCAGTGAGCCGGTGCCCTAGCTGGGTTAATAAATTATAAGCACTGCCGTTGCTGCCAAGTTTTGAGCTGGCTTTGCCGCCCCCGGATAAAATAACTTTATCTGCATGATATTTTTTACCCCTTTGATCCTTAAGAACAAAAGTATTTTTTTCTTTTTTTAGGGAGGTAACGGCGGTTTCGGTAACCAGGTTTACCCGGTAGCGCTCAAGGGCAAGGCGCAGTACATCTAAAGCCGAAGCCCCGTGGCCCGAAGCAGGATAAACCCGCCCTCCTTCTTCCAGGCGGGTTATAAGGCCCAAGGAAGCAAAAAAGCCTTCCACAGCACTAAGAGGCTGGGCTAAAAAAAGCTGCTGGGCAAAGGCATCGTCCCCCCGGTAGGATGCAGGCAATACATTCCATAGGTTGCAGCGGCCGTTGCCAGCGGCGAGAATTTTTTTGCCTACCCGGTCAAGGCGTTCAAGCAGGGTAACTTGGTGGCCTCGTTTGGCCCCTTCAATAGCGGCAACGAGGCCGGAAGCACCGCCGCCAACTACAATTACTTTTTTAGCCATTTAAAAAACCTCCTTTTACAAAAACATTATACACAATAAACAGGGTAAAAAGAAAGCTTTTGGCTTTTACTGAACCCCATGATACAATAATAAAAAGGAGGATGAACATGTACAGGTTAAGCAACATTTCCTTTTCACTGGAAGGAACTAACGAAGAATTGCTTCATTTTATTTCTAAAAAAATCCGTGTTCCCAAAGAGGCCATTTTTGATTTTACCATTGTAAAAAAATCAATTGACGCCAGAGATAAAGGGAACATTCATTTTGTATATGCCCTTCAGTTTAAGCTACACCCGCCTTATGGGCGAAAGTTGCCTAAAGAGGTGGAAAAAATAGCACCTGCAAAAGCCCAAGGGGGAACTTTGTACCAAAAAGCAGCCAAGCCTCCGGTGGTGGTGGGTTTGGGGCCGGCAGGGCTTTTTGCGGCTTATAGCCTATGCCTTAACGGGAACCCGCCTTTGGTGCTAGAGCGGGGCCGACAGGTAGAAAAACGGGCAAAAGATGTGGACCGCTTTTTCTTAAAGGGAATATTAGACCCACAAAGCAATATTCAGTTTGGAGAAGGAGGTGCAGGTACTTTTTCTGACGGAAAACTAACCACCGGCATCAAAAGCCCTTTTACCAGGCAAGTGCTTGAAACTTTTGTAGCCTGCGGAGCACCGGAGGAAATTTTATACCTGCAAAAGCCCCATATTGGTACGGATATACTGCGCCGGGTGGTCAAAAATATGCGGGAAGAGCTGCTTCGCCTGGGGGCTGATATTCGTTTTGAGAGCAAATTAACGGATGTGCTGATAGATCAAGGCTGGCTAAAAGGGGTTGTATGGGAAGATGGTAATGGACACGTACAGCAAAAAGAAACAGAACACTTGTTTTTAGCCATTGGCCACAGCGCAAGGGATACTTACCGAATGCTACATAATAGGGGATTATATATGGAACAAAAGCCCTTTGCCATTGGTGCCAGGATTGAACACCCTCAGGGGTTGATCAACCTGGGCCAGTACGGCACAAAGTTTGCCAATCATCCCCGGCTGGGGGCAGCAGAATACAAACTTCACCAGCCTACAAAAGATGGGCGAGGGGTGTATACTTTTTGTATGTGTCCTGGGGGCCAGGTGGTAGCGGCGGCAAGCACCTTAAAAACAGTGGTAACCAACGGTATGAGCCACCATGCAAGAGATGGGCAAAATGCCAATGCAGCCCTGCTGGTGGGTATCAGGCCGGAAGATTTCAAATCTGCCCACCCCCTGGCAGGCCTTGATTTTCAAGAAGAGATTGAAAAACAGGCCTATCTTGTGGGTGGTGAGAACTACCGTGCCCCTGCTCAGCGCATAGAAGACTTTTTGGTCGGGCGCAAAACCAAGGCCATGGGGCAGGTAATCCCCAGCTATTTACCTGGAGTAACACCGGCAGATTTGAGTGAGTGCCTGCCTGGGTATGTGGTGCAAAACATGCGCCAGGGTATTTTAAAAATGGATCAGCAATTACGAGGTTTTGCCCTTGCTGATGGGGTGCTAACAGGGGTAGAAACCAGATCTTCCGCCCCAGTTA
Source organism: uncultured Oscillospiraceae bacterium (assembly GCA_964345215.1). GTDB lineage: Bacteria > Bacillota > Clostridia > Christensenellales > Aristaeellaceae > CAYFQH01. Next base: position 4,770 of record CAYFQH010000054.1, on the reverse strand, counting down.
GAATAAAAAGGGACGATAAGGGCCAGGGGAATATTCAAGGCATCTTTCCATTGGGAGAAGGGGCCGGTTACGCGGGCGGGATTATGAGCGCAGCGGTAGACGGGATGAAAGCCATAAAAATAACATTTGAAAACAAGGAGGATGAGGGTGAAAACTATATTTTTTGACATGGACGGCCTGCTTTTTGACACAGAGCGGCTGGGGGTGGATATTTCCATCGCCCTTGCCAAGGAAAAGGGCATTGATTTAACCGAGGAGCTGTTTTTGCAGGTCATTGGAACAGATGAAAAAACATCGGAAGAGATGCTAAGACATTTGTTCAGGGATGATTATACCTACTGGGATTTATATGAACAACGAAAGGTTGAAACCCTTGCTTATTTGGAAAACAACCCTGTTCCCATTAAAAAAGGAGCGGTTGAGCTTCTTGAGTACTTAGAGCAGCAAAGGATACCCAGGGGCCTGGTTACCTCTTCATACCTTGAAATGGCGGAACTGTTTTTGCACCGGACAGGCCTGCGGAAATATTTTTCAACCCTTACTTCCGGCAGCCATGTTGAAAAAAGCAAGCCCGACCCTGAAATTTACCTGCTGGCAGCCAGGGAAATGGGTGTTGATCCTGGAGAGGGTATTGCCATAGAAGACTCTCACAACGGGCTTATTGCCGCTAAGAATGCAGGGATGAAAACCATTATGGTACCGGACTTAAAGCCTTACCACCAGGAGTTGGCGCCATACGTAGACAACTGCTTTGCCTCCCTTGATGAGGTAATTGGCTTTTTTAAAAAACAATCAAGGTAATACCTCACAAAAGAAGGGGCAATGAAAGGGGAGGCAATTTTGGATAATGATTTACACAAAAAGAAATGTCCATCTATTGTGCCCGACTTGTACGGTGCTGCCTTAAACCAATAAACATACTTTGAAAGGATGAAGGACAATGCAGGCCTATGAACGGTTTTTAAAGTACATTACCATTAATACCAATAGCGATGAGCACTCTGCCACTCACCCTTCCAGCCCAAATCAACTGGTGTTTGGAAAGCAATTGGTGGAGGAACTAAAGGGGCTGGGGGTTTCAAATGCCCATATCGATGATAAGGGTTATGTGTACGCCAGCATCCCCGGTAAGAACTGGCAGGGGCATAAGGGCATTGGTTTTGTCGCTCATATGGACACTTCTCCTTCGGTGGCTGGAGGCCCTGTAAACGCCAGGATAGTCAAAAATTATCAGGGCGGAGACATTGTGCTTAACAGTCAGGTAGCCATTAAAGAGGAGGAGAACCACTTTTTAAAAAATTTGATTGGGCAAAGCCTCATTGTAACCGATGGCACAACTCTTTTAGGGGCCGATAATAAGGCCGGGGTGGCAGAAATTATGACCTTGGTCCAAAAGCTGATGGACGGGGCTCTTCCAAGCCATCCTCCTGTTTCTATTGCCTTTACCCCCGATGAGGAGATCGGCCAGGGGGCGGATTTTTTTGATGTGAAAAAGTTCGGTGCTGCATACGCCTATACGGTAGATGGAGGCGCCCTGGGGGAGGTGGAGTGGGAAAATTTTAACGCTGCCAGCGCCCTGGTAGAAATCTTTGGGGTGAACATTCATCCTGGTTCTGCCAAAAACCGGATGAAAAATGCAAACATCATTGCTCTCCAATTTGCAAACAGCCTGCCTGCCCACTTGCGCCCGGAACATACCCAAGGGTATGAAGGCTTTTACCACTTAGGTGAGATGAAGGGAAACGAGGAGAAGGCAGAGTTGCATTATCTTATCAGAGAACATGATAAAGAAGTGTTTGAGAACATGAAAACGCGAATGCTGCGAATTGCCCAAAGCTTAAACGAAGAATACGGCCAAGACACAGTGAAAGTGACCATGAAGGACAGCTATTATAACATGAAAGAAGTTGTAAAAGACCACATGGAGATTATTCACAAGGCAAAGGCTGCTATGGAGGCTGTTGGCGTAACGCCTATGGAAACCCCCATTAGGGGAGGCACCGATGGGGCTCGCCTATCCTTTATGGGGCTCCCCTGCCCCAACCTGTCTACAGGAGGGTATAATTTTCATAGTAAACAGGAATGTATTTCCATTGAGGCTATGGATAAAATGGTGGAAGTATTGTTGGAGATTGTACGAACTGCTTAAATGAAAGCAACCGGTTTTCCGGTTGCTTTTTAAGTGTAAAAAAATTGTGAACTCCTGTTAAATCAAGGGTTTTTTATTGACAAGGGAAAGAAAAGTGATATAATGAATAGTGAAGGTCAAAGAAAGTCAAAAACCTTCTTCCTTGTGAAATCATTGAATTTCATGCAGCACTAAAGGAGGAAAATCATGAACATGAATAAATTCACACAAAAAACCATTGAGGCCATTACCAGGGCCCAGCAATATACGGTAGAATACCAAAACTCCCAAGTAGAGCAGGTGCATCTGCTCAATGCCTTGCTTGAAAACGAGAAGGAACTTATTCCTCAGCTTCTTAACAAAATGGGTAAAAATGTTAAGGCCATTCAAATGGCCGTAACACAAAGCATCGAAAGGCTGCCTAAAATCATGGGCGGGGGCCGGGAAATTGATAAGGTCTATATATCCCCCGAGGTGGAAAGAGCCCTTCTTGAGGCCGAGCAGATAGCAGGACGGATGAAGGATGAATACGTTTCCGTAGAGCATTTGTTTTTAGCCTTAATGGCCAAGGCAGACAATCCCTTAAAAAATTTGTTTAAGGATTTTAGCATTAACGAAAAAGATTTTTTAAACGCCCTGTCTACTGTACGGGGAGCGACCCGGGTCACTTCCGATAACCCTGAGGATACCTATGATGCCTTGAGCAAATATGGGGTTGATTTGGTTGAGCTGGCCCGCCAGCAAAAAATGGACCCGGTGATTGGCCGGGACAGCGAAATACGAAACGTCATTCGCATTCTTTCTCGTAAAACCAAAAACAATCCGGTATTAATCGGAGAGCCGGGGGTGGGTAAAACCGCCATCGCCGAAGGCCTGGCCCAGCGCATTGTACAAGGGGATGTGCCCGAAAGCTTAAAAAACCGGCAGATTTTTGCCCTGGATATGGGCAGCTTAATTGCCGGTGCTAAGTTTAGAGGGGAGTTTGAAGAACGGCTAAAAGCGGTATTGGCGGAAATTAAAAAGAGCGATGGGCAAATTATACTGTTTATTGATGAGCTGCATACCATTGTAGGGGCAGGCAAGGCCGAAGGGGCTATGGATGCAGGAAACCTTTTAAAGCCCATGTTGGCCAGAGGGGAACTTCATTGTATTGGGGCTACCACTTTAAACGAATACCGGCAATACATCGAAAAAGATGCAGCCCTCGAACGGCGCTTTCAGCCGGTGATGGTGCTGGAACCTACGGTGGAGGATACCATATCGATTTTGCGCGGTATTAAAGAGCGCTACGAAGTTTTCCATGGGGTGAAAATTCAGGACAATGCCTTAATTGCCGCGGCTACTTTATCCAACCGCTATATTACTGACAGGTTTTTACCCGATAAGGCTATTGACTTGGTAGATGAGGCCTGTGCCATGATCCGTACGGAAATTGACAGCATGCCCATTGAAATGGATGAAATAGCCCGTAAGATGATGCAGCTGGAAATTGAGGAGGCTGCCCTTAAAAAAGAGGAGGACAGCCTCTCACAAAAACAGCTTGAAAATGTTCAAAAAGAACTGGCTGAAAAACGGGAAACCTTTGCCGCTATGAAGGCCACCTGGGAAAATGAAAAGGCCTCCATTGGCAAGGTGCAAAAACTTCGGGAAGAAATGGAACAGCTAAACGCCGAAATCGAAAAAGCCCAGCGGGAGTATGATTTAAACAAGGCAGCGGAATTAAAGTACGGTAAGCTGCCTAAATTGCAGGAAGAACTGGCCCAGGAAGAGGCCAAAGCCGAAGAAGGACAAGGGGCTCATACCCTTTTGCGGGATAAGGTAACGGAAGAGGAAATTGCTGAAATCATTGGCCGCTGGACAGGAATTCCCGTACAAAAACTGGTGGAAGGGGAACGGGAAAAACTGCTACACCTAGAAGATACCCTGCATAAACGGGTAATCGGCCAGGATGAGGCGGTGGAAAAAGTATCCAATGCCATTTTGCGCAGCCGTGTAGGCATTGCCGACCCTGGCCGCCCTATTGGTTCCTTTTTGTTTTTGGGGCCCACAGGAGTAGGCAAAACAGAACTGGCCAAGGCTCTGGCCGAAGCCCTGTTTGATAACGAGAAGAACATGATTCGTATCGACATGTCCGAATATATGGAAAAATTTTCCGTATCCAGGCTTATTGGAGCTCCGCCGGGGTACGTAGGCTATGATGAAGGGGGCCAATTAACAGAGGCCGTGCGCCGAAGCCCCTACGCTGTGGTGTTGTTTGACGAAATTGAAAAAGCCCACCCCGATGTATTCAATGTGCTTTTGCAAGTACTGGACGATGGGCATATTACCGATTCCCAAGGCCGCAGGGTAGATTTTAAAAACACCGTTATTATTATGACCAGCAACTTAGGGTCCGATTATATTTTGGAGGGGATTACCCCTGAGGGGGATATTTCTCTGGAAGCCAGAATACAAGTCGAAGGCCTTCTTAAAACCAGGTTTAGGCCTGAGTTTTTAAACCGTATTGACGATATTGTATTTTATAAACCCCTGGCCAAAGGTGAAATTGGCGCCATTGTTGATTTGTTGATTAGTGATTTGCAAAAACGGCTGGCGGATAAACAAATTACCCTTAGCCTAACGGAAAAAGCCAAAGAACTGGT
>CAYFQH010000053.1:0-11700 GCA_964345215.1 uncultured Oscillospiraceae bacterium | reverse complement strand
AAAGGCTTTTTCATTCAACCAAATGAATATAAAAATCATGGCTTTTATTCCTTTAAATAAATCAACCTTTTTTCATTTAAACCAAGTGAATACTTATCCAGTTCATAGGCTATTCATAAATTATCGCTATAATAAACAGTAGTATTTTAAGTAGTTTTAACAGGAGGGTGTACAATCGTGGCAGCTCAAATAAAGAAGAAAAAAACAATTAAAAAATGGATTTTTATTGTACTGATTGCGGCTGTTGCCGCCTTGGTTCTATATTTGCTTTTCGTTCCTAAAAATAAAGTTTTCTATAAGGAAGGCACGGTTAGAGCACAGGACATTTACACGTATTATAGTTTTTCCGGCAATATTGAATCCAAAAAGGATACGGTGACCTTCAGTTCTGCAAATGACCAGGTACGCAAAATCAATGTAGCTCAAGGCGATCAGGTAAATGAAAACGATGTTATTTTAATAACCCAAAGCGGGCAAAAGTATAAAGCGAACATCAACGGCACCCTCTCTTCCCTTAAAGTGGATGAAAAGGATAGCTTTTTGTCCGGTACAGAGCTGTACCGAATTGCAGATTTTTCCTCTCCCCAGGTTTTAATTAAAGTAGATGAATACGATGTTGGTGCCCTAAGTGTGGGTATGCCCGTAACGGTTTATGTACATCCCTTAAAAAAAGAAGTAGAAGGTATTATCAGCGAAATTAGTCTGGAAGCTACTGTAACCGACAACATTTCCTTTTATGAGGCCCTTGTAGATGTAGTGCAGGATGGCAGCCTGCGTATGGGGATGTCCTGCGAGGTGACTATGCTTAAAGACCAAGTATTCAATGCCGCAGCCCTGCCTATTGAAGCGGTTCAATACGACCAGGACTTTAAACCTTACATAAATACCTACGGCAACAATCAAAACGATGTAGTTCAATTACCTATAACCTTGGGCATTAATGACGGCACCTATGTACAAATCGAGTCTGGCCTGGCTGCCGGCGACAGGTATTTGATGCCCGTAAAAGATTCTCTGTACATGATGCCCATGGGCCGCCAGGGAGGAAATTAACATGGAAAACAGCTCACCGGCCTTAAATACCCCTTCAGACAGTGGAGTGATTTTGGCTATGAGGGGCATTCGCAAAACATATATTATGGGCGAAGAAGAGCAACACGTTTTAAAAGATGTAAACTTTCATGTAAAAAAGGGCGAATTTATTGCTATCCTAGGCCCTTCAGGCTCGGGCAAATCAACGCTGATGAACATCATCGGCTGTTTAGATGTACCCAGTGCCGGGGAGTATTTTTTGCGCGGCCGGCTTATTGCCAATTTAACAGAGGGGGAATTGGCCGCCATTCGTAGTAAGGAAATCGGCTTTATCTTTCAATCTTTCCAGCTTTTACCCCGGATGAGCGCCCTTGAAAACGTAAAACTACCTTTAATCTATGCTTCTGTGCCTCAAAGCAAACGGGATGATATTGCCCTTAATATGTTAAGCCGAGTTGGTCTTGAAGATAAAATATACCACTACCCTAACCAACTTTCCGGGGGCCAACAGCAGCGTGTAGCGATTGCAAGGGCCTTGGCTACCAACCCTACAATTTTGTTGGCAGATGAGCCTACAGGGGCTTTGGATCAAAAAACTGGCAAGCAGGTTATGAAGCTGTTTCATGATTTAAACCAAGAAGGGCACACCATTATTATGATTACCCATGATGTGGATATTGCAAAAAATGCCACCCGTATTGTAAAGCTTCTTGATGGGGTGTTAAGTGAGGGGGAAGCAGAAGATGCTTAAAGAAAGCATTAAGATGTCCTTTCAAAACATCACCGGTAACAAAATGCGCTCTTTTTTAACCACCCTTGGCATCATCATCGGTGTTACGGCCATTATTGCTCTGATTACCATTGTTGAAGGGGCTACAAATGAAATTACAAATCAGTTCGCCCAGCTGGGGGCGGGCAAGTTAACCGTACAAGCCCAGGGCACCTTGCTTAAACGGGGTCTTCTGGAAACGGATATTGAGAAAATAAAAAGTCTTGATAATGTTTGGGGGATTTCCCCTAATGTAACCCTTACCCTGTCGGTTGCCGCCAAGCAAGGGGTTTTAGAGGATGTTTTGGTTGAAGGGCGAAACGACACATATTTTGTCAAAAGCAATGGCCTTGTAAAGTGGGGCCGAGGCTTTTTACCCCTTGACATGGAATCGTCAAACCGGGTTTGTGTCATTAATACTGACCTCGCAAAAGAACTTTACCCCAACCAAAACCCCCTGGGACAATATTTAACCATCACAGGCAATCGCTATTTAATCATCGGCATCTTAGACCCAGAGGGTAGCAGCGATTTAATGAATGCCATGAACGCTGTAACCAGCGGAGCAGATGACTACAAGGCTATCATTCCCTACCAGCTGGCCTTAAAAATATCCGGCACTAATATTACCTCCCTTGAAGTGTTTATTGAAGACACGGACCATACAGATGATGTGGTAAACCAAGTTGAAGGCGTTTTAGCCCAGGCTTTTAACTATAAGGATCATGCCTATAATGTCATTAATTTAGATAGCCTCCTTGATACCATGAACACCATGCTTGGTATGATGAAAACCATGTTGGCGGGCATTGCTTCTATTGCCCTTTTGGTTGGCGGCATTGGTATTATGAACATGATGCTGGTTTCTGTAACCGAGCGCACCAGTGAAATTGGCCTGCGAAAGGCCCTGGGTGCCCAACCTATTCAAATTCAGGTTCAGTTTTTAATTGAGTCCATTGTGTTATCCGTTATAGGTGGTTTAATCGGTATTTTGCTGGGTAATCTATTTTCCTTTGTAGCTGCCCAAGCCATGAACTTTACTTTTATCATTTCACCTGGGGCTGTTGGCCTTGGGTTTGGGTTTTCCCTGCTGGTAGGGGTTGTTTTTGGATGGGCTCCTGCAAGAAAAGCTTCAAGGCTTAATCCCATTGATGCTCTTCGCTCAATGTAAAGTAAATGAAAAGGATTTTTATTACCCTTCATCGAATATATATCAATAGAAGGAAAACAAGCACATTGTCTAGTGTGTTTTGGCCAATAGTTACCCAACGCAGTTAAAGGAGTGGAATGGTATTATGGTGCCAAAAAGCAGATCTGCCCAGCTCAGTATTCAAAATAACAGCGGCGAGGGCGGGATTAACCTGCTGGAAAAAATGGCTCTTTCGTTTTTTCAGATGCAGTGCCGCTACAACGCCGCTATTCGGGAGGTAAAAACAAAACTTGATGTTTTAAACGAGGAATTTGAACTACTATACCAGCGTAACCCTATCCATCACATGCAATCCCGGCTCAAATCGGTGCCCAGCATGGCAACAAAATTGCAAAAACGGGGCTTGCCCATTGATTTTGACATGGCCGCTAAACACCTGCATGACATTGCAGGGATTCGAGTTATCTGCTCGTATATCGACGATATTTACATGATCTCGGAACTTTTAACCAAGCAAGATGATGTGCGAACCATTAAAAAAGTGGATTATATAAAAAATCCAAAACCAAATGGCTACCGCAGTCTCCATTTGGTTTTGGAAGTTCCCGTATTTCTTTCCCAAGGTAAAACCTTTGTGCCTATTGAAATTCAGCTGCGCACCATTGCCATGGATTTTTGGGCCGCTCTGGAACACCAGCTAAGGTACAAAAACGATGTGGTTATTCCCGATACCCTACAAAAGGAACTACAGCAAGTAGCAACAGAAATTGCCGTTATTGACCAAAAAATGCAGGATATATTAACCGTAGTCGACTCCCTTGAAAGTGCCCAGCAAAGTCAGCAAAGTGCCCAAGGCCTTTAACCTTTTATCAAGTATTTTCATAACGGCTTAAGTATGCCTGCTGACCTATTTGGTAATAATCGTTGCCAAAGGCATCTACAGCCACAATAAGGGGAAAATCCTTTAGGATCAGCTTTTTAATCGATTCTGCCCCCAAATCTTCATAGGCGATCACTTCTACCGCCGTAATGCTCTTTGCCATTAAGGCCGCAGCCCCGCCAATGGCTGCAAAATAGATTCCCTGATGTTTTTTGATGCTTTCAATCACCTCAGGGTTTCTTCTTCCCTTGCCAATCATGCCGCTAAGGCCCAGGCTTAATAATAAGGGTGTATAAGGGTCCATTCGGGTACTGGTGGTGGGGCCAATAGCACCAATAACTTTGCCCTTAGGGGTAGGTGCGGGGCCTGCATAATAAATGACCTGGCCTTTAACATCAAAGGGCAGGGCCTCGCCTTTTTCATAAGCTTCTTTCATCCGCTGGTGAGCGGCATCCCTGGCGGTATATACGCTGCCGCTTACAAGCACCTTGTCTCCTGCTTTTAGTGTAAGAATATCCTCTTTGTTTTTAAAAGGGATATTAATTTTAATACTCATCTTGATACATCCCCCTTTAAATAGTTTTTGACTTATGCCGGGTAGCATGGCAGCTAATATTACAGGCCACAGGGAGGCCGGCAATATGGGTAGCATAGGCTTTAATTCGTACACCCAGGCAGGTGGTTTTGCCGCCAAACCCCTGGGGGCCTACCCCAATGCGGTTAATTTCGTCTAACAATTCCTTTTCCATGGTCCTGTAAAAAGGGTCTGGGTTCTCTTCGTCTAAGGAATTAACAAGGGCTTCCTTTGCCAGTAAAGCAGATTTTTCAAAAGTTCCACCAATACCAACTCCAATCACCAAAGGAGGGCAGGCATTGGGACCGGCAAGTTTTGCCGTTTCAATTACAAAATTCTTTACGCCTTCAATGCCGTCGGCAGGTTTTAACATGGCAAGGCGGCTCATGTTTTCACTGCCAAAGCCCTTTGGTACCACGTCAATTTTCACCTGATCTCCCGGTACAACGGTTGTATGGATTACACCTGGAGTGTTGTCCCCCGTGTTTACACGGCGTAAAGGGTCTCCAACAACGGATTTTCGTAAAATTCCTTCCTCATACCCCTGGCGTATCCCTTCATGTACGGCTTGGTATAAATCTCCGCCAGTAAAATGTACATCCTGCCCGATGGTTAAAAACACAACGGTCATGCCTGTATCCTGGCAGATGGGCATGCTCTCCTCCAAGGCAACCTGAGCATTTTCTTCTAATATCTCAATAATTTCCCGAGCGGGGGCAAAGGGCTCCTGCCCCTTTAAAGTGCTAAAGGCCTTTTTAATGTCATTGTTTAACACAATGTTGGCTTCAATAGAAAGCTCTTTTACAGCCCTTGCTATTTCATCTACGGCAATTTCCCTTATTCTGCTCATTTTATCACTTCTCATCATTTTTTAGCTTGTTTAAATATTGTTTTACAGCCAGTGATGCTTGGTAAGCCTCATTTTTTTTTATCCCCTTGTTCACCAGCTGTTGAATACCCTCTTTCATAGAATAGCCTTGGTACAGGTAATGGAAAAGTTTAGCCTCTAAGGACCATTTGTCCCCTTCTTCTTTTTTATCAAGCATGCTATCCGCAGTAAAGGCAAAAACCATTACATACTCTCCCTTGTCGGCCTTAGGGTTTTGCTTTAGTTCATCAAGTACTTCAAGAGCCGTACCCCGGTAAGCTCTTTCGTAGCGCTTGGTTAGGTCGCTAAATAGAACGGTTTTTGTATTGGGCAAAATAGCAGCCAGATTTTCAAACAGTTGTATCACCCGGTAAGGCGATTCATATACAACAGCAATGGGGGCTTGCCTAGCCATTTCACGCAGCTTTTGTTGCTGCTGTTTTTTATCCCTTGGTAAAAAACCGTAAAAGGTAAATTCACTTATATCAAAACCGCTGGCGCTTAAAGCCGTAATGGCAGCACTGGCACCCGGTATGGGAATAATCTGAATGCCTGCCTGGGCTGCTTTTTGAACTAGAATATAGCCCGGGTCTGAAATACAGGGGGTGCCTGCATCGGTTACCAGGGCAACGTCAATTCCGTCCTCAAGGATTTTTTGAATAATCTGGTCGCTTTTTTTCTCTTCGTTATGTTCATGGCAACTGGTTTGGGGCGTTTTAATTAAAAAATGATTGAGCAGCTTGATTGTAACCCTTGTGTCCTCTGCGGCGATTAGCTGACTGCTTTCAAGCACCTCCAAAGCTCGCCGGCTGATATCCCCCAAATTTCCAATTGGTGTTGCTACAACATATAATCTTCCCATACTCTCTCCTGTTATTGCTTTTCAAAAATCCGAAGGGTAGCGCTTCTAGAGCGAATGTTACTTTCTATCTCTTCATCTGTGGGTTTAATCGCCCCTTTTCTGCCCAAAACTTTGCCCAAAGGCATTAACCCACAGGTACAAATAGGGCTTTTAGGTGGGCAGGTGCAAGGGTTTGCCATTTGCCTGAACTTTTGTTTTACGAGCCTGTCTTCAATTGAATGAAAGGTAATAACACAAAGGCGACCGCCGGGAAGAAGACCTTCTACCGTCTCTTCTAATACGGTGTTTAAGGGGGCTAATTCATCATTTACGGCAATGCGTACCCCCTGAAAGACCCTGCGAGCCGGGTGTCCCTCGTCTTTTCTACGAACGGCTTTGGGAATGGCTGCATCAACAATCCGTACCAGATCCTGAGTGGTCTCAAGGGGTTTTTCCTGCCTTTTTTCAACCAATATCATGGCAATGCGAGCTGCCCATTTTTCCTCACCGTAGGATAAAAAAATGTCTGCTAATTCTTTTTGAGAATAAGTATTTAATATTTCTCTTGCTGTTAAACTTTGATTTTGATCCATTCGCATATCAAGGGTGGCCTCTTCATGGTAAGAAAAACCTCTGTCTGCTGTATCCAGCTGATGGGAAGAAACCCCCAAATCCAGCAAAACACCCTGAAGCTGCCCATAAACCCCTTGGGCTGACAGTAGGGGTTTTATATCATGAAAATTGCCGTAAACAGCCTTAAAGTTAGGGTAGTCTTGAAGCCTTTTACTTGCAGCCTGTATGGCACGCATGTCCCTGTCGATACCGATAACCCTGCCTTTCTTTGGGTCGAGGGTCTTTAAAAGGGCCTCGCTGTGGCCGCCGCCACCCAGGGTTCCGTCTACATAAATCCCTTGTTTTGAAGGAGCAAGCCAAAAAAGCACCTCTTTAAGCAAAACAGGAATATGGTGAAAATTCATTTTAATCTCCCTTCGGCCCATCGCTTTGGTATACCTGGTGGGGCAAGTGAAGGTATTTGCGAGCCTCCCCCACCAAATATAAAGAGCCTGCAATCACAATTAAGCCTTGTTCTTTAGTTGTTATATAGGCTTTGCCCTTTGTAATTGCCTGATCAAGGCCCTTTGCTCTTTGAAGAACCTTGACCCCCTGATTCTCTAATAAATGTTGTAACTCGACTGGATCCAATGCCCTAGGCGAATTGACCGGTACGGTGATAACAGGCCAGTCCATAGCCTTAATTTCAGCAACAACATCCTTATTCACTTTATCTTTCAGCATCCCAAGCAGCAACAGGGTTTCAGCAGGAGCATAAGCTTTTAAGTGTGCTTTTAACCCCTTTAAGCCTTGAATATTGTGAGCCCCTTCCAGCAGGAAAGTATGACCTTTTTGGTATACATATTCCAGCCGACCAGGCCAAAGAACCTTTGTTAGCCCTTCGTGTACCTTATTATACACTTTTTCAAAATCCTGTTCAATAAAAAGCCTTAGCGCCGCCAAGGCGGTTAAGGCATTTTCGCCTTGGTAGGCACCGGCTAAGGGCACTTTAAAAAAATACGGTTGACAAGGGTCAAGATAAAAATCTGCCGTCATATAATCTTTTTGATAGTTGGCTTTTTGAATTTGATTTTGGGTTAAGAAGGTTGTTGGTGCCTGTTTTTCCTTGGCTGTTTTTGAGATGACATCCATTGCCTCTTTTGAATTTTGGGGGTGAACCACAACAGGAACCTGCTTTTTAATAATACCGGCTTTTGCCCAGGCAATTTCGCCAAGGGTATTGCCCAGTATTTCCATGTGATCATAATCAATGGTCGTAATCACCGATACCTTTGGGGTCATCACGTTGGTAGAATCAAATCTCCCCCCCAGGCCCACCTCAATAATGGCTACATCCACCTTTTGGGTATAAAAAACCCAGTACGCCAGGGCTGTGCCAATTTCAAAGGTGGTTACGTCTATCCCTTTTTTGTGCAGCCTTCTGGCGGCGGCCTGGACTGCCTCTACTCCGCTGATGATTAATTCATCCTGAGCAGGCTTGCCTTGGAGCATGATCCGCTCCTGATAGTTTTGTAAAAAAGGCGAAGTATATAGGCCTACCCGATAGCCTAAGGCTGTTAACATGCCGTTTAGCATAGCACAAACAGATCCCTTGCCGTTTGTCCCCGCTACATGGATGGCAGGAACCGGGGTATAAGGAACGGATATTTCATCTAAAAGGGCTCTGGTATTTTCCAAACCATTTTTTTTGCCTGTATACTGAGCGCCATGAATAAAATCAATGGCTTGATCTATGTTCATTACATCATATCCTGCATTTGCTTAATGTGTTTTTCCAGCTTTTCTTCCATAAGCAGGTTGGCCTCCAGCTTTTCTTTTTCTTTTTCAATCAGCTGGGGGGGAGCCTTGCTTACAAAACCTTCGTTCTTTAACATCCCCTGGCCTCGCTTTATTTCCTTTAACAGGGCTTCCTTTTCTTTTTCAAGGCGGGCAATTTCTTTGTCAAATTCCACCAGGTCTCCAAGGGGAATTAAAATTTCCGCAGCCTGGCAAACGGTAGCGGCTATTTTTTCAGTAATCAGGTTTTTATCTTCAATTACTTCAACACTGCTTGCGCTGGCAAGGCGTTTAAAATAAAGTTCTGATTCTTCTAAAACTTCCTTCCATCCTTGGGCTGGCACCAGCATTACCCTCGCCTTTTTACCGGCAGGTACGTTCATTTCACTGCGAAGGTTACGGATATTGCGAATAGCCTCCATAATTCCTTCCATTTGCTCGGCTTCTTTTGTGAGTAAGTATTTTTCATTATATTCAGGCCAATTGGAAAGCATAATAAAGCCTTCCTTTTGGGGCAGATTTTGGTAAATACTTTCGGTCAAAAAGGGCATAAAGGGGTGTAAAAGTTTCACAATTCCCTCTAACACATGCAGCAGCACGGCTTTTACGGTTTTCTTTTGTTCTTCATCTTCCCCCAGCAGCCTGCCTTTAGCTAATTCAATATACCAATCACAAAATTCTGACCAGGCAAAATCATAAATGGCTTGGGCTGCCAGGCCAAAGTCCGCATCATCAATATGTTGGGTTATTTCTTTTACAGCCTTCTGATATCGGGTTAGTATCCATTGATCTGGCAAGGCCAGTTTCTTCCCTTCAAGGGATTCAAAGCTGTCGGTATTCATCAATACAAAGCGGGAGGCATTCCAAATTTTATTGGCAAAGTTTCGAGCGGCTTCTACTTTTTCTGGCAGATAGCGGGTATCATTTCCGGGGCTAATCCCCTGTACCAATGAAAAGCGGAGGGCATCGGCGCCGTATTGCTCAATCACTTCCAAAGGATCAATGCCGTTGCCCAAGGATTTAGACATTTTTCGTCCTTTTTCATCCCGCACCAGGCCGTGGATAAGCACTGTATCAAAGGGTACTTGCCCCATTTGCTCAATGCCGCTAAAGATCATCCGAGCCACCCAGAAGAAGATAATATCATAACCGGTTACCAGCATATTGGTTGGGTAAAAGTATGCCAGATCCTCGGTTTTATCTGGCCAGCCTAAGGTAGAAAAAGGCCACAAGGCAGAGGAAAACCATGTATCCAGCACATCCTCATCCTGACTCAGGTTTGCACCGCCGCACTTGGGGCAGTGGGTGGGGTCTTCCCTTGTTACAATGGTTTCACCGCAATCATCGCAATACCAGGCGGGAATACGGTGGCCCCACCAAAGCTGCCGGCTGATGCACCAATCCCGGATGTTTTCCATCCAATTATAGTATATTTTGCTAAAGCGTTCAGGTAAAAATTTTGTTTCGCCGCTGCGAACCGCTTCAATGGCGGGTTTTGCCAAGGGTTTCATATCAATAAACCATTGTTCACTAAGAAGGGGTTCTATGATTGTATGGCAGCGGTAACAGGTGCCAACACTATGCTTATACTCTTCAATTTTAACCAGGTGGCCTGTTTTTTCTAAATCCCTCACCACTGCTTCTCGGGCCTCTTCCCTGGTAAGGCCTGCGTATTGACCCGCCTCTTCGTTCATGGTGGCATCGTCATTCATAACCCTTACTATTTCAAGGCTGTGCCTTTGACCTACTTCAAAGTCATTCGGGTCATGGGCAGGGGTCATTTTTACAGCTCCGGTACCAAAGTCTTTATCCACATAATCATCAGCCACTACGGGAATTTCTCTGTTCATCAAGGGTAAAATAAGGGTTTTTCCAATGAGGTCTTTATAGCGCTCATCGTCGGGGTTTACAGCAACCCCTGTATCCCCCAGCATGGTTTCGGGCCTGGTTGTAGCTACTACCACACTATGCTTTCCGTCTTTAGAATCATATCGTATGTGCCACAGGTGCGAATCCTGATCCTCAAATTCCACCTCGGCATCAGAAAGGGCCGTTAAACATACCGGGCACCAGTTGATAATTTTATTACCCTGGTAGATGAGCCCTTTTTCGTATAGGCGCACAAATACTTCACGCACAGCTCGGCTGCATCCCTCATCCATGGTAAACCGTTCCCTTGACCAGTCGCAGCTGGCCCCTAACCGGCGCAGCTGGGAAGTAATGCGCCCGCCGTATTCTTCCTTCCACCGCCAGGCCCGTTCTAAAAAGCCTTCCCGGCCTAAATCTTCTTTGGTTAGCCCTTCAGTAGCCAGTTGTTCAACAATTTTTACTTCTGTTGCAATAGAAGCATGATCCGTTCCCGGCAACCAAAGGGTAGCATGCCCCTTCATCCGGTGGTACCGGGTGGGAATATCCTGCAAAACACAGTCAATGGCATGACCCATGTGCAGTTGACCCGTTATGTTGGGCGGCGGCATCATAATGGTAAAGGGCTTTTTATCTTTATCAACGTGGGCAATAAAAGCTCCGTCGCCTTCCCACCGGCGGTAAAGCTGCTGTTCAATGGCCTTCGGATCGTAAGTTTTTTCCATGTTCATGCTATCATCTCCATTATATATAAGCTTTATTATCTATTTTAGGGTATTAGCCTTTTTGGGCTCATATCATATCTATCATAGTTTTTAATATTCCCATGCTCAGCCGCTGTTAGCCAAAAGACTCACATCATAGGCAGATAAGGGATTGATTCACTTTTGCGTCTGCCTTTGTAATAAAAAACGGGCCGCTGCGCCCTAAAGGACGGAGCAACCCGTGGTACCACCTTTGTTTACAATACAAGCTACTTTTGCCGTATTGCCTCAAAACGCTATATCAGGCGCACCTGGATGAGAATCATCTGCCTCAAAAGCTACCTTCAGTTTATAGGGCCTTATAAGGTTTTGCAGCCTGGAACCTTACTCTCTTTAAGGGTATAAACCTACTCCTCTTTTTCATTGGCTAGGTATATGGATAAAAAAGCTCATTATTGAGCTTTTTTATCGGCATTCATTTCAATTACTTGCCTGCCGTTATAAGTGCCACAGTGTTTGCAAACCCGATGTGACAGCTTCATTTGATGGCATTGAGGACATTCTACAATCCCCGGCATGGTTAACTTCCAATTGGCACGGCGGCTATCGCGGCGGGCCTTGGAAACCTTCCCCTTTGGTACAGCCATGGTTACACCCCCTCATCCTG
>CAYFQH010000052.1:0-11742 GCA_964345215.1 uncultured Oscillospiraceae bacterium | reverse complement strand
AGAAGCGGCCTTTTGCTTTAGTTAGTTTCGAAAAAGTATACATCCCCCAAGGTTCCGTCATTGTAGGCTGTGCCTGGATAGCCCTTAACCAGTTCATAATCCCCCTGAGTATACTCACTAATAACCTTATCCCAAAAATGAACCGATGCAATATTGTTAGGGTGTCTCTTAAGCTGCCACCGCCCCTTGTGAAGGGCCATCGTTTTTAAAAAAGCTTTTTGCCCAACCCCAGCTCTTCGGTACTTGTATAGCACAAAAAATTCAGCCATTTGAAAGTCTGTTTCCCTACCATCGGCTTCTGGAAAGTCGTTTACCATTACAAACCCCGCTAGTTTACTAGCGGCCAAAATAAAGTAAGCCCAGCGGTTCTTCTCGTTCCAGTAGTAGTCAAGGTACCGGTATCCATATAGTCCCAATGGATTTACATCCCGCTTATCGTACTGGGAAAACTCATAATCGTATTTTTCCAACAAATTGGCTAATATTTCCCGCTGATCAATGGTCACTTGTTTTAGCTCAATATTCATAATTTCTTTTTCCTCTCTAAACACCATTACTGGCCCACAAAGCTTCCAAGCCCAGCAGATAACTGCTTACACCAAAGCCGGTAATCTGCCCGACACAAGCCGGCGCCGTTACGCTTTTTTGCCTGAACGGTTCTCTGGTATGAATGTTGCTCATGTGCACTTCTACAAAAGGCAAAGGGCAGCCTTTGATCGCATCAAAAACAGCATAGCTATAGTGGGTAAAGGCCCCAGGGTTAATAACCACTCCTTGGAAGCCTTCTTTTTGTGCATTTTGAATCCAGTCGATCAGTGCCCCCTCGTAATTACTTTGAAGGCAGACCACCTCATGGCCTCGTTCACGGCCGAAAGCAGCAATGATTTTTATCATTTCATCGTAGGTTACGGCGCCGTAAACACCCTTTTCCCGAATCCCCGTGTGGTTAATGTTTGGTCCGCTTAAAACAAGATATTTCATATTGCCCCCTGTATGCACTTGGCTAAATGCATTATAGTTCTTTTCCAACAGCGCGGGCAATGGGCTTAACATCTGCCATGAGCTGTTCAAATACATCGGGTTTAATCGACTGCTGTCCGTCGGATAAAGCGTTAATCGGGTCGTTATGTACCTCAATCATCACCCCATCAGCTCCAATGGCAATGGCCGCCCTGGCCATGGGCTCAACCATCCACCATTTGCCCGTAGCATGGCTTGGATCTACCAAAATGGGCAAGTGGCTCAGTTTTTTAACTGCCGGAACCGAAGATAGATCTGTTGTGTTACGGGTATAGGTTTCAAAGGTTCTAATTCCTCTTTCGCACAAGACTACCTGGTTATTCCCCCCGGCCATAATATATTCTGCCGACATAAGCCATTCTTCAATGGTGGCTGAAAGGCCCCTTTTAAGCAAAATCGGCTTTTTAGATTTACCCAGCTGGCGCAAAAGGTCGAAATTTTGCATGTTTCTGGCCCCAACCTGTATAACGTCTACCTTCTCTTCAAACACGTCCACATCCCTTGCGGCCATAATTTCCGACACGATGGGCAGCCCCGTTTCCGCCTTGGCTTCAAGAAGGAGTTCCAGCCCGTCATATTCCAACCCTTGAAAAGCATAGGGCGAGGTGCGGGGTTTAAAAGCACCGCCCCTCAGCATCGTTGCCCCAGCCTTTTTAACCGCCTTTGCAATGGCTATAATTTGCTGGCTGCTCTCAACCGAGCAAGGGCCGGCAATGACCGTAAGCTTGTTGCCGCCAATTTCATGGTTGCCCACCTTTACAGTGCTGCTTGTGGGCTGAAAAACACGGCTGGCTCGTTTAAAAGGCTGGGTTACCCGCATAATCCGCTCAACATCCCGGTTGGCTTCAATACGAGCTATTTCGATTTTGGTGGTATCCCCAAGGAGGCCTAAAATAACCAGGTCCTCTCCTTGAACGGGAATCACTTCAATTCCCTGGTCTTCAATCAGTTTACGAATGGCTGCAATACTTTGCTGGGTTGTTCCTTTTTTTAAAACGACAATCATTTGATAGCTCCTTACAATATAAAAACTAAAGGTGTGTCCCCTTGCAATGGCATATTTTCATAATTAAACCTCCCTATATTATAAAGGTTTACAAGCCAAATGCAAGGCCATAGGCAACAGGCAGCAAAACGGCCGGTAACAAGTTGGCCACAGATATTTTTTTTATCTCAAGCAGATTGATGCCAATAGCAAAAACCAACACCCCGCCCACAGCCGAAAGCTCCCCCAGGATACCTTGGGACATAAATGGAGCAATCCACTGGGATAAAAGGGTGATTGCTCCTTGGTATGCGAGTACTGCAATAGCCGATAGGCCCACTCCCGGGCCCAGAGCGCTGGCAAAAAAGATGGCTGTAGTTCCATCTAATATTGCCTTGGCAAACAGGGTATGGTGCTGACCCTGAGTGCCTGATTCAATTGAGCCAATAATACCCATAGCTCCTACACAGTAAACCAGGGTGGCCGTAATAAAGCCTTGGGCAAAGGTACCTTGTTTTTCTCTATCTTTATTCCCAAGGGCCTTTTTTTCAATCAAGGTTCCCATTTTTTCCAGCTTTCCCTCTATATGGATAAGGGCCCCAAACGTGCCGCCAATAACGATAGAACCGATCATCAGCAGTATGTTTTGGGTTTTTAAAGCATCACCAATACCCATCAAAACCACACACAGGCCCAAGCCTTCCATAACGCTTTTTTGAACATTTTGCCGCAACTTTGACTTTAGTAAAAGCCCTGCACCCGTTCCCAGTAAAATGGCCAGGCTATTTACAAGGGTTCCCAGCATTTTTTCACCTTCTTATACACAAAAACACCCGCCAAAAATTGCTTAGCGGGTGTTTTTAATCATTTGCTTATTGGGCCGTAGGGTAAACGCTTACTTGCTTTTTGTCTTTCCCTTTGCGCTCAAAACGAACAACCCCGTCAACTTTTGCAAACAAGGTATCGTCTTTGCCGATGCCAACATTTTCACCGGGATAAATTTTGGTTCCCCGTTGGCGAACCAAAATGTTCCCTGCTAAAGAAAACTGGCCGTCAGCACGTTTTGGCCCTAAGCGTCTGCCTTCGCTGTCGCGGCCATTTCGGGTGGAACCTACCCCTTTTTTCTTAGCGAATAATTGTAAATTCATTTTAATCATGTTGATTTCCTCCATTTTTACATGTTAACACGTACGTATTGAGGGTATTGTTCAGCAATGTCCCCTAGGGCAAGCAGCATGGTTTGAATAAGCACATTGGCTTGTTCCTGCTGCTTGGGGCTTAGGTTACTTCCAAGGATAACCTTTATATAACCGGTTTCTTCCTCAACGTCCACCGTTACCGGGCATTTCACAACCTGTTCAAGGCCATTTGCACAGCTGATGGTTAAGGTAGATATGGCAGAGCAGATAATGTCGTAGCCCTCTTGGGCATATTCCGCATGGCCTGCCGCCTCATAACCCGTGGGTGCCTGTTTGCCCCCAAAAATCCTTATGTTAATCATCCATTAATCGCAGTAATTTCGATCTTGGTATAGGGTTGACGGTGACCGGCTTTACGAGCATAGTTCTTTTTGCTTTTGTACTTATACACAATGATTTTTTCGCCTTTTACCTGGCCAAGTACTTTTCCTTCAACTTTTGCACCATCAACTACAGGGGTTCCAACCTTTACATCGCCTTCCCCGCCTAATAGAAGAACATCAAATTGAATGGTTTCATCGTTTGCTTTTTCGATTTTCTCAACGTAAATTACGTCTCCTTGAGAAACCCGGTATTGCTTGCCACCTGTTGCAATAATAGCATACACGGCGCAGCACCTCCTAAAAATGATCTCGCTGGGTAAAAGGTTGCACAAGTGCATTTAAAACCTTACCCATGCGGCTACCGAACAACATTATCATAAAGCATGCCAAAAGTCAATGAAATGACAGCAATAAAACCACTTTATCTTACCTGGTTTTCTATAGTTCGCCGCAGGCATTAAAAAGTCATTTTTTATTGTATAGTTGCTAAACAATATTGACTCAATACACAAGTGCCATTATAATAGTTATATAAGGAGGTTTTTACATTGGAGTGCCCAATTATTGAACAATATTTCCTGGCCCATCAAAGGCGCTTGGATGATGAGAAGCAACCCCGGGATTACGGCGCAGGTGAACTTCTCCACCATGGAGAGATTAACTTTTTACAGGCCATTTACCGCCATCCAGATTCCACCGCCGCCCAGCTGGCAGCCTTTCTTGATGTAACCAGAGGGGCTGTAACCCAATGGGGAAACAAGTTGGAAGATAAGGGCCTTTGCCGGCGCCTGTATCAGGCGGGCAATAAAAAGGAAAAACGTTATAGCTTAACCCCCCTTGGCCAAAAGGCCCTTAGGGGCCACCAGGGTTACCACAGGGCTGCCAATCAGCAAATGTGCCGGTATTTATCTTCCCTCAGCGATGAGCAAAGGGCCGCAATCGTTAGCTTTTTGCAAAATCTTGCGGCTTTACCTATTAGTGAATACGAATGTGAGAACCCCCGTTGTCTTACAAAAAAAGTTTAACTTTGAAAGGAGCAGCTGCCCATGCTGGAACTTAACAACCTTTCTTTTGATGTGCAGAATCCAAAGGACGGCAATCAAAAAGAAATACTTAAAAACATCAACCTCACCATTGACACCAACAGTTTTACTGTTATTACAGGCCCTAACGGCGGGGGCAAATCTACCTTGGCAAAAATAATTATGGGTATCGAAAAACCGACCCAGGGTCAAATTCTTTTTAATGGGCAAGACATTACGGGGCTAGATATTACCCAAAGGGCCCAGGTGGGTATTGGCTTTGCCTTTCAGCAGCCTGTGCGGTTCAAAGGCCTTTTGGTAAGGGATTTATTAAGCTTTGCCGCCGGGAAAAAGCTAAGCCTGGATGAAGCCTGCGCCTATTTGTCCCAGGTTGGCCTATGTGCTATTGACTATGTAGACCGAGAGCTGAACGACAGCTTATCCGGCGGGGAGGCCAAACGGATTGAAATTGCCATGCTCATGGCCCGTAATGTAAAACTTTCGGTTTTTGATGAGCCCGAGGCGGGCATTGACCTATGGAGTTTTCAAAATTTGATCAATATTTTTGAAAAGCTCCGGAAAGAAACCCAAGGCTCCATTATTATTATATCCCACCAGGAGCGGATTTTGGAAATTGCTGATCACATTGTTATTATTGCCGACGGGGAGATTACCGAACAGGGTGAAGGGGATCATATTTTACCCCACTTGCTGTGTAACGTGGGCACCTGCGAATATTTTAGAAAGAGAGCGTAGGTTTAGTATGAATGCAGTTGTAAAAAATATTTTAAATGCTGTCGCCGGGCTTAGTGAAAAGCCCAAAGGTGCCTTTAATATTCGGCTTAATGGGAAAAGCGAAAGCCGGGCCAGCACAGAAAACATTGAAATCAAAAGCAAAACCGATGTAAGCGGTATTGATATTATTATAAAACCCGGTACTAAACAGGAGTTTGTACACATCCCTGTCGTGATTGACCATAGCGGCCTTAGCGATTTGGTGTACAACGATTTTTATATAGGCGATAACAGCGATGTGGAAATTATTGCCGGCTGCGGCATCCATAACGATGGCGGCAACCTAACCCAGCACGATGGCATCCATACTTTTTACGTAGGCGAAAATGCCAGGGTGAAATATATTGAAAAACACTACGGCGAAGGGGGCGGCAAGGGTGAGAATGTGCTGAATCCCGTTACAATTATTCACCTTCAAAAGGGCAGCACCATGGAAATGGACAGCGTACAAATTGAAGGGGTAGACTCGACTAAACGGGTGACCAAAGCCCAGGTAGGTGAAGGAGCCACCTTAATTATTAAAGAAATAATTATGACCAGCGGCAGCCAGTTTGCCACAACTGATTTTCATGTAGATTTAGACGGTAAGGGCTCCAGCGCCAACCTGGTTTCCCGCTCGGTAGCCAAAGGTCAGTCAAGCCAGGGTTTTTATTCGGTTATTAACGGTAACAATCAATGCATAGGCCATTCTGAGTGCGACGCCATTATTATGGATGGGGCCACCGTAAAAGCCGTGCCCGATGTTACGGCCAACCATGTAGATGCCTCCCTCATCCACGAAGCGGCCATCGGCAAAATTGCCGGTACGCAAATTACCAAATTGATGACCTTGGGCATGAGTGAGGAAGAAGCAGAACAAGAAATTGTAGCAGGATTTTTGCGTTGAGCGCAACCTTCATTTTTCAACAAACAAGCCCCGGCAAATTGTTGACATTTAGGCTGAATACTGTTATACTAACTACCGTATCAAGCAGAAGCTACCCGCTTCTCACCTTTCGAACCATGTTTTAAAGGTATACAGCACTTTTTTTGATAAAGGTCAGCTATGTACAGCGGGTGGTTTCACCCGCTGTTTTTTTATTAACAGCACAGACATTATTAGGAGGTGCATGAACATCAACACCGATCTTATGATCAATGACCAAATTCGCGATCGAGAGGTTCGAGTCATCGGCCAGGACGGCCAACAACTGGGTGTAATGCCTATTAAGCAGGCAATGGCCCTTGCAGAAGAAGCACAGCTGGATTTAGTAAAAATTGTGCCCAACAGCAAGCCCCCCGTTTGTAAGCTAATGGATTATGACAAGTACCGCTATGAACAATCAAAGCGCGAGCGCGAAATGCGGAAATCCCAGAAAGTTATTTCTCTAAAAGAAGTGCAGCTTTCTGTGACCATTGAAGAAAACGATGTTCAGACAAAAGCGAAAAACGCTATCCGTTTTCTTGAAAATGGGGATAAGGTGAAGGTGGTCATTCGCTTTCGAGGACGTCAAATCGCCCATTCCGAAATTGGTTTGCAGGTGATGAACGATTTTATTGAGCGCACAAAAGATTATTCAACCGTTGAACGCCGCCCCTTGTTGGAAGGGCGTAACATGATTATGATTTTGGCGCCCAAGGCAGAAAAAAAGAGCTTTGCTGAAAAAAGCTCCGAGCGAAAAGCAAAAGAAGCCAAGGAAGCTGAGGCCGCTGCCGCAAAGTAATCCACTGATTAATTGGTTGGAAGGAGGATTCCCCATGCCTAAACAAAAAACCCACAGGGGTGCTGCTAAACGGTTTAGCGTAACAAAAAGTGGTATTGTGCGCCATAAGCAAATGAATGCCAATCACCAGGTGCGCCAAAAAGATCACAAGCGCATTCGCAGTCTTCGCACCTTAGGCGTTGTTGACAATGCCGCGGAAGCAAGGACCATTAAAAAATTAATCCCATATAAATAAGCCTTTGGGCCAGCTTAAGGAGGAAACACAATGGCACGTATTAAAAGAGCTGTTAACGCTCAAAAAAAGCGTCGCAAGGTAATGAAGCTATCCAAAGGTTACTTTGGAGCTAAGTCTAAACAATACAGGGCTGCAACCGAGCAGGTTGCCCGCTCCCTTCGTTTTGCCTATAAAGGCAGAAAACTGCGTAAACGGGATTTTCGCCGTTTATGGATTACCCGCATCAATGCTGCTGCCCGCTTAAACGGTATGAATTATTCTACCTTAATTGCAGGCCTTAAAAAGCACAACATAGACATTAACCGCAAAATGCTTGCAGACATTGCTGTGCAGGATGCAGCTACCTTTGCACAATTGGTTGATATTGCAAAACAGGCATAAAAAATTTGCATCAAAAGCGCATCTATTGTTAGATGCGCTTTTTCTTTCAATTCATTTTATTTAATATCAAAGCCGGATACATAATCTAAAGCCAAGAGATTTCGCTGCCCCATCAACCCAAAAAACTAAAGCCTTCAAAAAGGAGTTGCCATGGCCCATATCATTCAAACCATTACCAGCCTTAAAAACCCCAAGGTCCAATTTTGGAAAAACTTATACAAGCATCCTTTCCGAACAAGAGAAGGGCAGTTTTTGGTGGAAGGGGCCAAAATGGTGGATGAAGCCCTGGCATCGGGCTGGAAGGTAGCCGCCTTGATGGTGGACGAAGAAAAACAAGAGGCTTTACTGCCCCTTGTTTTATCAAAAGTCTCAGCCGAGACCCAAGTATACCTGCTCTCCTCCCATGTGTTCAAAGGCATCAGCGCTGCCAAAAGCCCCCAGGGTATTAGCGCTGCCCTTTACATGCCAAAGGCTCCTTCGTTGGGTGAGCTAGGGTCTTTCATTATTGCTCTAGACCAGGTTCAGGATCCGGGCAACGTGGGCACCATCATCCGCACTGCCGACGCAGGGGGGTTTACAGGGATTCTCCTCTCCCATCACTGTGCCGATGTGTTCAGCGATAAAGTCCTGCGTTCAACCATGGGCAGCATTTTTCATCTGCCTATGGCCGTGACAAAAAATCTGCCTGACACCTTAGTTCAGTTACAGCAAAAAGGTGTTCATATTGTCGGCAGTCAACTGGGGGCGCAAGATTTTTTCTTCCGCTCCCCCATCCCCCCGCCCCTGACTCTGGTGGTTGGCAATGAAGGCAATGGGATCAGCAAGGAAGTGCTAAACCTTTGTGATTATCGCTACGCCCTGCCCATGGAAGGAAGGGCCGAATCCCTTAACGTAGCCATTGCCGCCGGTATTATGATGTATGACCTTGTTCGCAATGAAAACAGTTAAGCTAACAACCACAGCCGCTGGTCCTATTATATGCTTTTGCGCATGGCCCCTACCAGCTGCCTGCCTGCCAGGGCAGAAATTAACAAACAGATGACGATTTCCGGAATCATATAGGCTCCATTATAAACCAAGCTATAAATAAAAGGGGTCTTCCCTGAAGCAATGGCATATTCCCGGTAAAAAATCAGGCCGCTGGCAAAAGAAGCTAAAAAGCGTACGAAACCCGATAGTACAATGCCCACATAAAGGTATTTCTGCTCTTTCTTTTTAGCAAACAGCCCAGCAAGCCCCAAAGCCCCAAAGCCAATAATATAATCAAGCAGGAACTGCCATACATTTAAAAACCAGGGCTTTTGTATAAACCCAAGGATTCCGTAGGCGATGCCGGCAAAAATGCCTGCCCCTGGCCCAAAACTGTAACCAAAGAGCATAATAGGCAGCATAGATGCCGGGGTTACGCTGCCCCCTTGGGGCATAGGGTATAATGCAATAAGGTTTAAAACGAAAGACAGGGCGATGCTCAAGGCCCCATAGGTAAGAGTTTGGGTGCTCCAGCTATTCTTCTTTTTCCTTTTTGCCGGAAAAACCAACAAAAAAACAAAGCCTATAACAGCCAAAGCCCCAATAATAATCCACATGTATGCCGGAACTTTTTTAAAATTTTCAAACATCCTTTTCTCTCTCTTTTGTATAGGTTAAATAGCCCTCACCCCTTAGGGTACGAATTCTTTTCAACAAAAAAACCTGTAGCTGCAGCTACAGGAAGGGCTTTACAATAAAATCCAACAGAATTTCATCAGGCCGCTTCCCTTCGGTAGGATTACCTACAACAGGTTCTAAGGGTCGATTCGTAAAATCTCTCAGCCGCAAAACTGCGTTGCCCCCCTAGCGGTAAATGCTATTTTCATCATTTATTCTATCACAACCACACACCTTGTCAAGGAGGAAAAAGTCATTGCATCATTTTTTTGCCTATGTATCCCGGATGAAATATATACGCCGTTGGGGGCTAATGCGCAACACCCAAAGCGAAAACAACATGGAACATTCTTATCAGGCTGCCTTGATTGCCCACGGCCTAGCCCTTATTGGCAATACCTATTTTAATCGAAATAATCCCTGCGAAGAAATTTTGGCTCTGGCTCTGTTTCACGATGCTTCAGAAGTGATCACAGGGGATTTGCCCACCCCGGTAAAGTACCAAAACCCCTTAATTGAAAAAGAGTATAAAACCCTTGAATCCTCAGCCTTTGAAAAGCTCCTTTCCATGCTGCCCGAACCCATGCAGCCCCACTATACCCACCTGCTTCGCGGAGGAGATGAGGCAGATATGAACTACCAATACGTAAAAGCAGCCGATAAACTTTGTGCTTATATTAAATGTATTGAAGAAGAAAAAGCCGGCAACAGCGAATTTTCCCAGGCTAAAAAAACCATTTATGCCTGGCTCAAAGCCTGCCCCCTTCCGGAAGTTGACTTTTTTATGGCGGAATTTTTACCTAGCTTTGCCATGAATATTGACGAACTGTCTCAAGGCCGTTAATTTTACAGTAAACTTAATATTAATTGCTTTTTTTGCGCATTTTAGGCCCTCGAAGCCTTTTTTTGCTTTAGAAAGCCCTTTGATTATGCTATAATATGGGTGTACTTTTATCAAATGAGGTGGCTTTATGAACACAAAACCAATTACCTTTGACGTAAGCATGATGATGGCCGAAAGCCTTGGGGAAGGCTATGGTATTTCTGCTACCCAAATAGAGCAGTTAACAGAAAAAAGCAAATCAGCCCAAAAGGCAGTAGAAGAAAAACGGGGTACCGGCTGGTTAGGGTGGATGGACTTACCCTACACCGGTGAAGAGCTGCTAAGAGACATTGAAGCCACAGCCAGCGGCATACAGGAGAGGTTTGAAAACTTTGTTTTATTTGGCATTGGAGGTTCTGCCCTGGGTCCTATTGCCGTACACCAGGCCCTAAACCACACCTACTACAACATGCTGCCTAAAGACCGGCGCAAAACCCCCCGCTTTTTTGTTGAAGATAACGTGGACCCTGACCGGATGGCCGCTCTCTTTGACATTATTGATGTTGAAAAAACCAGTTTTAACGTTATCACCAAATCTGGCGCCACAGCCGAAACCATGAGCCAGTACTTGATTGTAGCCGAGGCCCTTAAAAAAGCCCTTGGCCCAACATGGAATGAACACATTGTGGTCACCACCGATCAAGAAAAAGGCAATTTGATTCAATTGGCCAAGGCCGAAGGTTTTAAAGCTTTTTACATTCCCAGCGGCGTTGGCGGCCGCTTTTCGGAGCTTTCCCCTGTGGGCCTGCTCCCTGCGGCTGTTTGCGGCATTGATATCCGCAGCCTCCTTGGTGGGGCCGCCGCCATGGACGAGCGGTGCAACACCCAGGATGTATGGCAAAACCCTGCCCTGTTACAGGCGGTTTTACAGTATATTGCCACCCAGGAAATGGGCAAAAACATTCAGGTTATGATGCCTTATGCCGACAGCTTAAAGTATATTTCTGACTGGTTTGCTCAGCTTTGGGCCGAATCTCTCGGCAAGAACATCACCCGGGATCAAAGGCCCGTAAACTACGGCCAAACCCCTGCAAAGGCCCTTGGGGTAACCGATCAGCACAGCCAGCTGCAACTGTACACCGAAGGCCCTTACGACAAGGTGATTACCTTGCTTGCCGTAAACAACTTTAAAAAGAAGGTTACCATCCCCCCCCTTAAAAGCGCTCTTCCCATTGAGGATGTTGCTTTTTTAGGCAATAAGTCCCTAAACCAGCTGATTGATGCCGAGTGCAAGGGAACAGCCTATGCCCTGTATAAGGCCAGCAGAATGTATCAGTTAATTACCCTGGATGAGGTAAACGCCCATACCCTTGGGCAGTTATTGTACTTTTTTCAAATGGCAACAGCCTACATGGGCGAGTTGCTCAACATTGACGCTTTTAACCAACCGGGGGTTGAGGAGAGCAAAATTGCCAGCTACGCTGTGCTGGGCAGCGAAAAGGAACTGCATAAAAAGAAACGGGAAGAAATGCAGGACCGGCCCCAAATAAATTCCCACTATATTTTATAACTTCACACCAATAAAAAAGCCGCTTGACATAAGCGGCTT
>CAYFQH010000051.1:0-13167 GCA_964345215.1 uncultured Oscillospiraceae bacterium | reverse complement strand
TCGTTCTTTATATTTCATTTTACAAATCTAAGCACTTAAAAAATTAGCAAGTTTTGGATAGGCTATACTAAATAGGACAGTTTTTCTCCGAACATGATATAATGAGATTATAGGAGGAAAAATCATGTCAAAAAGATATTATGAGGAAAACTTCAAAAAACAAATAGTAAACATTTACAATCAAGGAAACCATACTTACAGAGAATTAAGCGAGCAGTATGATATAGCCCCATCAACCATGAGACAATAGTCATAGGGTTCGCCTGAGGCAATAATCATCATCAATTGCTCTGTTCCGTTAATGACCTCAAACTCAATATTATACCCTGCCACCCGCTGGCTTACTTCCCAGCCACTGTCGGCGTCAATATCGTAAAACCCCGCTGCAATTAAAAATTTTAATGTGGGTTTTTCCTCGGCCCCCCCTGGGAACGCAAAGATGCCAAAAAGAAGGATACAAGCTGTCATTAGAGCTAACCGTTTTTTCATTGAAATACCCCTTTCGTTTGTTCTTTTATAAAAGACGGTCAAAAACCTGCCGTCCAATAATTCTATTAAAACAAAGGCCCCATAAGATTTAACAGCACCAACCTTTATAAAATGGCTCCCTGCTTTTTTAAAACTGTTCTAAGGGCCGCTACGTCTATATCTCCCGGTAAAATTCCCTGTAAGGCACACTGAGCTGCTGCAACCCCAATGCCTTGAGCCGCAGCCATCAATGGTCCCATTACTCTTGCAGCGGCAAACACAGTGCTGTCTACCGACAGAGTTCTGCCTGAAAGAAATAAATTATCTACATCCTTGGACACAAAGCAACCATAAGGGAGCCCAAATGGCTGATTTAATGGGGTTAAATCAATATGGTCTGCCTGGCCTGAATGAATGTCTACATTATAGCCGCAAAGGGCAATATCTTCCCCCCTGCGAAGACCTGCATACATCTCTTCTTTTGTTAAGTGGTAAGTGCCTTTAAAATGCCTGGTTTCGCGAATACCCAAAGTAGGTGAAATATCTGCAATGGCAGCATTTTCAAAACCGGGTACGTATTTACGCATAAACTTGAGCAATTGGTGAATTTGAATATACCCTTGTTCCAACCCTTTTGAAAGCTGAAAAGGGTTGCTGGCATCAATGTGAATAATACGGCTTGTGTTGTTAGCCAATAAATTCCGGTCTGCAGTTTTAATATAAATAAACTGATTGCGCGGAATATCAAAATCGCCATTGGCCTTTGCTTTTTTGATGGTCTGGGTTAAACCAATAAGACAGTGGCCAGGGGTTGTTTTAAAAAAGTTCAGGTCATAGCCGGTAGCATAATCTTCTTTAATTCCAATTTCGCCGGGGTTTTCCTCCAACCAAGCATAGAAGCGATCTAAATCATGTCCAATTATGGTAAACATTAAAGTAGATGGCTGCATAACAGGAAGATTATTTTCCATTTTTCCCATATCTTCCTGGCCCAAGGTAAATTCGCAGCCTGAAAGATAAGCCATATCTCCATCCCCTGTACCGTCTATAAACACCTTACCCTTTATACGTATATCGGTACACTTGCCATATACTGTAACGGCCTTAATGTTTCCATTTACAACCTGCACATCGGTTATATCGCAGTTGAATAAAATATCAACCCCTGCTTCTTGGCACAGTTCAACGGCTAAAATTTTAAACATCTGGGCTGAGATAGGCGATATAGAATTGTGTACCGGACAAGGGTGGTGGCCGATGGTGCCATTCATTTTAGCCAGTCTGTCATAAATTTCCTGGGGTAATCCTCCTAGAACTTTGTTTCCTCGCCTGTCCATAAATCCTAAAATACTAAGGCCAGAAGCTGCGCAGCCCCCAAGCACGCCAGTGCGCTCTACCAAAATTGTTTTTACTCCCTGTCTGGCCGATGAAACAGCTGCGCACAAGCCCGCAGAACCGCCACCAATGACAACCACATCATAATCAAGCTCTTGAAAATTATGCATTTTTTATTCCTCCCCACCATAAATATCAAACGAGAATACATGGGCTTGGCCACTACCATAAGTTTCTGTAATCCGGTCTGTTTCGTAGGTAGCCAAGGGAATAAACCGAAGCGCTGAAGTTGTTATATTTAAACTTTCTCTGATCAAACGCTGATGATTATCCTCACATTCATACACCGTTACCCATTGGTTCTGATCGTCCAAGGCCTCTATGCGGAAGTGGCGGATCATGCAGCGAGGAAAACCAAAGGATGTGTTGTTGTAACTCAATTTTCGGCTGGCAACCATGGAAATCGTCATTAGATCCGGGTTTCCGTCAATATACTCCCGGTCTAAATCGCTGTCAAACACAAGACGAAAGCCTGTGATGTTTGTTTTTTCAGTCAGTGTATAGGTAACAGCCTGGTTAATCCTTCCCCAATAACCATTGTCACAGCCCCATATTTTTCGATCCAGTCCGTTATGCAGCACGCTACAATCTCCATAATCGCAAGATAAAGTAGCTTTTTGGCTAAGCGCGGAAGGGCTGCGGCGAAAGTTGGGTAAAAAGCAATCATCTTCCATCAGCATTTGCTGCAGCTGCCCTATTTTTTGCTCTCCGACCTGCCGGGGGCTCAGTCCGTTGTTTAATGCAATAACTGCCGCAGTACCCACAGCCTGACCAATAATGCCAATGGTACCCATAACCCTTGTGCTGCTAAAAGCCACGTGGGTGGCGCTAATGTTACGGCCTGCAAACATTAAGTTGGGCACGTTAACAGAGTATAAGCAGCGGTAAGGAATGCCATAGGGCTCTTTGAGCCGCCGTTTTTGTAAGTGATTTCCGGATTTTCCATCCATAAAAAAACCGCCGGGAAGATGGTCGTCAAGCTGCCAACCTCCATACGCTACCTCATCCTCAAATACAACGGCATTTTCAACATCATTTTGCGTTAAAATATAGTCCCCCACATACCTTCGACTCTCTCGCTTACCGGGCAAAAATCCAATCCAATCTAGTTCCCAATTATCTGCTTCGTGGTCCCCGTGGTTTTTCATGTGGTCCCATACCCCAAAGGCAATTTTCAGCAGCTCATCCCGGATAATCTCCGTATCATGAATGCTGTCCATTTCACCGCCTAATTCAATCCAATAAAAATTGGTGTTTACATTGGTTAAGCACATGTGGGGCTTATTGTTCATCTCCTCATCGGTTTTAAAGGTATATGCCCAGGGAGGGGGCACAAAAGTTGTTACCTTGTCTGTTTCGTGACAGTGAATCATTAGGCTCATGCCCATGGTTTTTTTATCTGCCTGTTCAAGTCCAAACTCTTCATCAAATTCGCTTTTGGCCTCCCTTCCAACCCGATATTCTGCCCCACAAAGAGGGGCTAAAATACTGTCACCCGAACAGTCTACAAACAAAGAAGCTTTTACCGTATGCCAGGTGTAGGTTGTTAGCTGAAAACCTTTGATACTTTCAATTTTGTCTCCGGCCATGGTTAAATCGCAGCAAGCGCAATTCAGCAAAAGTTCAATATTGGGCTCAAACCGAATTTTTTCGTATAAAATACTATCCCAAATGGTATAATTTCTTGTGGGATTCCGATACATATTATCAAGCATAATTTCCTCAATAATGCCAGTTTCCTGCAAATTGCGCACCCGAGTGCCCGCACCGCAAACGTGCATTCGCACCTCAGAAGAGGCATTTCCACCTAGAACAGGCCGATCCTGCATCAGCACTACTTTTATTCCCCTACGGGCCGCTGACAAGGCCGTAAGCATTCCCCCCAGGCCGCCGCCGACTACGCATAACTGGGTTTGGTGGGTAATATGACGCAAAGACTCCACAATATAGTCCTCCCTTTTAACTGAACTTAAGGCAAAAGAAACCATTGCATTAAATTTTCGCCTTTGATATAATCATTATAACTTTCTATGAATCAAAAAATCTATTTGCTTTGTGATATGTTTTTACGGTTTTGTGACCTATTGATGGAATAAAGGAGGTCTTTAGGTGATTTTACATTCACATGATAAAAAACCTTCACCCATTGCAGATAATTGGGTCAACCATGAAATTGGCGACCAAATGATTTTTTCCCATCGAATAACTGAATACACCCAAGAGACCTTTCCTGAAAGCTTCCATTTTCATGATTATTATGAAATTGTGATTTATATCGACGGCACCATCCGCTATATTTGTGATAACAAAACCCTTCTGCCTGAAACAGGCGATATTATTCTTGCCACTCCCTCTGCACTTCATACATCCATGCTCATTGCCTCCAGCAGGTATGAACGCTATGTATTTTACTTGTATCCTACTGCTTTCAATGCCTTTTATGGCAGTTCCTTAATGGCTTTTTTAACCAACAGCTGTCAGCCACACATTTACTTAAAAAAAGAAGAACGCCGGCACATGCTTGATTTGCTTATAAAAATTGAGGAAGCCTTTAAAGATGCTCAAGAAGGCAGTACAGCCCTTGCCCTTAGTTATGTTTTGCAGCTGTTTTATTTGCTAAATTATTATTCAAATGACAGCAGTAAAAAAGATCCTCTCTTTCATGCAGGGGTTATGAATATTAAAAAGTATATCGACGAAAATTTTTCACAAATCTACTCTACCACCCAAATTGCTGAAGCTTTTTTTTATAGCAGAGAACATGTTTCACGGCTTTTTCAACGTTACTTAAACTGCTCCGTTAAAGATTATTTAAATAAACGGAGGATTCTTTGGGCAAAAGAGCAGCTAAAAACCACCTTGTCTATTAATGATATCTGCTACCAAGCTGGGTTTAGAAGCATGTCATCCTTTATCAGCATCTTTACTTCGCTAACAGGGGTTACCCCCTCTCGCTACCGGCAAATGGCCTGTAAATACGGCGATGCCGCTTTTCCGTTAAAACAGGCCGATGGATAGGAAGACTACTATAAGTTTAAGAACCCCGTTGCCTTTTACTGTTTTTTGCTTTTTAAATTTTTTCCGCATTCTAATCCGGTTATTTTCCAATTGACATTTGTACCTTGAAATGCTATTGTAATGAGAGAAAAAGCAATCTTTTTTGCGGCATAAAATAATTGTTTTATATTTCCATTTTTCTTGTCTTTTATGCCGTATTCTTGGTGGTTTATCTATGCTATACATCATACATAGATCAATAAAAATAATGGAGGAATGAATATGAAAAAAATGGTTGCACTTATTTTAAGCCTCGTAATGGTTCTGTCCTTGGCTGTTGCCGGCGCGGAAACGGTAAAAATTGGCGTGGTTTCCCCTGATGCAGACCATGGTTTTACTGGTGAAAGCGTAGCCCACATTCGTGCCGAACTGGAAAAACAACAGGCTGAAAATGGCATTGAATACAAATTTGAAGTAGGCGGCGAGGCGGCCATTCAAATTGATGCCATTGAAAATATTTTGGCCTGGGGCCCCGATGCCATTGTTCTTTGGCCCCTGGAGGGAGAACAGTTGCGCAACGCTGCCCAAAAAATTGTTGACGCCGGTGTAAAACTGGTTGTCTACGACCGCCTGATTCCTGAATTTGAAGGCCTGTCTGCCGAAATTATGGGCGATAACGAAGAGATTGGCCGTTTGCTTGGCAACTACCTGCTTACCTACTTTAAAGAAGAGTTGGAAAAGGGCGAATCTCTTCAATACCTTCTGTTCATTGGCGATAGTTCTACCGTTTCCATCCAACGCACCGGGGGCATGATGGAAGTACTGGAAGCCTCTCCCTACAAAGATCAGTTTGTGCAGGTTCGCGAAGCCTTTCAAACCGATTGGTCTAATGCCAAATCCCAGGAACAGATGGAAGGCTGGCTGAGCACAACCGACGCAGCCCAGGTTGCTGACTTGGACTTTATTATTACCCATGATGATGAAATTGTTGATGGCATTACCATTGCCCTGGACAACTTCACTGGTGAACAGAATATTCGCTTAATTAGCGGTGTAAGCGGCAGAAGAGAAACCTTAGACAACTATGACAACCGGGAACTGAATCTGGTTACCTACAACTTCAGCCCCTCTATGGCCCGGGAAGCCGTTCGCCTGGGTATTGCCGCCGCCAAAGGCGAAAAATACCAGGATGAGGATATTCAAGGCCAGATGTTCTTAATTCCCACCTTTGAAATTGACAAAACCAACGTTGAAGAGTACCGTGGCGGCGAAGCTTTTGCTGAACGCTACAGCTTAGATAAGTAATCCTTTTAAAAATTCAAAGAATCCGGCCAAGCAATTGGCCGGATTCTTATCCATCTTTGTGAAGGATGATTGTATTGCGCGTTTTAATGGAAGATATTGTGATGGATTTTGGCCCCGTGCGTGCTGTTGACCATGTTACTCTTGAACTTCATCCCGGTAACATTTTAGGCCTGCTTGGTGAAAACGGTGCCGGAAAATCTACCTTAATGAATATTTTAGGCGGGGTTTTTCCTCCTACCAAGGGGAGCCTTTTTTTTGATGGTGAGCCTATAAAAGTTTCCAATGCTTTGCATGCCAACAGGCTTGGCATTCGCTTTATTCACCAGGAACTGAACTTGTGCAACGATTTAACCGTTTATGAAAATATGTTTTTAGCCCACGAGATCAGCAATAAAAGCAGGGTGTTTTTAAACCAGGATGAGATGATTACAAGGGCCCGGGCCGTGTTTGAAAAAATGCAGGTAACCATTGACCCTTGCCAGCGGGCCGGAGATTTACAAACCAGCGAAAAACAACTGGTCGAAATTGCCAGAGCCTTGCTGGATGAATGCTCTATTATTATTATGGACGAGCCGACCACCGCCCTGGCCAGCCACGAAATTGATAATCTCTTTACCATTATGCGCCAACTAAAGCAAGAAGGGGTAAGCTTTGTTTACATCTCGCATAAAATGCCCGAAATTTTTGAAATATGCGACAGCTTTTATGTTTTAAGAGACGGAAAGTATGTTGCTCAAGGCAATATAGCAGACACCACCAAAGATGAAATGACCCAAATGATGATTGGCAAGCAGTTGGCGGAAGAGTCCTTTGACCAAAAAAAGAGTACAGCCTCTAAAACCCTTGCCCTTGAAGTAACAGACCTTTGTGCACAGGGTTTTGAGAATATTTCCTTCACCCTTTATCAAGGTGAGGTTGTTGCCATTACCGGCCTGCAAAGCTCCGGACGGGATATTTTAACCGATGCCCTCTTTGGCGCTGTACCCGTTAAAAGCGGAAGCATTTTATTAAACGGAAAGAACATTACCAAGTTTTCAATTATAAAACGGATGAAAAGCGGTTTGGCCATGGTTCCCCGTAACCGAAAAGAGCGAGGCATTTTAAAGGACTTGACCATTATTGATAATTTATCTATGGGCTTTTATAATACAAAGCTGGCTTTTTATCGGTTGATTCATAAAAAAACCGAGTATAGCCGCTTTTATAGTGAAAAAGAAAAATTGAATATCAAAACCGATCACCCGGAAAATACCATTACTTCCCTTTCCGGCGGGAACCAGCAAAAAGTTATTTTGGCCCGCTGGCTGGAAACCGACGCCAACGTTCTTTTGTTTGATAATCCCACTCAGGGTATTGACATAGGTTCAAAATTTGAAATATACCATTTGATTTTAGAGCTGGCAAAAAGCGGTAAAGCCATTGTTGTGTTTAGCTCTGAGTTTCCTGAAATATATAAGGTGGCCGACCGGTGCATTGTGCTGTATAAGGGTAGAATAAACGCCCAATTAAGCCGAGCCCAGCTAACAGAAGCTGCCTTAATGCATTACGCCACCGGCGCAAATATGGAGGAATAATCATGAGCAGTCAAACCAATACCAGCACCCGCTATGTGAAAAAACTTTTTACCGATTATAGTTATTGGCTTTCTTTTTTCGCAATCCTCTTGCTGGCCCTTGCCGTCAGCCCCAACCTTTTTTCCTGGTACAATGCCACCAATATTTTTATTCAAAGCGCCCATACAGGTATTATTGCCCTGGGCATGACCATGGTAATTTGTACCGGCATGATTGATATTTCCGTTGGGGCCCAGCTGGCCATCATCTCCGGTCTTTCAATTCAAGTATTAAATGCCACAGGCAATATTTTTGTTATGCTTTTATTCTGCCTGGCCTTGGGGTTGGTTATTGGTACCATTAACGGCCTTTTGGTTTCAAAGGGCAAAATGCCCCCCATGGTGGCCACTCTGGCCGTACAGATTATCTGCCGGTCTATTATTAACCACATTGGCCAGGGCGGCCCTTTTACCATCCCCGCCTCAAGCCCGGTATATAAGCCTTTCAGCCAAGTTGCCTCGGGCAGTTTTTCCCTGTTTGGCCTTAAAATTCCTTATTTAATGGTCATGTTTATTGTTTTTGCCATGATTGCCAGCATAATTATGAAACGAACAAAGCTGGGCAAGCACATTTACGCTGTAGGCAGCAATGAAACAGCGGCCAAGCTGGCTGGGGTTAACGTTTCGTTTATTAAGGTGATTGTATTTAGCATTACAGGCCTGTTATGCGGCTTTTCCAGCTGGATTTACGCCTCCCGTGTTATGGCTGTATCCGCCGCTTCGGCAGGCAATCTGGTTGAAATGGACGCCATTGCAGCTGTAGCCATCGGCGGCACCTCCATGAACGGGGGCCGGGGTAAAATCATCGGCACCTTTTTAGGCGTGCTGATGTTTAAAATTATCAACTTTATTTTGCTGGCAGCAAATGTACCCACCTTCTTAAATAATGCCATTAGCGGGGCTATTATTATTGTAGCCGTACTCATTCAAAGCCTGCGTAAAGAAGGGTAATCCTTTATCATATCTATTGTCATTTAGTATCCCCTTATTCAACTGAGTAAGGGGATTTTAGATGCCGCAGGAAATCATTATCACCGGTACTTCCATCTCCTCTTTGGTAAAACCTGCATGAATACCCACAAAACGCCTGCATTTTTCTTCATTGTCAAACAGGCTCCTCTTCCCTGTAGCAACGGCAATATAGCCCCCTAGGGATTTTTGTAGCTGAGGATGAACTTCTCCCCAGCCGAATAAGCCCATGTTCAAAGCTTGCTCTTTTGTATACAAGATAAAATCCTGACCATAGTCCTTTATAAAGGCCCTTTCAAAAGCCTCTTCCCACCCAGCCTTTATATGAAAATTGCAGCACCTGGGCTCCAGGGTAGGCTCTTTTTCAAGCATGGCCCAAAAGGGTTTGTTATGGCGCAGGTTGACGTTTTCACCATCAATCAGCCCATGGTCAGCAGTAATAATCAGCAAAGTATCCTTTAAAGATGCGGCCAGTTTTTCAAGGCGTCCGTTGATCTTTTCCATCCCTTGTACCGCCTTTGGATGTTGAACCCCATACTCATGCATCAGCCCGTCAGGCTCGGGCCAATAGGCATAAATATATTGACGGCCCTCTTCATTGCAAATGGTTTTAATGGCCCGTTCCATTTTAGTTAAGGTATTTTCTTTATTGGGTCCAAAAGGTGATACACAGTGGCCTTGAGCGCCCTTTACTCTATTCACTTTTTTGTATAAAGGTTCAAAAGGCATGTGTTTTTGCCCTACATGATAAGCTGCCGCCTTTTGTCCCTGTAGGTCGGTATTTATCAGCAAGTTCACGCTCTTTCCCTCTTGGGGTACATCAAGGGTCCAGCCCAACCAACCATGTTCTATGGGGGTTAAGCCGCTTTCAAGGGTCACTGTAGCGGCGGTTGTGGTGCTTGGGAACACGCTTGATATAACCAGGCCCAAATGCTTTGGCAAAAAAGCCCGTACTGGCAGTAGAAGGCCCATGTTATAAATACCCAAACCGTCCAGGACCATGAGCACAACATTTTTATAGCCCTTTGAAAGGGCTTCATCAACCCTTTTTAAAGAGGGGTGGCGCATTTTAAGGCCGAAATTTTTGCCCACAGAGGCTCCAAGGTTTACCAGGCAATTTTCGTAGTCTATCTTCATAGGGTTCACCTCATATTCATGGTAAAAGTATAGGTATGATCCATCTTTTCGTCAAGGTAGTTTTTAGCTCTCCTGGATGCCTGCAAGTCAGTAGTTTTTTATTAAAGGCCCATGAGCCTTTATTCTGTTTTTTAAAAATCAAGGCTTTTTTGTTTATCTTCCCTTTGTTCCTCCTTTAAGCCGTATATCTTCCCCCTTCTGAAAGGCTTTTCATCGTCTTTTATTTGACGTAGCATTGCCTAAGTGTTATGATAAAGTACAAAAGCATGTAAAGGAGTGAGCCCATGGACAGTGACCCTCGAAGTTGTGATTCAAGCTTTATCTCAATGAAGATGACTGACTTTCATGCCCCATCAGGCGGCCCATTGCTTATGGTGCTCATTTTATTATAAAAGCACCGTAAGTCTTTCATTGTGCCGCCTTGTTTTTTAGGCGGCTTTTAAAATAGTCATCTCCCATTTATTAACACAGGAAAGGGATGATACCAATGAAAAATTTGTTTAACAAAAACAACAAAGTAACCCAACAAAAATTGCAACACCGGCACGAGAGTGAGGATTTGCTGAAAAAATATGCTTTTGTTGATGAAAGTGTTCTTTTTCCAGCCTTTTCTTCTACTCAAAATGGCTTAACAAGTGACCAGGCCGAGGAACGGGTTGAGGAGTACGGTAAAAACATTATTTCAACCGGCAAAAAAGAAACAACCTTTCACCGGCTTCTGTCCTCCTTTATCAACCCCTTTAATCTTGTTCTCCTTGGTATTGCCCTTATCCAGTTCTTTACCGATGTTGTTTTTTCTTCCACCCCCGACTACCTGACCATCTCCATCATTTTAGTTTTAGTGATTTTCTCCAGCCTTCTTGCTTTTTTTCAAGACGGTAAGAGTAACAAAGCAGCAGAAAGTCTGTCAAAAATGATTTCAAACAAGGCTCACGTATATAGGGATGGGCAGCTCATTGAAATATTATTGGAAGATGTGGTGCCCGGTGATGTGGTACGCCTGAGCGCTGGGGATATTCTGCCTGCAGATGTGCGCTTTTTAACCACCAAAGATGCTTTTATTGCTCAAGCCGCCTTAACTGGGGAATCCAACCCGGTGGAAAAATACGCAGTTGTTCCAGAGAATCCAAATACCACCTTAACCGATTATACAAACATCGGCTTTATGGGCAGCAACATGGTTTCGGGCATCGCTACAGGCTTGGTGCTGGCAACAGGCAACCATACCTACTTCGGCTCCATGGCCGAGTCTTTGGCCGGCGTCCGCTCTAAAAACAGCTTTGAACGGGGGGTTGACTCCGTATCAAAGCTGCTCATTCGCCTGATGCTGGCGATGGTTCCCTTTGTGTTTTTTATTAATGGCATTACCAAAGGAGATTGGTTTGCAGCCCTTTTATTTGCCATCTCTATTGCCGTTGGCTTAACCCCCGAGATGCTGCCGGTGATTATGACCTCTACTTTGGCAAAGGGAGCCGTTTCCATGTCCAAGCACAAAGTCATTGTAAAGTCTCTCAGCGCTATTCAAACCTTTGGCGAAATGGATGTGCTATGCACGGATAAAACGGGAACCTTAACGGAAGATAAAATTGTTTTAGAAAAATATATGAACGTTCACGGTGACGATGATTTACGTATTTTACGCCATGCCTATTTAAACAGCTATTTTCAAACAGGCCTAAAAAATTTAATCGACGTAGCCATCATTCATAGGGCCGAAAAGTATGATATCCCCCCCATTCGCAGCCGCTATCAGCGGGTTGACGAAATTCCTTTTGACTTTGAGCGCCGCCGTATGAGCGTGGTTTTACAGGATGATACGGGCAAAAGGCAACTAATCACCAAAGGGGCGGTAGAAGAAATGATCTCCATTTCCTCTTTTGTGGAACTGGATGGTAAAGTACTGCCCTTAAATGATGACACCCGCCAGCAGGCTCTTGATACTTACCATAAGCATAACACCGATGGTCTGCGGATGATTGCCGTTGCCCAAAAAAATGAAGTGCCCGGTACCGATGTGTTTAGTGTTGAAGACGAGTCAAATATGGTGCTAATTGGTTTTGTAGGCTTTTTAGACCCACCTAAAGAAAGTGCCACAACCGCCCTTGAAGCCTTAAAAGACCACGGGGTACGTACTGTTGTTTTAACAGGCGACAGCGAAGGGGTTGCCCTAAAGGTATGTAAAAAAGTTGGCTTGGACGTTACCCATCACTTAAACGGCAGCCAAGTAGAAGAGATGAGCGATGAAGAACTGTTAAAACAGGTTGAGATTTGTAACTTGTTTTCAAAGCTTTCGCCGGTACAAAAGCAAAGGGTTGTGGTGTCGCTGCAAATCAACGGTCATACTGTTGGCTATATGGGTGATGGCATAAATGATGCTCCACCCCTGCGCCAGGCAGATGTGGGTATTTCGGTAGACAGCGCAACGGAAATTGCCAAAGAAACTTCCGACATTATATTGCTTGAGAAAGACTTAATGGTGTTGGAGGAAGGGGTTATTGAGGGGCGAAAAACCTTTGGCAACATTATGAAATACATAAAAATGGCAGCCAGCGGTAACTTTGGTAATATGATATCGGTTATGGTTGCCTCCATCGCCCTTCCATTTTTACCTATGCTTCCCCTTCAAATTTTAGTTCAAAATCTTTTGTGCGATCTATCTCAAGTAGGCATTCCCTTCGATAATGTTGACCCGGAGTATATAAAAAAGCCCCGAAAGTGGGAAACCCAATCCATCAAAACCTTTATTGGCTACATGGGGCCCCTAAGTTCATTGTTTGATATTTTATGCTATTTAGTATTATGGTTTGCATTAAAAGCCAATAACGTAGCCATGTCACCACTGTTCCACTGCGGTTGGTTTGTGTTTGGTACCGTTTCTCAAATTTTAATTATACATATGATTCGTACCAGCAAAGTGCCCTTCTTTGAAAGCCGGGCCTCAAAACAACTTAATTTTTCGACCATCGCAGTTATGATTTTGGCCCTGCTTATCGGCTTTACCTCCTTAAGTGTAGGCCTTGATATGATGACCCTCCCCCTCTCTTTTGCCCCTTGGCTGATTTTGCTGCTTGTGGGCTACTCCCTGGCAACCCAAGTAATGAAAACCTTCTACATTAAAAAGTTTGGCGAGTGGCTGTAAGGACTACCCCTACTATATCCTTCGTTTACTGCAAAAAAGAGCTGTGTTAAACAGTTCTCAGAGTGTCGATAAAGTCGACACCCTCCCAAAAAAATGAAATTCATTTTATTGGACTTGCAGATTCCTCTTGGCAACCCCGTCACTT
>CAYFQH010000050.1:0-13234 GCA_964345215.1 uncultured Oscillospiraceae bacterium | reverse complement strand
CCGGATAAGCTGATCGTTTTTATGCACCCCTGCCCTTTGGGCCGGTGTATCCCTAAACACCCGGCTTACAATGCTCTTTAGGGTATCAAAGGAGGAGGATATCATCATACCCACCCCGGTGTATTCCCCTTTATCATCTTCCCACATCTTTTCAAACTCTTCGGGGGTATAGTAAAAGGTATAAGGGTCCCCCAGGCCAGCCAAATAGCCTTTATTGGCCCCGTAAATCATTTCCTGCTCATCAGCCTCTTTATAAAAAAGGCCGTCTACAACTTCCTTCATGGCCTCAATTTCAGCAAATTTGCTGACGGTTTCCCGCAGATAGTCATATTCATCCTTTGAAATGGTTACCGTTTCATCCCCGGCACTTTTAGCAGCCGCCGGCAGCGGTTGGCTAAGGCCTAGTTGATTAATTAAATCGCTGCACCCTGTTAATAAAAACAAAGTCGCTATCAATAGGGCAATAATGCTCTTTTTTTTCATTCTCATCCCTCCTTACACCCGTTCTTTATTAAATACTTCATTGGCTCCTTTACGCATTTCCAAAAGGAGTTTAAAAGTAACGGCATCTTGAAAGTTTCTTAAATCCAGCCCCATAACCCTTTGTACCTTATCAAGCCTGTACACCAGGGTATTGCGGTGAATGTACAATTGCCTGGCTGTATCCGACAGGTTCAAGTCTTTTTCAAAAAACATCTCGATGGTTTGAAGCATCTCATCGTTAAAAAGCCTTGCTGTCCGCCGGTTAAAAATCATCCCTGGGTATTTTTGAGTAATTTCAACAGGCAGTTCAGATAGGAACCGCTCTAGAATCATTTTATCATAGGGGAAAATCGTAGCATTTTTTTGGAAAATCCGGCCGATTTCAATAGCTCGTTTTCCCTGCCTGTAACCAAGGCCCACCTCGCTGATTTGGTTGGCATTTTTACCAAGGCCCACAGTAAGCAGCACCCCTGTTTCCACCATTACGGTTTTCTGAAGAGCTTTGGCATATTGAATTAAATCTTCTTGGGTTTTAAGTTCTTTTACATCCAGCAGTAAAACCACTGTGTTTTTATTCATCTCTACCAACACATCGGTTTCAGTTTGGGGAACAATATCTTTTAATAGGGATAGAC
Source organism: uncultured Oscillospiraceae bacterium (assembly GCA_964345215.1). GTDB lineage: Bacteria > Bacillota > Clostridia > Christensenellales > Aristaeellaceae > CAYFQH01. The sequence continues at coordinate 12,116 of CAYFQH010000050.1, read as the reverse complement.
AGGATTCCTTGTCCGCATGGTCCCTATAAAAAACCAAAACACCCCGCTCAATTTCAAGGGGGATATGGTATTCATTGGCAATAGATATAACATCCTGCCCGTAAATTTCTTCCCGGAGAATCCGCCGGTAAACATCAAAAATATTTTCGATGTGTTCTGGGTTATTTTGAAGGCTTTTAGCCAAGCTGCTGGCTAAAATTAAAATATCCGCTCCACCCTGCACACTTTGGTTACAGGCAAAAATCAATTCCGGGTTTTCGTTGCTCTGCTAAAAAAGGTTTTGCCCAAAGGAAAAAACCTCCCCCTGGGTCAATCGTTCAGGAAACTTTATCTCACCAATCATCGGGCCTTTAATAATTCCACCATTATCCATAAATACATATATTTGATCGGATAGCTGGTCAAGTATTGCCAAGAGCTTTCGCTTCGCTTGCTCATCTATATACATCCGAATACCTCCAACAGTTAGATTAAGCTTTATTATACCATGTTTGCCCCTTTGTGAAAAGAAATTGTTGCCTTTTACCCCTTTTGAGAAAAAGAGCAAAAAGAAAAAGAGAACAAAATTCTCTTTTTCTCTGTTCATACCCATTTATAAAATTCCGTACAAAAAATCAGGCATGAACGAATGTCTGCTTTTACCCTGGCTTCCTTAATTTTCTTCCCAATTAAAACTCCGGCTCATATTTTTCGGCAAGGGGCTCCCAGGCAATTTTTCTTACCTCAATGTCCCTTATCTTTAAATGAGTACAGTAGGCGGAAAACCCTACACGCCCCCCTGTGGTAATAGGCTCTTGATCAATCATTTCCAAAACAAGCTGGCCATCGACCACTAAAAACAAGTGGCCATTAATGGCCCCGGAAATCAGGGTTATTTCCTTCCCTGGTTCGTATTGATAAAGTGGGGTGCTGGCATGAAGGCCGTTTTCCGGAAACTTCTCTACCCCGCATTTATGCCGGTACCAGCCGTTAACCCCTGCGATATAGGCAGAGTGAAGGTAGTTGGTCTTTTTATCCCACTGGGCGCAGTAGGCCACATTTAAATCCCTTGTAGCCGGCAGTTGGGCAGTGATTTTGCATTTTATAAACACATCATCCTTAAAATGGGCCTTGGTTAATAAAATGCCTCCTTTATTCTCTGGCTCAATACCATGGAGGAATCCTTCTTTCTCATACCAGGTGCCGCTTAGCCCTTCCCAATCCTCTTCCCAGCCTGGGCCAGGGGCTGTACTAAGCAAAAGGGGCGATTCATCAATCAGCACCCGTTTCCCAAGTAAATAAATCTCCACCTTATTTTCCTCTTTTCTTTCGCAATTGCTCTTTCATTAATATAGCCTGCATAGCTAAAATCATTGGCACACCCTATGTTTGCCTTAAGGAGATTATATCATAAAACCCTTATTCCCTTACCTTAAGGTTTTGAAGATAGATGGCTCCCTCATCTTCACAGGTTTTTTCTATCCTTACTGATTTAATGCTTTGATTGGGGTAGGGGTTTTCAAAAACACAGGTAAATACCGCCCCTTCTTTTTGCTCCAAGGGCAAGGTGGTATAGCTCACCTCCACCAAAAGCTTATCGTACACATAACTATCGGCCCCGTCCAGCCCATCTGTAGCACTTTGAAGGGCGCTTGAGAGAGTCCTTTCCCAGCTTCTGTTTTGGTTGCTAATGTTTTTGCCATAAATAATGGGAATGTTCATTAAACCACCTTTATCAAATTCAATTACATATTGACCAATGGTATCTTTTTCCAGTTGCATAGGCAAGCTGGAAATATACACATAGGGTCTGTTTATGGTGGTGGTATGGGTAATTTCAATGTGAGGTTTTTCAATAATCGGCCTGTTTTTAAACCAGTACAGCTCTTCAAATATTTTTTGAAGAAGGGTTTTAAAGCCATCTTCCTTATAATCGGGGGCCCAAAATAAATAAGTGGCATATAGCATACTAGCCAGCACATGATTGCGCTGGAGGGTATCCTCCTCTAAACTGGACCAGTGGGAAGGCCCACCGCCTAAAGCACCAGCCTTATGGCGCCTGTTCCAATCAAGAAAACCAAGGGCATTGAAGTTGCCATAAACCATGGGCATACCCCGGGTTAAAAATTCATCGTCAAAACCTTCACCAATTCCCCAATACCAGTGCATGGCCCAAATGTCCTTTGGAATCAAGTCAATGGCCTTATAGGTGGCAGGCCTACGAATGGTTACAGTTCCATCCTCGTGGCGGATCCGAACCTCGGACCCACCGTAGCGGTTGCCCCTGCGGTCGATAGCGTTTAACAGTTTTTCCGCCCAAAGCATCACCTTAATCCCCTTGGGGGCAAGGTATTGATAGATTTTGTTTACATCCCCTGCAAAAATTTCTTCCCCTGTTTTACCCTTACACTTGTCACACAAAGCGATAGAGTAATATTCATCATGGCCTATATGAATCATTTCAGGTTCAAAAACCTCAATTACTTCATCCAGCACATCAAATAAAAGAGCATAGCTTTCAGGATTCGATGGACAATATACGTCGGGGTAAGGGTCGTCCTTGCGTTCCGCCAGGTGAGGATGTGGGTTTAACAGGTAATCGGCATGGCTTAAAGAGGGTACCTCTGGAATAACAGAAATATGCCGCTGCCTACAGTAATCAATTAATTTTTTTACAGTTTTTTGAGACAAAAATTGACCGCCGCCATTTTCAAAATGAATGGAGTTTTTATCCCAGGCAAACATGTTTTGAACCTCGTTGGCCCTGTCTGGGTAACGGCCCATGTCTTCGCAATAGGTAAGCCAGGCTTGGTTAATCTCCGGGTGGCGGGCATATTCCATGGCGCCCCCCACCTCAATAATAATGGTGTTTAGCCTGTAGTGGCACATCATATCTACAGTGCGGTAAAAGCTTTGTAAATCATCAGGGGCTGGCAAATAAACTTTTAGGCTGCGAAAAGGGCTGTTGGGCACCGCCTTTAGGGTACCAACAGGCACCTGACCCCCATGGGTTTGACTATGATGCAAAAGGGCATGGGCCCCATAGAGCCACCCTCTTTTGCTTTTTGCGGTAAGGGTAATATCCTCTTCGGTACCATTAATTAAAAAGCCTTCCTCCCCCAGCCCTTCTCCACCAATAACAGCCTTGATTTTTGTTATAGTTCCCCCTTTTTGCTGGGGAATTTGCCTAAGTACGGCACTGGTCGCCTCATCATCGGCTGCAATAACAAGCCCTTGGCTTAGGCTTCTAAGGCCGGCAACATCCTTTTGGGTAAAAAGTTCATCCATCATCATGAGCACCTTCAGCTCCTTTTTTTAACAATACCCCTGTTTGTAACGGCAAGCAAAATACCCGCGTTATGTTACAGGTTCAGGGGGCCGATTACATCGGCACCCTGGTTAAATTTCTTATTTTTTTACAAACATTTCAGTTAATTCATCATGGCGGTTTTGCCAATATTCACGGGAGGTTTCAGCGCCGTTTTTATTAAAGGCTTCAATGGCCTCTTTTTTTGCCGTTTCGAAATCCTCCGCCATTACCAGCTCCGGCACCAATTCAAGGCCCATGTTGCTAATTTTGGCATCAATACGGGCAATGTCCTCCGGAGCAGAACCCAGGCCCGTTACCACGCGCATATCAAACACATCGTTAATATGATCGTGAATCAGCCCTTCGTCCATTAGGTTTAAAAACAGTTCCATAGGGTAGGACACATTGTAATATTCAGAATAATCATCATCTGTGGGCAGGTTGCCCTCTTCAAAAACCTGTTTGGTCAAAAATAAGTTCATAGGGTATCCGTCAGAAGCAATTTCCCCTACGCCCCAACCGGCAATGCCGTGGAAGTTACTGTCCTGCAGCCCCAGTTTTTTCCATTCATCGCTGCCCTGGTTAAACAAACTGATAATTTCATCGGTTAAAGTAGGTACGCCGTCTACATAGTTCCAATGAACCCCTTCAATACCGCTGTTGATTAAACGACAGCCTTCCTCGGTAGAAAGATAGTCCAATACTTTGATTACAGCTTCGGGGTTTTTACAGGTTTTTGGTATGCCTACAAAGCAAGCATCCCAGCCCCCTTGGTAATAGCTGTTGCACCAGTAAGTAGTGCCGGTAACAGGTAACACTTGAAAGCCTTTAATAGATTCAGGGTCTTTTGCTAGGGAATTGCTTTCAAATACGCTACATTCTGTTCCATTGCTTACAGGGGATAGCACCTGCCCGGCAGCCACTTTAGCATGGCGGTCATCTGCTTTTTGGGTAAAGCTGTCGGGATCCAGCAAACCAGCTTTGTATACTTTATTAAAGTATTCGCAGGCCTGCCAATAAGGGCTATCCTCATCTGTTGGGTGATAAGACATTGCACCAGTATTAATATTGGTGGTAATAAACTGGTTGGAAGGGTAGTAGCCATAAGTACCATAAATAATGGGGAAACAAATGCTGGAAATATCGGAAATTGCCAAGCTGTACCCATAAACAGGCAACCCTTCTTCAGTTGTGGGGTAGGCTTCTTTCATTTTTACCAGGCAGTCAATCATCGAATCCATATCTGTTACTTCAGGGTAGCCCAATTCCTTATACAAGTCCCACCTGGTCATGTATAAAGAGTGGTAGGGGGTAGCAGGGGCTCCTTCGCTGCCGCACTGGACCGGCAGAAAATAAATTTCGCCGCTGCCGTCAGAAAGCATTTCGCTGGCCATTTGCAGCCTATCGGTCATAGCTGCAATGTTGGGGGCATGTTCATTAATCAAATCATTTAAAGGCAGCATTAGGCCCCCTTCAATGGCGTTGCCAATATCCGTTTGTTTGTAGATCATCAGCGAATCAGTGGTGTCGCCACTGGCTAAAATAATCTGTTCCCGGTCACCGTTGATGTTGGTAAAGGTCATACGCACGCCAGTTTTTTCGGCGATTTTATCCACAATTATGCTGGAGTTATCATCGTCCATACCAGACCAACCGCCAAGGTACATAAAGTTAAGTTCCACTTCCTCCCCTAACCCAATGGCCGGCAGTAAAGCCATACAAAGGATTAGTGCCAGTAATAAAGATAGGCCGTTTTTCATTTTTTTCATAGGTTTTCGCTCCTTTTTTATTGTTCATGACAACATTGTCATTACATACACACATTTATCCTTTTACGGCCCCTAACATAATGCCTTCTACAAAATAGCGCTGCATAAAGGGATAGACACACAAAATAGGCAATGTAACCACCAGGGTAATGGTCATACGGATACTCATAGGGGTAATGGCCGCAGCACTGGCCATGGCTGTTGGCCGGGCCGCTATTTGATTAGTTAGCCGCTGGGCATTCTCCAGGTAATCATACAAAACATACTGCAGGGTATAAAGTTCTTCGTTAGTTACATAAATTAAAGTATCAAACCAATAGTTCCATTCCGCCACGAGGGAAAATACGGCAATGGTGGCTAAAATCGGCTTTGAAAGGGGCAGAATAATCTTGTAATAACTGGTAAATATGCCGGCGCCGTCAATGGTGGCTGCCTCCTCCAACTCATCGGGTATTTGCTCAATAAAGGTTTTGATTAAAATAACATAATAGGCCGATATGATTCCCGGCAGTATATACACCCAAAAGGTATTGGTAATACCGTAAAAGCGATACACCATATAGGTGGGAATAATGCCTCCGCTTACATACATGGTTAAAATAACAAAACGGTAAATGAATTTGCGGCAGTAGACATCTTTCTTTGTCATTAAATAAGCAAAAAAACTGGAACAGACCACCGTTAAAGTTGATGCACACAGGGTTCTTGCAACAGATACCAAGGCTGCCCTTGGAATTGCCTCCAGCTCAAAAACCGCTTTAAAATTAGCAAAGGAAAAACCTTTAGGGTAAAAAGTAATGCCTGTTGCCGCTAGACTTGGGTCTGAAACGGAATAAATAATTAAATAATAAAAAGGGTAAAAGCAAAGGAGTCCAAACAAAGTAAGAAGGATAATAGTACATATATTAAATATTTTTGAACCGGCCGATGAATGCTTTATCATATGATACTCTCCCCCCGTACCGCTTTGGACAGTTTATTAACCCCAAACAGCAGCGTTACGCTGATAAGAGATTTTAGCATACCTACCGCCGTTGCAAAGGAGTAATCCTGGGTTTGAATACCGATGCGGTAGGTGTAGATATCCAACACTTCCAGCTTAGAGGCGGTCATGGTGTTTGAAAAGGCCAGGTACTGTTCAAAACCTCCGGATAGAATATTACCCACCTGAAGGAGGAGCAGCACCACAAAGGTTCCCATCATCCCCGGCAGGGTAATGTGCCAAATGCGCTGGAAACGGTTTGCCCCATCAACAGTGGCGGCCTCATATAAGGATTGATCTATGCCGGCGATGGCAGCCAAATAAATTATTGAGTTCCAGCCCAGGGATTTCCATAAATTCAAGGCAATCATAAAGCCCCAAACGGTATTTTTGTTAGACAGCAAGGTGTTGGACTTGTCTGAAAGGCCTAGCTGCATCATCACCTTGTTAAAAATGCCATCAGTTGAAAAAATAGCAAAGGACAGGGAATATACAATTACCCAGCTTACAAAATTTGGCAGGGTGCCCACAGTTTGCAGGGTTTTTTTATACCGCTTATAAGGCAGTTCTGTTAATAAAATAGCCAGTACCATGGGTGCCCAAGAGAATAGGATGTTTAACAACCCCAGCCCCAAGGTGTTTTTAAGGGAGTTGAGTACGTCCTCCCAGTAATAGCCAATCAGCTTAAAATATTTAAGGCCCACAAAGCTTAGTTTTGTAAAATCCAGCCCTGGCCTATAGTTGGTAAAGGCCAGGCTCCATCCCAGCAAGGGCACATAATAGATTAAAAAAACATGTATAATAAAAGGTACCGTAAGCAAAGTTACCAGCAAGCGCCTGCGCTTTTTTGCGCTTCTTTCTTTTGTCAAAACTGATTCCACCCATCTATTCTATTGGTTTGCTTATTTAAAAGTATAACTTTTTCCAAAGGATGTGTATATAGTTGGTTTTCCATAGTGTTTTTCCAAAAAACATCAAAAAAATAGATGGACGATAAAACCATCCACCTATTTTGACCTTTTATCCACTTATTTTAACCCTTCCTCTTTTTCTTCAAAAAACAAGGGCATAAAAATGGTGGTGATTAGGCCCTCTGTTGGCGAAGCCTGAAAAAACACACCATAGTCCTCGCCAAAGTTTAATTTAATACGCCTGTTAGTATTGCGCACCCCTACCCCGCCCCGGTCACTGCCTTCCATCATATCCTGGTTAAGCCGGTCAATTTGTTCAGTTGTTAAACCGGCGCCGTTATCCATTACATTAATCCTCAGCTGTCCCTTTTTTTCGTAGGCTTCTATAACGATTATCCCCGGATGAGAGAAGGCCGCAAACCCATGAACGATTGAGTTTTCAACCAAAGGCTGAAGCATAAGGCGCAGTACCTGTGCCTCTAAAAGCTTCTCATCAATCCGTTTTTCATATACCACCTTGCCGTCATAGCGCATGTTCATTATGGCCACATACTTATCAAGGAGCTTGCACTCCTCCTGCAAGGTACAGGTGTTTTTTTGGGATTTAAGCAGCGGTGCCACAATACTTCCTAAGGCAGAAATCCCCTCGGCCACATGGCTATCACCGTGCATAAGGGCCATCCATTTAATGGTGTTTAGGGTATTTAGCAAAAAGTGGGGGTTAATTTGATTGCGCAGGGCCTTCAGCTCGCTTTCCTGTTTGGCCTGCTGGGCCAGCTGTTTTTCCCTGGTCAGGGTTTCCAAGCCGTCCAGCATTCTGTTGTGCTGCTGTACAAGCAAGGTAAGCTCGTTTTCCCCCTTGGTTTCCACTTTGTGCTGGTAATCGCCCACCTCCGCCTTCTTCATGCTTTTAATAAGCCAAAATACAGGCTGAATGGTGTGCCTTAGCCAAATTAAGCATACGGAACAGAGCAGTACAAAAACCCCAATCAGCGTTAGCAGGATAGAACGGTTCATTTTTGCCAAAACTTGATTATACAGGCTCAAGTCCGCCTCATAAAGCAGGGTCATATCTAGCGAAGGCACATATTGCCAATAAATATGCTTGTTGTCCCTTGGGTGTAAAATATTACCCCTTTGCATATCCTGGCCCTTTAATTCCTGATAATGGCGATAATTCTGGCCAATAAACTCCTTGTTATAAGCTGAAGTAATTTTGCCCTGGCTATTAATAATAAAAATCTGGTTTTGGGGGTTGTCAATGTCCACATATTCTTTTGAAAGCTGGTTTTCATCCGCATTAATAATCATGGTCACATCTCTATAGCGCAAAACTGCACAAAGGAGGGCCCTTTGCTCTCTTTCAAGGTCTTTTTCCGCCTCCTGTAAGGGAAAGGCCGAAGCGGTAATGTTGCCAAAATACTGAATTTTATTGTTTGCGGCCTCTAAAATAAAGCGAAGTTCCTCGGATAAATCCTTTGCTATGTTTAAATCAATTTGCTGTAAGTTTCTGCTGGTAAAAGTCATCATCCGCTGATCCGGATAAATAAAACATACCGAATAAAGATAAGGGGCGCCAATTAAAAAGGTTTCAACAGCCCTGCCCAGGGTTCTGGTTTCCTTAATAATCTCCAAGTCATCGTATAGTTCCCAATTGGTCAATGCCTTTAGGGATGTATCAAATAAAAGAGCATTCATATATCGTTCAATGGTTGTAGTAATGCCTTTAAGCCCGGTGGCAATCTGTCCCATCTCAGCCTCAATGGACTCTTTTTTTTGGCTGTTTAGCACGTTGGTGGTCACAGTATGCAAAATTGGGTAACTGATAAGCAGCATAATCATGGCCCCTATCAGAAAAAAGAAAAACAAACGCCCGTTTAAGCTTTTATGCCAGGGGATTTTCGTTATGGTCTTCATGTTATTCTTCGGCCTCCGGCCGGTTTTTGTTATCCAACCGGTTTTCATCTTTTAAGCGATACTCGTTAGGGGTTATCCCCTCGTGCTTTTTAAAAACCCTGATAAAATAGGTGGCATTTGGAATGCCGACCATTTCACCAATGGTATAAACGGGAATATCCGTTGATTTTAAAAGCTTTTTGGCTCTATCTGTTCGCTCCTGGTTAAGGCAGTCGGTAAAGGAAGTTTCCATCACACTCATAAATAAGCGGCTTAAATACCCGGCACTAATCTGAAGGTGGTCGGCCACCTCCTGCAGCGATATGGCTCCTTGGTAATTACGGCTAATATAATCCAGCGCCTCCCGTATTTTTTTAGGGTAGCTGCTTTGGGTGTCAGCGGCGGCCAGGCGCATTTGCTTATAGGTAAAAGGCAATTGCCCGCTTCCTTTAATTAAAGGAGAAGCCTGAAAAAAAGCCTCTAAATTAAGTCTTTTATCAATGGTCAAGCTAAGGGAAAGAAACAGGGTTTTAAACCGCTCTTCCCAGTTCTTCTCCTCTCCAAGCCTCCCTAATAAAATTAAAATTTCCCCCGGGTGGTTGCAAAACACCTCGCTCTGTTTGGCAAGGTTGTTTTTATCCAACTCTTCCTCAATAACGGCTTTTATTAGCCCCCTTAACCTACGGCCGCTTTGATCCTCTTCCAAAAAGCGTTCATATCCATTCAGGCTTACCATAAGCAAGTACATTTCTTCTTCTAATAAAAAGCCTACCCCCAGCTGGTTCATGGCATTTAAAAATCCTTCTATAGGCAGCACCTGGTAGTGGACAAAATCAAAAAACACCTGTTCTTTCATGAGGCTGTTATCAATAATAGGGTTATTAAACACCCCTTGGCCCCTGGCCTCAATGCCTTCTTTAGCCCGGGTGAGAATTATGTCAAGTTCTTCCAGACCGCAGGTTAACTTTAAAATATAGTTAGATACTCCAAGGGCCGTGGCCTCCTGAGCATAGGAAAACTCATCAAGACAGGTTAGAATAACAATCATCATATCCCTGTCGGTTTTTCTAATTTGGCGAATAAGTTCCAGCCCATCCATTACAGGCATACGAATGTCGGTAATCAGCAGCTGCGGTTTTTCATTTAAACAAATCTCAAGGGCCTCCTGGCCGTTGGAAAAATCCCCAATTACCTGCATATTATACTTTGCCCAATCCACCATATTTTTTAGCCCTATTCGTACAATTGGTTCATCTTCCACTAAAACTACGCGGTACATCCTCAAAGCCCTCGTCTCTTTGTTAAAGTCCCTCTGCTTATTGCCGGCAGATGTTCATTTTTATACCTGGGGGAACATAAATAAATGATTTACCCCTTATTTAGTTAATGTTACCATATTTATAATTCGAATGATAGGCGTATATTTTTTGCAGCTAGTCCAATTGCTCCTTAAAAACGCCTACACCTTATTGCCCAATGCGCCTTATAAAATATTTAGGAGGTATTTTTATGGAACAAACACCCTTAAAGCTTGGTGCCGCCTACCACGGTAATCGCATGCCTCACCATGTACACCACGATATGCGAGATATGATGAAAAACGGCATGGATTTAGCTGTTCACATGTTCTCCCACACCGATTGGGACCGGCACATGAACAAAATGAAGGAAATTATTACCATCTCCCACGATGTGGGCCTTGAAACCTGGGTGGATAACTGGGGATTGGCAGGCCCTCCAGGAGATAAATCTCACTTCCTCTCCTACCATCCTAATGCCCACCAAATTTATTCAAATGGGGACATGGACCCTGTTAGGGTTTGTTTAAACAACCCTGATTTTAGAAAATTCACCTATGATTGGATTGATGCCGTTGAGTATATTGGCAGCAAAACCATTTTTTGGGACGAACCCCATTTGCCCCTTAAAGCAATCGATCAAAATACTTACTATGCCTGTGCCTGCCCCCTTTGTAAAGAAAAATTTGAGGCAAAGTACCACCACCCCATGCCCGATACCCTAACGGAGGAGGCCAACCAGTTTCGCATTGACACAATTGTTGACTACTTCCATGAGGTAACTGCCTACAGCGCCGCAAAAGGCATGGAAAACGTCCTGTGTGCCATGCTGGGCACACACCACGGCCTTAGCCTTGAAACCCTAGGGCAAATCGCCTCTCTTGATACCCTGCATAACATCGGTTCCGATCCCTATTGGCTCTTTGCGGAAAACCTAAAAAGCCCCTATGAATTTGTTTATGAAAATTCAAAAAAGAATATTGATATTTGCCGTAAGTACCAAAAGAATCACAATATTTGGATTCAAACCTACGACAACCCACGGGGCCGGGAAGAGGAAATTATTGAGGCCACCGAGGCCGCATATGATGCCGGCGCCCGCACCATTATCGCCTGGGGCTATTACGGCAGTGCTTCCAACGATTATGCCGCCAAAAATCCTGAATTAACCTGGGTGAAAACCTGCGAGGCCTTTAAGCGTATTCGGGAAATGGACCGTGATCGGCTGTTGGCTGAAAACCGTAAGAAATACAAAAAATAGGGTTATTCGTTTAAAAGCTCGGGAAGAAATTGCTCCCCGGGCTTTTTTGTTATTACTTTGTTGCTTTTTTTATTAGGTTTCATTTGATTTTCTATACCTCTTTACGTATAATGGTGAGTGCATTATTCACCCTAGGTAAAAAAGAAAAGAGGGCTTTTTATGGCAATACCCAAGATCGCCGATTTATTTGACTTAAGTAAAACCCTTGCCCGGCCCTTGCTGGAACAGAGCCTTTACCCCTGGGAGGCCTTAGTCCCCCTTCGTACCTTTATAATTTCTCTGGGACAAACACTGCCAAAGGAGATATACGAAGAAATAGCCCCCCAGGTATGGGCAGCCAAAGATGCCAGCATTGCCCCCAGCGCCTCAATTTGGAAGATGGCCGCAAACAGCTGGCAATCTATCAGAAAAAGAGTAACCACCACATTAAGACTTGTTTAAACCTGCGATCCCCTAATGACGTTCTAGCTGATTATTTGGCTATTATGTAAGTATGCCCTTGTGGACAGGTCTGCCACAAGGGACCGTTCCAGTATACCTTCATCGCCTTTGTCAAGGACGGTTGTATTTCCTGCGGAAATCTCCACCTTTCCCTTGACAAACAATCATTCCTTTTTTTCTCCCTTTTACGTCACCTATGTTTGACGCCCGTACAGTTACTGCCGGCTGGGTGATGTGGAGTTTTTTTGCGGTTTTGGTATAATTAAGTT
>CAYFQH010000049.1:0-13535 GCA_964345215.1 uncultured Oscillospiraceae bacterium | reverse complement strand
ACTGAGCTATAGGCGCATACTTAAGCTAAAAGCTGAAATAGGAAAGGATTTTTCTTTTAAAAAAGAACTATTTTAAAGCTGTGGTACTGCTTTGCTAAAGAAAATTTCTTAAGCAAAGCAGAAGAAATTATACCACAAACAAAAGGTTTTTACAAACAGAATAAACACCTTTAGCTTAATTATTTAAAAAAGCTTCCCAGCCGGAGGAGGTGATCACTTGGTCATCCATTGTAATCCAGCAAGCCTGGGTATCTTCAAGGGTTTCTACTATTTCCAGGGCTTGTTGGGTGGGTAAAACAAATAAAACCGTTGATAAAAAATCGGCCATGCCCGAATCGGGGGTAATAACTGTAACCTGTTTTACATGGTCGGCAGGCAGCAGGGTGGATGGGTCAATAATGTGGTGGTATTTCTTTCCATCTACTTCGTAATAGCGTTGATAATCCCCACTGGTTACAACGGCCATGTGGCTAACTTGAATGCTGGCAATGGTAGCCAGGGGGTCCAGCACAAAGCCGCTAGGGTCTTGCACACCTACAGACCAGCCTGCTCGCCCATCTTGAGGCGGATCGCCGGAAGCTACGTTTCCCCCCGCGCTAATAATAAAACTAGGCATGCCGTAGGCCACCATTTCATTTGCTACTAGCTGGGTGGCGTAACCTTTTGCAATGGCCCCTACATCCAGCTGCAAAAGAGGGTCTTCAAAATAAATGGTGCTATTTTTTTCATCTATCGTTACATCATCCATGCTGGTGTGCCCTGCCGCCTCTTCAAGAAGAGACCGGGGAGGAAGGGCGGCCCTGGAGGGAGTGGCTAGGGCTTCTTCTCGGTAACTATGCCAAATATCAAGCACGGCGCCCATCGCAATGTTCAAGGTGTTCGGGTAGAGGGCCTGAAGGTTTTTTGTATAGATAAGCAAATTCAGCAAGTCTTCTTCAACCCGAACAGGGCCTTGGGCAGCTTGCTTGTTAAGGGTGTAAATATTGTTGATCCCTTCATAGGGGTTGTATTTATCATACAGCTTATGCAGTTGGATAAAGCGCTGCTCAGCCATTGAAAAGGCTTTTTCAAAAGTTTCGCTTTTTGTAGCATAACCAATGAGGGACACCCACGTATCGAAGGTACCAAAAAACCCTTTGCTGTATTTAGTATAGGTACTCTGCTGGGCAAGGGCAGGGAAGAGGGACAAAACAAATAACATAAGGATGAGCAAGGCGGACAATAATTTTTTTTTCATGGGGGTTCCTTTCAAAGCATTGTTATAACAAATAAAAAAAGTGCAGCATGGTTAGATGCTACACTTTATTATACTAATATTAGTTTGCGTTCGCAACAGCTTTTTCAAAAGCGGCTAGGTAGTCGCCAATGGTAATAGTAACAAGGCTCTTCAGGTCGTCGCCAGCAGGTACTGCAGTGTGGCTCTCGTCTTTTTGGTAAGTTTCAATGGCAAGAATTTCTTCGGGGGTTTTGCCGATGAAATATTCTTCCAAGGAAGCGATTTGTTCAAAAACTTCTTTACCTATGCCGGAAGCGGCTCTCATACCGTAAGCTTCGCCTTTTTCTACTTTGGTTAAGTTACTTGTATCTTCACTTGCAAGCCATTTGCCTTCAGCATCAAAGCTTACTTTGTTTTGGGCAACGTCGAATTTGACGGCAACAACTTTGCCATCTTCTAAGGTTACAGCACAAAGGGTGGTGTTTACAGTAGCAGCACCAACTTTTTCAGCAGTGGCATCACTGCCGGAAATGGAGGTTACGGAACCGATGCCAGTTGCAGCCATGGCGCTAATGGCAACTAAGGATAAGGCCAGAACTAAAACAAGGGAAAGGATTTTTTTCATGGAACATATCTCGCTTTCATTAATTAATTTTGTAACCATTCACTATTATAGCAAATAATTAGCAAAAATCAACATTAAAAAAGAAATAAAATTTGTTAAAAATTAAACCTTATCGGCACTCATTCTCATTTGATAATTTATTATCAAATGAGAATGAGTGCCGATAGAAGCAAGCAAGAAAATTAGAGTTAAATATTTAATTGTTCTCAAGAAAAGCTTGATTCAATTTTACACCAAAAGCATCGGCAATAGCAAGTAAATTTTGATCGCTTATGGTTTGCAAAACAGGCTTTCCGCTTTGTTGAACACACATATAAATCTCTGCTGCCTTTTCAATGGTGTGCATCAAACCAAAGGCAGTATCAAAGTCAGGACCAGATACAAATAAACCATGATGTGCCCATACGGCAGCATCGTATTTTTTCATCATCTCACCCGTAGCTTTTGCAATTTCAGGGCCTCCCGGAACCATCCAGGGCACCACTCCAACACCCCCAGGAAAAACAACAGGGCATTCTGTAGCACTTTGCCAAAGAGCCCGGGTAAAGGTCTTGTCTGTTAGGGGAAGGATGAAAGTCATAGCAATAATATTGGTGGGGTGGGCATGGTAGATGACTCGGCAGGCATTTTGAGTAGCGTCTATGCGCACACTATGATTCATGATATGGCTGGGAAACTCGCTTGTAGGCCTACCGCCGCCAGCCAGGCCCCAAACCATACGGTAATGGTCGCCGGCGGGGTTAATTTGAGTTAGGCAAATATTATCCTTGGGGGCGGCGCAAACATTGCGGAAGTACTTGCCGCTGCCTGTGGCTAAGAAAAAGGCGTTTTTTAAGTTGCTAACAGTAAGCCCCAGAGGCACCCAGGGAGCTTGGGTTTGTATAAATGGCTTAATCTGACTTTCCTGGTCATCCGTAAGACGATAGGTTAGGTTGCCGCCGTTGCGTTCATGCCAGCCCTGATCCCACCCGTCTTGGCAAAGGCCAGTAAAACCTTTTATAAAATCTAAATTTAAAATACCCATTATTGACCCTCCCTTTTTAAAAGCACTTGTTTTTCATAATCTATTACCTGGTCAAACCAGCTTTCATCCGGGGGAATGTTGTTTTTACTACAAAAAGCTTGCCAAATTTCCCCGTAGGGCAGGGTTTTAATCTCCTCTGAGAGCATTAAAAGCCGGGTATGATCCCCTTCAAGCTGAAATTGTTTTAGTTTTTCATGGGGCGTAAGCAGGGCAATCAACAAGGCCTTTTGTACGTTGCGCATGCCAATAACCCAAGCAGCAATACGGTTAATGGAACCGTCAAAAAAGTCGAGGCCAATTAAAACCCGGTCAAGGGCATCGTTTCGCACAATTTCTTTGGCAATTTCAATTACTTCATCCTCTAGGCGAACCACATGGTCGCTGTCCCAGCGCATGGGCCGGGTAATGTGCAAGGGCAGCTTATCAAAAGCGCACAACAGGGATGAAATTTTGTCACTAACCATTTCCATAGGATGGAAGTGGCCGTTATCAAGCAGGCAGTATACACCCGGGTGCTGGGCGGCATAAGTTAAGTAAAACTCGCTGGACCCTACAGTATAGGCCTCTAAACCAATGCCGAAAACCTTGCTTTCAACAGCATCAACCACCTGAGGCAGTTTTTGAGCAAAAATTTGATCAAGGGAGTCCTTTAGCAGCAACCTGGGGGCTAGCCTATCGGCGGGCACTTCCTTCATGCCGTCGGGAATCCAGACATTGCATAAGCAGTAAGAGTTTGTTTCCTCTGCCAAATAAGCGGCAATTTTTCGGCTGGCAATGCCGTGGTCTATCCAAAAGGCCCTTACCTTAGGGTCGGGGGAAGCTAAGGTTAAGTTGTTTTTAACCATGGGATGAGAGAAAAAGGTTGGGTTAAAATCAAGCCCCAGGCCCCGCTCTTTGGCAAATTTGGCCCAGGGCTCAAAATTTTCGGGGGTAAGGCGGTTTCGATCTACCGGCTTATCGCCTAAAAGCGCGTAGTTTGCGTGAAGACTAATGCGATGTTTACCCGGAATCAAGGAGAGGGCAAGGTCAATATCCTGGGTTAATTCTTCAAAGTTTCGGGCCTTTCCTGGGTAGTTGCCTGTTACTTGAATGCCGCCGGATAAAGATTGGCCGGCTTTTTCAAAGCCTGTAATGTCATCTCCCTGCCAACAGTGCATAGACAGGTTAACGCCTGCAAGGGCCTCTAGGGCATTCTCTACATCCACATCATGCTTTTTAAAAGCTTTTTTCGCATGGCTAAACATTAATTAGGTTCCTCCTTTAGTGAATTGATTATAGGTGGGGTAATAGGTGCTGATGTTAAAGGAATTTTGAATCAAAACTCGGCCATAAGCGTAGGAGGGAATTTCCTTTGTGGCAACCATTTGGCTTAAAAGGTTGCCAATAGCGGTAGCCTCGACTGGCCCGGCTGTTACGGTTTTGTTACAGGCATTGGCTGTAAGCTGGTTTAAGAGCTGGTTTTGGCTGCCGCCACCTACAATGGCAATATGCTGGTAAGATGTCCCGGTGAGGGCTGTTATTTCATTTGCAGTTTTTTGATAGTCCTTAGCCAGGCTGTCAAAAATTAAGCGCCAGCCCTGGGGTGCTTTTTTAACAGGGGGTCTGCCCAGGCCTTTTAAATAAGCATCAATGGCTTGGCCCATGTGTTTGGGGGCTAAAAAATCCGGGTTATTTACATCAATAAAGGTCTCACTTTCAGGCTCCATTTGGGCCAGGGCTGCCATTTCCTGGTAAGTTACAGGTTTTTGGGCTTCTTTTTTTAGGCATTGAAGAATCCATAGGCCCATAATGTTTTTTAAATACCGGTAGGTACCAGCTACGCCGCCTTCGTTGGTAATGTTGTGGCGCAGGCTTTCGCTGCTGGTAATAGGCCTTGTTATTTCAGCTCCCATAAGGCTCCAGGTTCCGCTTGACAGATAAAGGCTGTTTTGCCTAATGGGAGCAGCAGCCACAGCGCAAGCCGTATCATGGCTGGGAGCTAAAAGGATATTGGTTGAAAAACCAATTTCTTTAGCAATGGTGTTTTTAACAGATCCCACCAAGGTACCGGGCTGCATAAGAGGACTAAAAAGCTGGGGAGGAAGGCCTGTTTTGTTAATGATTTGCTGATCCCACTGGCGGCTGGCGGCATTAACAAGGCCGGTGGTGGTAGCATTTGTATACTCTGCTACCTTATTGCCTGTTAGGCGGTAATTAAAATATTCAGGAAGCATTAGCATCTGCTGGGCTTGATCAAGGGCTAAGGGATCGTCTCGACCGGTAGCCAGCAGCTGATAAATGGTGTTAAAAGGCTGGCGTTGAATGCCGGTTTTTTCGTATAACCACTGTTCGTCAAGGGTTTGATCAAGGCCCTGGGTTCGTTCATCCCGGTAGCAAAAAATAGGCCCGGTTAACTGGCCTTGGCGATTTACCAGGGCATAGTCTACACCCCAAGTGTCAATGGCTGTAAATTGCGGATGCATGCCAAGAACAGAACAGGCTTTAAGACCCTTTATAATTTCATCAAACAGGCGCTCATGGTTCCAATGGAGCCGTTTGTTTACCCAAACAGGAGCGTTAGAGAAACGGTATACTTCTTTTAAGTGAATTTTTTCATCATCAAACCAACCGGCAATATGC
The DNA here is from genome assembly GCA_964345215.1 of uncultured Oscillospiraceae bacterium. Lineage (GTDB taxonomy): Bacteria > Bacillota > Clostridia > Christensenellales > Aristaeellaceae > CAYFQH01. The sequence goes on along the minus strand of CAYFQH010000049.1, from coordinate 8,051 downwards.
CGGCCACCGGAAGCGCCAATATCAATGGCTAAATATATATTTTTCATTTTTTATGCCGAACCTTCGGCTCAACACTCCTTTCTAGCATGAATGGGGTTGTTGCTTACTTTGCCATGGCCCGCCAGAGACTGGGAGAAGTGCCTAGGTGACTTTTAAACAGACGGTGAAAATAACTGGTGTTTTGATAGCCTATAACAGCACAAATATCAACAATACTCAGGTCTGTTTCCATCAGCAGGCTCTTTGCCTTTTCTAAACGAATTTGCTGCAATATTTCGGTGCAAGTGCTGCCGGTGGCCTCCTTCATTAAACGGCACAGGTAAGAGGATGAAACCCGACGATCTTTGGCAAAATCTTTTAGCACAAAGGTAGTGTAATGCGCATTCATTTCCTGTAAGAGCTCAAGAGCAAGGGGATTCTCCTGATAGGAAGAAGGAGGAGCTGCCGCCGGGTTTTGAAGGGATAGAAGATGCAAAAAAAGCAGTTCCATCTGTTTTTTCCACAGCGCAAGAGAAAAGGGGAAGGAAAGGTGGCTATGAACCATGCTTTTGAGCAAATGATCGATGGCAGGCTCCTGGCCTAGCTGAAAGTGGAGATAGGAGGGGCCTTTTTTTTCGTTCCGCAGCCCGTCTAAAAGAAGCTGTGCAAGGGGATGATCGCCAAAACCCAAGTGAGGTACAAAGTCTAAAAAGGCAGGCTTGATCATAAAGTTAAGGGCGATATCCTCCTTGCCGCAGGCCGCAATTTCGTGGGGGCTGTGCTTGTTAATAAAAAGCAGTTCCCCAGGCTTTAAGCAAATCTCCTTGCCGTCGGGCAGTTGGTGGCATACTTGCCCTTTTAACAAAAACATTATTTCAATATAGTCATGCCAGTGGGCGGGAAAGGCCGTAAAGCGAGTGTGCTGGCGTAGGGTAATCAGCTGCTTTGCAGGGATGAACAGGTCGCTTTGTACAATAAAAAAGCGGCGGTTGGTATAGGTAGCTTTTTTAAGGGGATCCCCCTGTAAAAGTACCCGTTCTTCCTGAGTGTAGGGCATAAAAGATTCAATCAGGGATGTGGCCATTTGCTTCGCCCCTTTGCTGCTGCGGTTTTATAGATGAATTACCCAATAGTATACTGATAAAAGGGATAAATGCAAAGCAGAGACCTTTAAGAGAAGGTCATTTTGTTAAAAGCGTCTTCCAGATTTTGCAGCTGATCTGGGGGTAAGAGCGAGAAGGAATCCCCTCGCAGGGCCCGCAAGGTTAATACATCGGCAGGAGTCCGCTTAAAAACCTTATCAATATCCGGTGCACAGGTATGAATAATTTGCTTGATTTGCTCATCTGCCAAAAGGGTGGCAAAGGGAACATCAAAGGGCAAGGGTGCCCAGGGGAGTTTTTCAAAATTACAGTAAAGGGTATAGCTGCCCGAGGGAACGGTGGCAGTCATAAAATCACCAGCTTCGCTCATGGCTACGTCTCCCGTAACGATGCAGGAGGGGAGTACCAATTGGGCTTTGGCGCCAAAGGGCACCTCAACCGTCCAGCAAAGAGAATGATTGCCGGTAAATACCCAGGCGCTCTTATAGGTGCCTACGGGGGAGTCAAACACAAAATCTACTTGGGCCAGCCTGGGATCCATTCTGGGGGCCATGCGTGCCATTCTAAAGCCGGGAGCCTCTTCCAGGGGAGAAATGCCTGCCACATCCTGGTATACCCATTCCATTACAGAGCCATAAGCATAGTGGTTTAAGGAGTTCATTCCCGTGTCGGAAACACTGCCATCCGGCAAAATGGAGTTCCACCGTTCCCAAATGGTGGTAGCGCCCATGTTCACCTCATACAGCCAACCAGGGTATTCTTCCCGTAAAAACAAGCTGTAAGCTAAATTGCCCAGGCCATTTTGGGTAAGTACCTTACACAAATAAGGGGTGCCTACAAAGCCGGTGCGCAACTCTCCCCGGGAATTTTCAAACTTTCGTTCCATGGCAGCGCGGATTTGAGGGGCTTCTTCTTTGGTGACCAGGTCCAGCATCAAAGCCAGAACATAGGCTGTTTGCGTTGCCACTGCCAAGCGACCGGTGTTTGTAATGTATTCGTTGCGCATGGCTTGTAATATTTCATCGGCCAGGGCTTCATACCGTTGCCAGTCATCATTTTTGCCCAATACTTTAGCAGCTTTTGCGGTTAGACGGGTGGAATACAGATAGTAGGCCGAGGCGATAAAGTGAGGGTCTGTTCCGCCAATGGTGGAGGAGGGATGGTCTGCATCCAGGGCCAGCCAGTCGGCAAAGTGAAAGCCTGTGTGCCATAAACGGCGGCTGCCTGTTTGCTCATCCAAACGGTATACCCATTCTACCCAATCGGTCATGTTTTGATACTGGCTGCCAAGAAGCCCCTTATCCCCATAAAAAAGGTATAAGGTCCAGGGGATGATGGTAGCTGCATCAGCCCAGGCACAGCTGGGGGAACCGGACATTTTAAAAGAAGGAACAACATGAGGAACAGCCCCTTGGCGGGTCTTTTGCTCCATCAACATATCGTACATGTATTTGGTAAAAAAAGCGGCACTATCCATTTGATAGCATGCGGTAGCGCAAAAGGCCTGGGCATCTCCTGTCCAACCCATTCGCTCATCCCGCTGGGGGCAGTCGGTAGGTACATCTAAGAAGTTGCCTCGTTGGCCCCAAAGGGCGTTTAAAGCCAAACGGTTTACCTTGGTGTTGGATGTATGCAAAAAGGCCGTTTGGGGCATATCGCTGTATAATACACAGCCTATAAAGTCTTCCAGCCTGGGATTGGTAAAGCCTGTAAGTTTTACATAGCGGAAGCCATAAAAGGTAAAGTGAGGGCGTATCCATTCTTCTTCGCCGTTTGAAATATAAGTAAACTCCTGTTTAGCACTGCGCAGGTTTTCGTTGTAAAAACAGCCCTTTTGCAGCACTTCACCATACTGAAGACGGTATTCCTGCCCCTTTTTACCCCGTGGGCGAAAGGCGAGGTAACCTGTAATAATTTGGCCTAGGTCTAAAACCAGCTCTCCGCAGGGGGTTTGAAGCAGTTGTTCCGGGTTGATTTTGCGCATAACCCGTACCGGGGGACTAAGGCGTGGCATCAGCCTGTGATAGCCGATGGTGTTTTCATACACGGTAGTGTGAGCCTTAGAAGGAATAAAGGTAGGATCGTATATTTCTCCGTCATAAATGGAAGCAAAGCGGACAGGGGAATCCTCTGCTTGCCAGGATGTATCGCTTATAATGGCCTGACTTTGGCCGTTGGTGTAAGTAACATGCACTTCGCACAACAAAGCCTGGGTATCCCCGTAAATGCTTTTTTGCCCCTGAAAGCCAAAGGGGCCCTTGTACCATCCATCTCCAAGCAAAACGCTTAGTTGATTTTGCTCCGTAAGCATTTGGCTTATGTCGTAGGTTTGGTATTGAAGCCACTGGCTGTAATCGTTACAGTAAGGGGTTAAAAACTCATCTCCGATTTTTTTGCCGTTTAGGTAGGGTTCGTACAAGCCCAGGCCGCAAATATAAAGACGGGCAGATGCAACTTTGCCTTTAAGAGCAAAGTTTTTAAACAAGCGGGTGTTTTTCATTGGCTCCCCTGAGGCGATCCACTTTCCGGCCCAGGGTTCCTCTAACTTGGCTGTTTCAAAGTAGGCCTTGGGGCTCAAAGCCTCATTCCCTTTATCGGTTAGCACATATACATCCCAGCTGTAGCGGGTACGGGGGGCGAGGGTAATCATGGGGGAGAAGGCCAGGCTATCAATGTCTTCTCTTAAGCCCGAATCGTACAGTGGTTGGTTCTCTTCTTCTTTGTAAATGCGGATGCGGGCCTTTTGCTGTTTACCGCCCTGCTTTGCTTTTACCTTATACTTTAAACTTAAAGGTGTAAGGGAAAAACCCAAGGGGTTGGTTAAATGATTAGTTTGCATTGCGTAAATTTTCATGGGGTTGCCCTCCTTATGGGTTGGCGGTTGTTAATACATATAAACGGAGCAGTTGTTTTCACTTTATTTTAATGGTAGTTTATCATTTTTGTTCCAAATAAAAAAGGACGCAGGTTGCTTTAAGCTACGTTCTAAATTAACTAAAAAACCAATTACGGCATCATAATGTTTTATGTAAAAAATCTGCTTATAAACATGGCCTGCCTCATTTATGCTGAGCAAGATGATGCTGTAGGCAATAAAAATACCAATGCTCATAAAAGAGTGGGAAATAACTTTTCACCTTTTCTAAAACATGGCCTTTTTCCACGTTCTGCTGAAAAGATACGCCATTGTGTTTTAAGGATAAGATAACTTTAGGAAAAGCGCAAAAGTTAGGTTTTGGCAGGTCATACAAAACAACTTTTTTTTTATTGATTTTTATATTTTCTCCCGTTATTTGCATAAATAAGAAGGAATTATACTTCACAAAAAGCATGAAACTTGCTACACTAAGGGCAAATAAAAACAAGTGCTTAAAGGAGCAGAGGGCAAATGAAATTAACCGAAACAATGAAAAATCATATTAACGCCGTGCAGGCAAAACTGCCTGACGAAAAATGGCGCCTTTTGTATGCAAACTGTTTTGCCACCACCTGGGAGACCACTGCCACCATGCTGTCGGATGCAGATACTTTTTTGATTACCGGGGATATACCTGCCATGTGGCTAAGAGACAGTGCCATGCAGGTTGCCCATTATCTTCCCCTGCTAAAAGAAGACCCCGTTTTAAAACAGGCGGTTTTTGGTTTAATACAGCGCCAGGCTAAATGCATCCAAATTGATCCTTATGCCAATGCTTTTAATCAAACGCCTTCAGGCCGCAGCTACGATCCTAACGATAAAACAGAGCAAAGCCCCTGGGTGTGGGAACGCAAGTATGAGGTGGATTCCCTGGCCTTTTTTCTGTGGCTGATCAACAGTTATGTAAGTGTTACGGGGGATCATCAGGTTTTTACCCCCCAAGTAATAAAGTCCATTGAGCATGTTCTTAATCTGTGGCAAACAGAGCAGCACCATGAGGAAAAATCAACCTACCGTTTTGAACGAGATACGGACTTGGTTACAGAAACCCTTCAGCGTCAGGGAAAGGGAACGCCTACAGCCTACACGGGCATGACCTGGAGCGGCTTTAGACCTAGCGATGATGCCTGTACCTACCACTACTTGGTTCCATCAAACATGCAAGCTTGCACCGTGCTTGAAAAAATTCCTTCCTGGAATATAGACAAGGGCTTAACCGACCAGGCCATTGCCTTGGAAAAAGAGATCCGCAAAGGGATTATGGCCCATGGGGTGGTTGAAACCCCAAGCCACGGGCAGGTGTTTGCCTATGAGGTAGATGGCTTAGGCAATAGCCACTTAATGGACGATGCCAACCTGCCTAGCCTTTTAAGCGCCCCTTGGTTTGGTTTTTGCAAAAGGGAAGATCCCTTATATCAAAACACCCGCAGCTTTATATTAAGCCAAAAGAACCCCTTTTATTTTGAAGGGACAAAGGCAAAGGGCATTGGCAGCCCCCATACGCCTCCCCGCTATATTTGGCATATTTCATTAGCTATGCAGGGGCTGACTGCCGGCACTAAAGAAGAAAAAAGGACTCTTTTAGAAACCCTTGTGAACACCGATGGAGAAACCGGCCACATGCATGAGGGCTTTGATGTAGATAATCCGAACCGCTTTACCCGTCCCTGGTTTGCCTGGGCCGACAGCATGTTTGCCCTATTGGTACAGGACTATGTGGGCCTATAATATCTTGCCTTTATAAAAACAAAATAAGAAAGCCCCTTGCTGTATATGTACCACAGCAAGGGGCCTTTGGTAGATGAACTATAATAAAAGCCAGTGGTTTAGACTAAGGGCAGGTCTTTAAAGATGTATTGATTTTGGCCTGACTCCATTTCATCCACGGTATTGCCCTGGCCAAAAAGCTTGTATTTATAGGTACACAGCCCTTCCAGACCCATGGGCCCTCGGGCATGGATTTTGCCGGTGGCAATACCTACTTCTGCTCCAAAGCCATAGCGGAACCCATCAGCAAAGCGGGTGGAGCAGTTGTGGTATACCCCGGCGCTATCCACCAGCAACATAAATTGTTTTGCCGCCTCATCATCGGTGGAGATAATGGCATCGGTATGGCCGGAACCATGGATATTAATATGCTCAATGGCCTCTTCCAAGCTATCTACAATTTTAATGGAGAGAATTTTGTCTAAATATTCCGTATCCCAGTCTTCTTCACTGGCTTTTTCCATAGGCACAAGGGCAGCGGCTCCCTCATCACCTTTTAGGCGTACCTCTTTTTCGTTTAAGGCCTGAGCAATAAAGGGCAGGGCCTCTTTGGCAATATCTTTATGGATCAGCAGGGTTTCAACAGCATTGCAAACAGCCACCGCCTGGGTTTTAGCATCTACTACAATTTTTACTGCCAGGTCTATATCCGCCTGCTTATCCACGTATATATGGCACAGGCCGTCGGCATGGCCCAATACGGGAATGCGGCTGTTATCCATAATATACCGTACAAACGCATTGCTGCCCCTTGGAATAATCAAATCAATCTCATCATCACAGCGGAGCATTTGGTTTACATCATCTCGGGTTTCCAAAAGACCAATCCAGCCATCAGGCAGGCCGGCTTTATCCCCAGCTGCTTTAATGGTATTATACAGGGCCCTGTTGGTTTCTTTGGCTTCGCTGCCCCCTTTAAGAAGCACACTGTTACCGCTTTTTAAGCAAAGGGAGGCAATTTGTACCAGAGCGTCGGGCCGGCTTTCAAAAATAACCCCGATTACCCCTATGGGGCAGGCCACCCGGTATAGGTTAAGGCCGGGGGTCAGCTCCCTTGCCAGCTGAATATGGCCAATAGGGTCATTAAGGGTAATGAGGCTTTGAATTCCCTCAATATTTTCACTCTTTTTTTTATTATTATAGTGGAGTCTGCCTAGCAGGGCTGCATCCAGTTTTTCCTCTTGAGCCAGGCGCACGTCAACTTCATTCGCTTTTTTAATGCTGTCCCAATTCTTATTAAGGCCATCGCAAATATATTGTAAGGCCTTGTTGCGCTGCACAGCAGTGGCAGCTGCCAAGTATATCGAAGCCTTTTTCGCTTTTTTTGCTAACTCAATCATTTCTCTTCCCCCTTAGCACTTTTATTCCTCTATTATAACCAACAATCCCCTAATTGCAAACAAAAGCCTGCCATGGTATAATAACTTGATACTGTTTTAGGGAGGAGTTTGCTTGCCAAAACAAAAGGGCATCAAGCCTATTGTTCAAAACAAGAAAGCTTACCATGATTATTTTGTGATTGAGGCCTACGAGTGCGGCATTGCCCTGGTAGGCACAGAAGTGAAAAGCATCCGCTTAGGCCGGGTTAATTTAAAAGAGAGCTATGCCCATATTTTAAACCGGGAGGTTTTTATAGAAGGTATGCATATTAGCCCCTATGAGCAAGGGAACCAGTTTAACCATGACCCTCTGCGGCCTAAAAAGCTGCTCCTTCACAAAAACGAAATTCGAAAACTTCATGGTGAGGTGCAAAAGCAAGGGTACACCCTTATTCCCCTAAAGATTTACCTAAAGGATGGCAGGATGAAGGTAGAGCTTGGCCTTTGCAAAGGGAAACAATTACACGACAAACGAACAGCCATTGCCGAAAAAGATGCACAGCGCACCATTGAACGGGCCCTGCGTGAACAGCAGCGTTAGCTGCTTCATTACACTATGGGGGTGTCTTGGTTTCGACGGAGGCAGTCGAGGGTATCGTAAGCGAGCCGCGGCCCCTGTACCGCGTAACAACGGGGAAAAATAATAACTGACGAAAATAATTTCGCATTCGCGGCTTAATGCCGCGACGTCGGCCTGTTTTGCCTGCGAGGGCAGTTCCCGGCGTCATTATCGCAGGGCACGGATCCGGTTCAAGCTTTGAGACCTGATCGGCACTGATGAAGCTACCAAAGCTATAAGCCCGCCTAAAGGCGTGTAGCCAAGGGAATCTAAACTTTAGGATGCGCTCGGAGAAAACGCTATCAGCGAGCTTTCGGACAGGGGTTCAATTCCCCTCACCTCCACCA
>CAYFQH010000048.1:0-14803 GCA_964345215.1 uncultured Oscillospiraceae bacterium | reverse complement strand
CTCTTCCGGTTCTTTCGGCTCTTCCGGCTGGGGTGTTTCCGCAGGCGCGGGATTGCCATTGATAACAGCCAGGGTATTCTTGCCTGCAATTCCGTCGACTTTTAAGCTGTTGTCGTACTGGAATCTTTTAACAGCTGCCACCACATTGTCATCGTAGGTGTCCGTAGCCGAAACCAGGTAACCTAAAGAGACCAATTTTTTAGTCAAGGCCAAAACCCTGTCTCCCTTTTTACCCTTGCGCAGGGTACCGCTGTCGCCGGAAGAGGAGCCCTTGTCTTTACCACTTGAAGAAGAGGGTTTCTTTGTTGCTTCCGGCTTTTCATCCGCTTTTGACTCTTCTACCCCAGGACGGGTAAAAGCAACACCTTCCCAGGACAAGGCCAATTCTAAAGTAGGATAGTTAGTATCGGCAACGATCCGTTCTTCCCCAATAACCACATAAACCTGCTGCCGCCAACCTCTTTTAATGGTCTCAGGCCGGGCAATCACCCCTGCGTTTTGCACTTTAGAAATAACGTCTTCTTCCATCACAATTTCTAAAGAGCCGGGAAGCATCCCCCCCTGTCCGGTACCTTTATACATACCATAGGTTTTGCCATTGTCAAAACTGGCCCATACACGGTTTTCATATTCGTTAAACATATTAATAAAGTAATATACGCCGGTTTTGTTAGGCATTTTTTCATATGCGCCGTTAATTTCGCTGTTTTTCCCGTCAGCTACCGTACCAACACCAAAGGCTTCATCGGTGTCTTCCACAACGCCTTTGGCCTTGTTTACTTCAAAGCTAAAGCCATAGGCTTCTCCTCCGCCTTGGCCTTTCACCTTATCGACTTTTACCAGAGCTTCATAAAACCCGGTTTTCCCTTGATAGGTACCATAAACCCTAAACTGAGTTTCGCCAGTAGGGCCTGAAAAGGCAAACAATTGTGTTTCAAAAAAGTCGCCTAAAACCACCGAAGTGTAGTAAGGATTCATAATTTCGTTGTATTTTGCTTCATCGACAGTTTCATCAAGGGCCTCGTAAACAAAGTCATCAGGTGAAGCCTGTGTTTCCGGCTCTTCCATCAGTTCTGCCTCTTCCAAAAGTTCAGGTTCTTCTTGAAGTTCTGGTGCTTGGGCCAAAGCCACGGCAAAGGCCGAAAGGCTTAATACCAAAACCAAGAACAGGGATATTATTTTCTTCATTGTTTTCGCTCCTTTTCCATATTTTGAGTAGGGGTAGAGTTTCTATTTAACCTATATGGTAGCATAATTTTTTTATCTCTTCAAACTTTGTAAACAAATTTGTAAAAGTATTTTACAATTCCTCCACATTATAGCCAGGTTTTTTGCTTTTCCCTTCCTGGCGCATAATATTTTCTTTGTTTTTATCAATATATCGCTGGTAGAGTTCCTTGGCATCCATGCCGGCAGCAAGGCACATGCTCACAAAAAAGTGTAAAATATCTACCAGTTCCTCTTTTAGAGCCCCCTCGTCAATAGGCTTGGGATTCTTCCACCATTTGAAATTCACCTCATCTAAAAGCTCTGCCAATTCCGAAATCATGGCCAAGGTTTGTTTTTGAATCCACTCGGCGGGGCTAATTCCCTGTAAGCGGCGTTTTTCAACCAAGTCATTTTGAAAGGCCTGCTGAAGGGTAAAAATCCTCTCCAGCATGTCTATGTTTTGTGTAATGCTGTTTATCTTTTTATCCATGCCAAACATCATCCTTCTTTAAAACTTCCACCAACTTTTCCGCCTTGGGGCCCACAACAGCCATGGCAGGGGCTACGTTAAAGCGGCTGCGGCAAAGGTTGCTTACATCTTCAAAGGTAACGGCTTCAATAGCAGCCAGGGTTTCATCAATTTCTTTTACACTGCCAAGGAGAAGCTGGCTGCGCCCAATGCCCTGCATACGGCCGCTGACGCTTTCAAGCCCTAATAAAAAGGAGCCTTTCAGCTGGTTTTTGCTGCTGGCAAACTCTTCTTGGGTAACCCCGTTTTGAGCCAAGTCCTTCATGGTTGTTAATATTTCTTTCATTACAGGCAAGGCATTTTCCGGGGCAGTGCCTGCATATACGTTAAATACCCCGGTGTGCTTATAGCTGATGGGATAACTATATACAGAATAGGCCATGCCCATGTCTTCCCGTATTTTTTGGAAGAGCCTGGAAGACATGCCCCCTCCTACAATGTTGTTAAGCACCGCCATGGCATAGCTTTCGTCACTACCTGAAGAAGCACCTTCGTAGCCAAAGCAAATTTGCACCTGCTCGGTGTCTTTTTCTTTAAAAAGCTGGTTGTTATAAAAGTTCTTAGGGATAGCAGGGGGGGTAAAGGCTCGTTTCTCCCAGTCACCAAAGTATTCCTTTACAAGGGCCAACAGGGTTTCTTCATCATAATGGCCAGCTACAGCCACAACGGTGTTTTCCGGTACATAATGAGTATGCTGGTAATCCAGCAGGGCCTGGCGTGAATAGTTTTTAATTTGCCCGGCCGGCCCTAAGATAGTACGTCCTAAGGGCTCATCTTCAAACTGGGCCTTGGCCAATAAATCGTGTACCAAATCCTCGGGGGTATCGTCTACCATGGCAATTTCTTCTACAATAACCCCCCGCTCCTTTTCAAGCTCTTTAGGGTCAAAAACCCCGTTGCGGGTCAAATCTGCCAATATATCCACAGCCAAGTGTAAATCCTCATCAATTACCTTGGCGTAAAAACAGGTACAGTCCTTGCCTGTAAAGGCGTTTAAGTTACCTCCAACTTCGTCCATCTGCTGGGCAAAATCTCTAGCCGAACGCTTTTTGGTGCCCTTAAATACCATATGTTCAATAAAATGGGAAAGGCCATTCTCCTCCTTGGTTTCGTTGAGGGAGCCTACCCCCACCCATATCCCTACTGCTACAGAGCGCACATGGTCCATGGGTTCGGCCACCAGCCATAGACCGTTATCCAGCTGCCAGCGTTTTACCATCTATTCTTCCTCCTTCGTTTTTATTTTTTGTTTTAAAAAAGGCCCGCTGCTAAAGCATTAGCAGCGCAGCCTTTAAAAGTACTCAGGGTTATTGATTGTCCCGGCTCTCTCTGCGCGGGGGCCGTTTAAAGCCTCCTTCTCTTTGGGGAGCCTTTGCCTCGTAAACAATATCGTTACGGATTAAGTTTACACGGCCTTGAGGATCAATTTCGTTTACCTTTACTTCTAAAATATCCCCAACCTTCACCACGTCTTCTACTTTTTCTACACGGTGGTTGGCCAATTTAGAAATATGGATCATACCGTCTTTACCGGGGAGCAGTTCTACAAAGGCGCCAAAGTTCATAATACGAACCACTTTACCCTGGTATACATCCCCTACTTCCACATCTTTGGCAATGCCTTCGATAATGGAGCGGGCTTTGGCGGCAGCTTCGGAATTGGGGGAGGCGATAAACACGCTGCCGTCATCTTCCAAATCAATTTTAACGCCGGTTTCTTCAATGATTTTGTTAATCATTTTCCCCCCTGGCCCAATCACCTCACGAATTTTGTCGGGGTTAATCATAAAGCGGATAATCTTAGGGGCATAGGGGTTTAGTTCCGCCCTGGGCTGGCCTATGGTTTGAAGCATAATGCCTAAAATGTGCAACCGCCCTGCCAATGCCTGGGCTAAAGCCCGCTGGAGGATGGCCTTATCAATACCAGCAATTTTAATGTCCATTTGAATGGCGGTAATGCCGTTCATGGTGCCGGCAACTTTAAAGTCCATATCCCCTAAGAAGTCTTCCAGGCCTTGAATGTCGGTTAACACGGCTACATTATCGCTGTGCTCATCTTTAATCAGGCCCATGGCCACCCCGGCAACAGGGGCTAAAATAGGTACCCCTGCATCCATTAGGGACAAGGTAGAGCCGCAAACGGAAGCCATGGAGGAGGAGCCATTGCTGCCCAAAATTTCGCTTACTACCCGAAGGGCGTAAGGGAAGTCGGCCTCACTTGGAATCACGGGCTCCATGGCCCTTTCGGCCAAGGCACCGTGCCCAATTTCACGCCGGCCTGGGGTTCTCATACGGCCTGCTTCCCCGGTAGCATAGGGAGGGAAGTTGTAGTGGTGCATATAGCGCTTGTCTTCTTCATCAGACAGGCCGTCTAACTTTTGCGCATCCCCCATAGTGCCCAGGGTGGTAACGGTTAAAGCCTGGGTTTGGCCACGGGTAAACACGGCGCTGCCGTGGGTGCGGGGTAAAATCCCTACTTCACACCAAATATCCCGTACTTGCTCTACACTGCGGCCATCGGGACGGATACCCTCTTCCAAAATACGCTTACGCATAATTTCTTTATTCAAATCATACAGGGCTTCTGATACCTCGGCCTCTCTTTCGGGAAAAATATCGGCAAAGTGGGCCATGGTTTCGTCTTTCGTTTGCTTTTCACGGATTCCCCGCTCATCCCTATCAAAGGTGGAAAAGGTGTATACACACTTATCATAAGCAAAATCGCGAACGGCTTTAGCAATGTCTTCCCCGGTTAAGGCCAAGGGCACAACAGCCTTTTCCTTGCCGATTTCAGCAATGATCACTTCTTCAAAGGCGATAATTTTTTTAATTTCTTCATGGGCAAAGAGGATGCCGTTAAGCATCACTTCTTCTGACACTTCATTGGCGCCGGCTTCAACCATTAAAATGGCCTCTTTGGTGCCGGATACAGTTAAATGCAAATCACTTTTGGCCCGCTGTTCATCGTTGGGGCAAACAATGTATTCCCCGTCAATACGGCCAATAACCACGGAACCTGTAGGGCCGTTAAAGGGAATATCGCTAATGCAAAGGGCAACGGAGGAACCGATCATTGCCGGAATTTCCGGAGGCAAGTTCGTGTCTACCGATAAAACGGTAGCCACCACTTGAACGTCGTTACGCATTCCATGGGGGAACAGGGGCCGAAGGGGCCTGTCAATCAGGCGGCTGGTTAAGGTTGCCTTTTCGGTAGGACGGCCTTCTCTTCTTAAAAAACCACCAGGGATACGGCCTACGGAATATTGTTTTTCCTCAAAGTCTACACTTAAGGGAAAAAAGTCAATACCGGGGCGGGGTTGTTCGGACATGGTGACATTCACCATAACCACGGTGTCGCCGTGGCGCACAAAGGCAGACCCTGCTGCCTGCTGGGCATACTTACCAAATTCAATGGTTAAGGGCTGGCCGCCCAACTCCATTGTGTACTGTTTAAAATCCATGCCAATCTCCTTTTCTTCTCTTCGCCAGCCCTACTTCCTTTTTGAAGACTGGCACCTCAATACTTTCATATAAAAAACCGCTAGCGGGAAGCATGTTCCCATGCCTGCCGCTTGCGGCTTTACACATAGTCACTTACCGCACATGTAAAACCGTGCAGTATTATTTACGCAAGTTCAGTGCTGCAATTAAGCTGCGGTAGCTTTCAATATCGGTCTTTTTTAAATAGTCCAACAAACCACGGCGTTGACCTACCATCAGCAATAGCCCCCGGCGGCTGTGGTGATCTTTTTTATTGATTTTAAGGTGTTCGTTTAAGTGATTAATGCGAGCAGTTAACAGGGCTACCTGTACTTCCGGTGAACCGGTATCCCCTTCGTGGCGGCCGAACTTTTCAACGATTTCTTGTTTGTTAATCATGGTTTTTTCTCCTTTTTCTCTCATCCCCGAAAGCCAAGTAAAACGTTGGAGTATCGTTAAACTGCGCCTGCGGATTGTTTTTAGGTAACAGATGAATTATAGCATAGCCTAAAATATTTGTAAACGCCTTTATCTGTTAATGTTTTGTTTTATTTGCCCTTTTTCACTGAAAAAACGTAGTGGGGCATATCTATGCCATAATAATGTTTCACCATCATGCCCCTTATTGACATGCCGTTTCGAATAGCCACGTTCATAGAAGCCAGGTTGGTGCTGCGGATGATGGAATAAACCTCACTAGCCCCAAGGTTTTTAAAAGCGTACTCTTTAGCCCCCATCGCTGCCTCGGCGGCATAGCCCCGGTGCCAGTGGGCTTGCAAAAATAAATAACCGATTTCAAGAACTCTTTTCCCAACCGCCTCTTGCCAGGTGATGCCACACTGGCCAATCATTTCCCCTGTTTCCTTTACAATAACCGCCCAGAGGCCAAAGCCATTTTCTTTATAAGAGGCCTGCTGTTTGTCCAGCCAGTTTCGCACTTCCTCCTCAGTAAAGGGATGCTCGTAGGCCTTCATCACCACTGGGTCCTGAAGAATGCTGCGCAAAATGGGTAGGTCTTCCGCCGTCATAAGGCGGGTATATAAGCGCTGGGTTTGATAGATGACTCTGCCGCTGTTTTCCATAGTTGGCTCCTTATAAAAAAATGATGCTGTCCCCCAGATAAAGAAGAATCTACAAAAACACAAGATTTTTTAAGGACTTTACATAAAAGAACAGCTCCATCATTACCGTGCTTACTGCGCTCTAATTATGGCGTCCTTCTTTATCCTTATACCATAAGAGGAGTCAGCCCTCCCCTCTCAAGAGCTCTAGCAAGTCAGCAACCTGACAGTTCTTGCTTTTTAAAGCTTAAAACATTCTCTTTTAGCTATATCTGCACTATTCTAGCCGGTTTTCGTTAAGCCATCGGGCCATGACCCTTTGCCAAAGGTCATCATTCATGGGCTGGGTATAGGGAATGCCCCATTCTTTTGCCCAGCCTTGAGCTTGGGCAAAGAGAAGAGCAATTTCATCCTTACCGCTAACCATGGCTTTTTTAGTAATGTTCATCCAATCCCCTGCCAGGTTGTGTAAAGATGTTCCTTCCATTTTTTCTGTTAATTCCTTTTCATCAAAGGGCAGGCGAATGATTTGAGCCCTGGGCCCATGTAAAGTGTTTGCAAGGCGTACATAAGAGGAAGAAGGGTTTCCGTCGGCGCTAGTCCCTGCACCCCCTCCATTAACAAGCAATTTATCTTCAAAAACTTGAACCCATGGCATGTGGCTATGGCCAAAAAGATAAAGGCCCTTCGGCAGGTTTTGAAACTCTTTTTTAAGCTTGGGCTGTGCATCCAAAAGCTGATGAAAACGGGCCGATATTTGATGATGGCCAATAAACCCCTCTTGCCGCTTAAAGCTTCGGGCCAACAAAAGGGGCGGCCAGGAGGAGGGTAAAAAATCTTCCAGCCGATGGGCCATAAACACCTGGTTTCCCCAAAGGGTTATGGTTTTGCTTTTAGGCAAAGCCGTTAAAAAGGCCATGTTATCTTGGGTAATTTCTGCCATGTTCCAATATTGGGTTTGCATTTGGCGATAGCTCCAGGTTTTTGAGCTTTCTCGAATCATTGCTGCTGCCCGTTCCTCCTTATTTCCCCGAACAAAATGGGCATTGGGCAAGGAGCGTATAGTGGTAATCACCTGGTTCGGCCAAGGAAAATCTCCATAGTAATCCCCCAAAAATAAATACCCCTGGGCACCCCAGGCCTTCGCATCTTTTAGGATGTTTTGAAGGGTATAAGCATTTCCATGAATATCGGTGATAATAGCATAGCCCATAGGTGCTCCTACATATTGTACTCGTCTGTCAGTGAAGGGGTAATCAATACTTTTATCATATAAAAAAAGCAGCCTGTTGGCAAGGCTGCTTTTTTGCGTTTTCTGCTTAACCTCTTTTCACCTGGTCGGGTTTTCCTCAAGCCACCGGGTGATTACCCTTTGCCAAAGATCGTTGCTAATAGGCTGGGTATATGCCGTGTTCCATTCCGCTGCCCATAGGGCTGCTTTTTCAAAAAAAGCGTCTACTTCATCAACGGCCGTATAGGTGTTTTAATGGTTATCTCCGCCCAGTCACCGGCGGCCTGATAAAGGCCAGATACCCTAATCCCTTGTGCAACAGCCCCAATATCATAAGGAATGCGAATAATTTCCCTTAAAACCTGCTCTTTTTTAGTGGTTAGTCTGATATAGGATCCCCTTACATCCTTATCTAACATGATACCGATAGCGCCGGGATTAACCAAAGATTTACCCCATATGGTTGCCACCCAAGGCATATGATTATGCCCAAAAAGATAGACCCCTTCGGGAAGGGCTATAAACATTTTTTCAATCTTGGGATTTTCACTCAGCTGCCTTATGAAATGGCCGGTTATTTCTTCGGGCTTTACAGGAGTGTCTGAACCAGCAAACTTGTTTATGTTCCTTGGAATCATCAGTGGCATCACTTTTTTAGGCAAAAAGTCCTCCAACCGATGGGCTAAAAAGAATTTATGTCCTTCTACTTCCATCTTTTTTATTTTAGGCAGAGATCGTAAAAAGGCAAGATTCTCTTTGGTTAATTCCCACATGTTCCAGTAAAAGGTGGCCATTTGCTGCCAAACCCAGGTTTCAGGCCCTTCATCAAGGAGGGTTTTGGCATATTCCTCCCGGTTGCCCCGTACAAAATGGGCATTGGGTAAGGTGCGCAAAAGGCTAATAACCTCATTAGGCCAAGGGAATTCCCCAATATAATCCCCAAGGAATAGGTACCCCTCGGCCCCCCAGTTTTGAGCATCGGCTAAAACGGCTTCCAGCACAGGTAAATTTCCATGGATGTCGGATATCACGGCGTAGCGCATATTCTTCTCCCTTAAAAGCCTTTTTTGCAATTTCAAAGGTTGTTGTTCCACATGGATATTATTTTACCATAAACTCCTTTCCTTTTACCAATAAGGGCCCTTTGTTACAAAGAAAAAACCACCATATCAGCGGGCCTTGCTATAGGTTCTATGGTGTTTTTTAAGCTTTTTTAGTGCCCAATCGTAATGGCTGGCGGTACTGCTTACAAAGTAGGCCCCAAGGGTGGTGGTTTTAGTCCAGGGGTATACCTTTTTCTCAAAAAGTTCTTCATTAGTATGCCCTTCAATCAGCTCCATCATTTTTTGATGGCTTTGCTGGAGCAGCCCCTTGCTATCTTCTAAAGGGATGCTTTGGCATTGGACCCAAATTTTATGATTTAATTCTGGCAAAGTGCGCCAAGTATAGCTCTCTCCAGGCACCTGGGGCAGGCCCCCTTCAATGGTGCCAATGCGGTGCCAGTTTTTCATCATATTATGCCACTGGTGAAGATGTGTTAACACATCTCGCAGGTTCTTATCCCTGTCTTCAAACAAAAAAGCCCCTTGCTGTTCTTGAGCAGGCATGGTATCAATAAAGTTTAAAAGCTTTTCAAACTGTTCTTGGGCAGTTGAAAGGAGCTCTTCTTTGGTTGTAGCCCTGGCCATATCATCAATCCCCTTTCCCGTTGTTATTGGTTTCAAAATAAAAATGGCATTCCTTTTTACTTCTTCCACGGCTTCCCTGCCCATGGCTTTTGTCATCTCTCACCTGCTCCCCAAACTAGAATAGGTAACCAGGTAACCGCCCACAGCTGCTGCTGGATGCAGGCACTATCGTTGTTAAGGGCAGTTCCGCCACCATCTATTCTTTAGCACCGATGACCGCAAGAGCAATAAAACAGCCCACTTTGCCCGCGATTTATTTTATTGTAACACTTTAAACATGACAACGGTATGTTCAATTATTGGCTTTGATTGTTTTTATTTCATCCGTTTTTCATCTTTTTTGACCTCAATATTGGCCATTTTTATCCAAAGTAGATATAATACATATCATCATATTGGCCTTTTGTAATGCTATGCCGTGGGCCTAAGGCTTTGTAAGCCAATGATACCTATTTGGTTTAAAAACAAAGAGGAGGATAGGTTTATGAAAACCCAGCGCATTTTTTCTGAAAACGCCACGTACCAAATGTTTGAGGTTTTGCAAACGAACCGCAATAAACGCAGCCGCCACGGAACTTTTTTAGTAGAGGGTGTGCGCAATATTAACCAGGCGCTTTCCAACGGATGGCTTATAAAGTCTTTTATTTATTCTTTTGAAAAGGAACTTTCAGCCTGAGCAAAGAATGTATTGGCAACAACCAAAACAGAGCTGAACTACGAGCTTACATTGCCCCTGATGGCTAAAATCAGCAATAAAACAGACTCATCTGAATTAATAGCCCTTGTATGCATGCGAAGAGAGGGAGACTTCTTTAAGCCTACAGCTGACAACCCCATTTTTGTTTTATTCGACCGGCCTTCCAACAAAGGTAATTTAGGAACCCTGATTCGCTCCTGCGATGCCTTTGGCGTAAGCGGCCTTATTCTTACCGGCCACGGGGTCGATCCATACGACCCGGATGTCGTCACTTCTACCATGGGCTCTTTTTTTAAAGTTCCCTTTGCCAGGCTTACCAGCAATGCACAGATTGACGGCTTTTTACTTGATCTAAAAAAGACCTATCCGGCCTTAACCTTAATAGGCACAACAGCCCACAACCAGGTAAAGCTCTATGAAGCTAATTTTACAGGGCCGGTTGTCATTTTAGTCGGCAACGAAACCGATGGATTGAACCAGCATTTCACTGCACTTAGCGATACCCTGGTAACTATCCCCATGGTCGAAACCGCTACCGCCACCTCTTTAAATGTTAGCTGCGCTGTAACAACCGTGTTGTACGAGACCCTTCGCCAGCGAAAGTTAATGTGAAAAAAGGCTACACATTGTTTTATGTCCTCGTTCCAATTCTTTCAGTGTTTTTAAATTTTTTTGTTAGCCTTTTAGTTTAGTTAAACAAACTTACTCGTCAACTCTTTTACCATCTCGGCTACAGAGCGGCTACCGTCAATAACCAAGTCTGCCTTGGCTCTACCGGCGGCACTACCATTTATATATGCCTGCCGCCCATGATTTAAGTAATATTGCATATCCGCTAACAGTTTTTTCTCATCGCCATTGCCGTAATCCCGCAGCAAACGTCTTGCCAGGGCAATATCTAAAGGCGTATCAATAAAAATAGCGTAGCCGATATAAGGGCCAATAAGATAATGGCGGTAATCAAAGGGGGTAGTCCAACAAAATATAGTCGGTATTTTGATTGATGAGGCCAAGGATGTCTTTTTTAAAGAGTTGCAGATTAAATTGATTCACATCCCCACCCTCTCGGTCCCAGGCCACAATATCCTCAATGCCGCTTTGCACATCGTAATCTCGGTCATCAAAGTAAAGGGCTTTGGCTCGGGGCAAAGCCCTTTCAAGGGCCTTTACAAGGGTAGTCTTCCCACCTGCGGATATGCTATTAAGGGCAATAATAAAGGATTTTTTCATTTTTTCACTCCTTTTGATCCCTTTATCATAATACAAATCCCAATCAATAAAACCAGATTGGGATTTGTGTTACGGGTTTTAACCATCAAGGATTTACTGTGTTCTTTTCATTTATAGGCGGAGCCATGCCTTCAGACCTCCCCATTCCCTCGGGCAGTTCAAAACCCTCAGGAGACTCCAGCGGAGTTTCTTCGCTAATCCAATCGGGCCGCTGCCTTTGAAGCGGTTTCCCTCCCTTGGACGGCTGGCTGCCATCAAAGGCCATACCTCCCCTTCCCTCAGGGTCCTTCTTTCCTCCCCCCTGTCCTAATTGATTTACGCCCTTTGTAATGTTTTCAAAAGTAAAGGCTTCTTCTCCAATAAGCAGGGTATAGGTTTCCCCTTCGGTTAAGTTCTCATGGGTTAAAACCACCATTTGGTAGTTTTTTTGAGGTGTAAAGGTGAGTATTTCTTCCCCCAGGGCACTTTGAAGGGTAAAAGGAATTTCTTTTTGCCCCATTTGGTACAACACTAAAACACTCTGATTTTCGCTGGTGGGGGCCTGCCCCATTTGGGCACCTCCAAGGGCAATAACCCTCCCCCCGGTTAGTTCAAAGGTGCCGTTATAATCAATGGCTGCTTCCCGCTCGCCTTCCATTCCTTCGATGGTGAGGGTGCCCCCGGACATCATCACATTGCCGTTAGAATCCAGACCGTCTCCCTCGCCGGTGGAAATATATATTTCTCCACCTTCTATGCTTACATATACATTTTCTTGAACAGCCTCCCCATCTTTTTTACCATTTTCTTTATAAACAGCTGCATCATCTCCACCATCTGCGTTTATTCCATCATCTAAAGCATAAATGGCAGTACTACCCCCGGCAAAGGTAATGCGGGCAGCTTCCATTCCCTCGTTTTGGGTGTTGATGGTAATATTGCCCCCTTGTACCAACAAATCCTCATCGGCATGGATACCATCGTCGCCGCAAGTAAGGGTGTAGTTCCCGTCTAAAATGGTAATGCTTCCTCCGGCGTTCATGGCATCGTCTTTGCTGTTAATGGTCACAGTCCCGCCATTTAGGTACATATTTTTGGCCTTAATGCCTTTTTCGTTGCTGGTGATGGTAAGGGTGCCCGCTTCAATAACCAAATCATCTTTAACGGTCATCCCATTTTCGTAGTTGCCAGTAAGGCTGAGGCTGCCCTGACCTGTAATGGTTAAACTATTTTTTACATGCAGAGCCCCGTTCAGTTTATCTTGCTCATCTATTGTGTATTTATATCCATCGCTAAAGGTGTTTTGGGTATTTTCAGTCAAAACAATTTCAAGGCCCCCGCTCTGTTTTTCCCAAAGGGCGGGACCATCGGGAGATGAAAGGGTCAACCCGTTTAACACCAGGGTTACTTTCCCTTTATCAATTGCGTCTATCACAATTTGCCCATTATAGCTGCCGGCCAGCCTATAAGTTC
This sequence comes from uncultured Oscillospiraceae bacterium, assembly GCA_964345215.1. Lineage (GTDB taxonomy): Bacteria > Bacillota > Clostridia > Christensenellales > Aristaeellaceae > CAYFQH01. Next base: position 2,226 of record CAYFQH010000048.1, on the reverse strand, counting down.
CCCCTTGGTTAATGGTAGTAACCCTTCCATCATGCTGGGCACCGGTGCCTTGAATGGTTGCCTCATTCCCGGTAAATAAAATTTGATTTTCCTCCCCCTGCTGCCCTTCACCAAGGGCAGGCTGGGCGAAAGCACCTATGGCTGTTACTGCCATAACCAGCGCCAGCAAAAGATTTATCCATTTTTTATTATTTTTCATATTCATTCCTCCTATCGGATGATTTATTATACCATTTTGTTGTTTTTTTTTACAAGGTAAGCCCTTAAGGCTACAATAAGCATACTTAATATGATTTGAGGTGTAACCCATGGCTTCTTCCCCTCCCCCACACACTCTTGGTGCCTGCGGCTTTTTGTGTTTTTTATGCCAAAACCCTGAAAATTGCAGCTGCCACAGCAATAACCATTGCGGCAAGCGCCTGTCCCCTCAAGGCTGCTATCAATCAATACAACTGCTGTAAAGCCAAAGGCCTTTTAGGCTGCTGGCAGTGCCCTCATGCCCCTTGCGGGGTAGATATGCATGCACCTGGGAAGGTTAAAATCCGCGCCTTTATCACCTGTATAAAAGAAGAAGGGGTGATTGCCTTTTTCCGCTATATTGATCAAAACACCAAAGAGGGTATCGTTTATCATCGAAAGAGCATTTGGGGGGATTATGATTTGCCCATGGAAGAAGGGGTGCTTGCCCTTCTTAGAAAGGGGCGGTAAACCTTTTCTTGTCAAAGGCACTGAGTTCTTTCCCCTTTTTACCGCCTTCCATCTCTCCTCCCTTTAGGGCTTTTTCATCATACTCTTTTTAAGTGAATAGAAAAGTGTGATTTTGTGAAGATTAGGTAAACTTTTGTTTTTTATTGCCTTTAAGGGCTCCTTTCTTTATACTACAAAAGAAACCACCATAAAAGGAGTGCCTATGCTTAGTAAAAACCAACAATTAACTTTAACTTGCACCACCCTTGGCAGCAATTTTCAAGGAGTTTGCCGCCATGAAGGCATGGCCATTTTTGTACCCGGGCTGCTCCCCGGCGAGCAGGGCCTTTGCCAGCTGGTACAGGTGAAAAAACAATATGCCTTTGGCAAGCTCTTAAGCCTTGCCACTAAAAGTCCCCAGCGCCAGGAGCCGCCTTGCCCTTACTATCCAAAATGCGGGGGCTGTTCGGGCCAGCACATGACCTACGAGGCCACCCTCAATTGGAAAACCCAGCAGGTGATTGATTGCTTTACCCGTATTGGCGGCTTTAACAATATGACCGTTGCCCCGGCCATTCCCATGGAAAACCCCTGGTATTACCGCAACAAAAACGCCCTGCCCATCGGCGGGGAGGCAGGCCAGGTACAAATGGGCTTTTATGCCCCCCGCAGTCACCGTATTATTGATATTGATAAATGTAAAATTTCCATGGAAGAGGCTAATATTGTACTTGCCGTGGTGCGCCGGTGGATGAACCGCTACCTTATTGCCCCCTATAACGAAGAAAGCCACCAGGGCCTTTTACGCCACGTGCTCACCCGTGTATCCCAGGAGCGAAAGGTCATGGTGATTCTAGTAGCTAAAGACCAGGCTGTTCCCCATATAGAGGAATTGATTGATGACTTAAAAACCACCCTGCCAAGCCTTGTGTGCGTTGGACTAAGCCTGCAGCCCAAGCCCACCAATGTGATTTTAGGGGACAACTACCAGCTTTTATGGGGCCAGGAACGGCTGGATGATACCCTTCACGGTCACCATTTTTCATTATCTCCCTTATCCTTTTTTCAAATCAACCCGGTTCAAACAGAAAAACTTTACCAAACCGCCCTTGACTTTGCCCAGCTAACCGGCACAGAAGAAGTAGTAGATATTTACTGCGGCGCCGGCACCATTACTTTAATGCTGGCGCGCCATGCTAAAAAAGTGGTGGGGATTGAGCAGGTGGCCCCCGCCGTTATTGATGCCAAGGCCAATGCCAAGGCCAACGGTGTTGAAAACGCCGTCTTTTACCAGGGGGATGCCCAAGAGGTTTTCCCCCATTTGCTCCAAAAAGGCTTCTACCCCCAGGTTGTGGTGGTAGACCCGCCCCGCAAGGGCATGGATGAAGCCGTAATCAATGCCATTTTACAAGCTTCCCCTAAACGGATTGTATACATCAGTTGCGATCCCGCCACCCAAGCTAGGGATGCCGCCTTGTTGGCCAAAGGGGGTTACACCATTACCGCCTGTCAGCCCGTGGATATGTTCTGCTGGACAGG
>CAYFQH010000047.1:0-14847 GCA_964345215.1 uncultured Oscillospiraceae bacterium | reverse complement strand
AAGCCGCTTGACATAAGCGGCTTTTTTTATTGGTGTACTTCAGTTGCAGTTTGCCAAATTAAAAAGACTCTTACCCTTTCTAATCCCACAAATTGTTGGGATACAGCCCCTTTTTATGAAGGGCGCCAAGGGCTTCATGTACCATGGGGCCGTCGTTTTTATAGGTAATGCCATACCAACGGTCCTTTGTTGTAAACACCCTTACAGTTGCCTGTTTGTCCGCCAGCATTTCCTCTACAGCAAAGGGTAAAAAAAACTCGGCTTTCAGGGGGTTTTGAGGTACCTCCCTTGTAAAAAAGGTTTTAAATCCCTCTTCCAAAGCAGAAATCATTCCTTTGGTAAAACCCCACATGTTCATGGATACAATGGTTTCTTCCCCCAGACGGTAATATACCTGCTGATCGTTGGTGTACATAGGGCCGTCAATGGTTTCTATAATATGTACCCGTTCTACAATGCTTGTAAGCTGGTGGTTTTCATTTACCTGACATACTCCCCGAGATACAAAACCGCTTTTGGTCAAGGTGTTTTTAAGTAAATATCCCACCATGGCAAAGTCGTTTTGATTGGCGTTTGTTTGGCTTAAATGGGTATACATCAGCTCAAAGGCTTCCCGGCCATAATAATCGTCGGCGTTAATGGCGGCAAAGGGGCCGCTAATCTGCTCTTTAGCTGCCAAAACAGCCTGCCCTGTGCCCCAAGGTTTAGTACGCCCCCTGGGTACTTCCGCCCCCTGGGGAATTGCCTCCAGTTTTTGGTAAACATAGGTAATTTTGATTTTGCCTTTTATCCGGCCGTCTATCAGCTCACGCATCAGGCCTTCGTTTTCTTCTTTAATAATAATAATGGCTTCTTTAAAACCAGCCTTTAAGGCATCATACAGGCTGTATTCTAAAATCCACTGGCCGCCGGGGCCAATGGGAGCCATTTGTTTTAATCCGCCAAAGCGGCTGCCCATGCCAGCAGCCATAATCACCAGTACTGGTTCTTTCACTTTATACAGCCCTTTCTTTACTTCTTATATTCATCCACCGCTCGCTGCATTTGCTCCCACTTGTTTTCCATATCCCCTACCAGTGCAAATTGGTTCCGGGCCCTGACCAGGTTCTCTTCTGGAAAGCTGATTTTAAAATACACATCGTTGTTTAAATAGTCAGCCAAAAAGCGCAGGCCTGTTTCGTAGGTAATCATCTTTGCTCCAAGGGGCAGGGAGTCAATTTCCTCATTGTTTAAAATGGCAGCTGTTTTTTCAAGATAGCCCTTCACATAGGCTTTAAAAAGCCCCATATTTAATGATACCTTTGTTACATCAGCCTCGCTCTCCTGGGCGGTATTGGCCCCAAAGCGAATGGCGTCCCCAAAATCGTAGGCGGCCAGGCCGGGCATTACCGTATCAAGGTCAATTACGCACAGGCCCCGGCCTGTTTCTCTATCCATTAAAACGTTGTTTAGCTTGGTGTCATTGTGGGTTACCCTTAGAGGCAAGCGGCCCGCATCCAACTGTTTTACAAGGGCATCGGCCTTTGAAAACCGCTCCTTTGCAAAGGCAATTTCCGCTTTGGCCGTTTCAAGCCGCTGGGAGCTGGCCCCTTGCAAAGCTTTCTCCAGCTGACCTACCCGGGTTGGGGTATGGTGGAAGTTTTTAATGGTTTCAACCAAGGTGTGAGCCGGATAGTCATTTAAGTGAAGTTGAAAATCTCCAAAGGCCTTTGCCGCTTCATAAAACACCTGCTCATTATCGGGCAACTGATAGGTAATGGTGTCTTCAACAAAAGTATATACTCGCCAGTACTCCCCAGTGCCATCTACAAAATATAGTTTTCCATCAAAGGTTGGGCAAAGGGTCATCACTTCCCGGGTTACATCCCGGCCATTTTTTGCAAGTTTTTCTTTTAAAAAGGAGGTGACGTGAATAATATTTTCCATTACCCCCACCACATCTGGAAATACCCTTTGGTTAATGCGCTGAAGGATAAACTTATTTTGCTTATCATCAACTAAAAATGTATCTTGTATATGACCGCTGCCGTAAGGGGTTGCTGTAACCTCTTTTTGGCCAAAATACGCTTCTAAAACCTCTGCCGGAATTGCTTTTGATGTATGTGCCACGATTTTTTCCCCTTTCGCCTTGCATTTATTGTGTAATTATATCATACTTTGATTAAAGAATCATTCATGATTTATTGAGGTTTTCTTAAGGTTTTAGCCTGTTTCGGCTTATTGTAGCAGGAAGGAGAGATAAAGGTGTACAAAAAAAACGTAGCCCTGGCAACCCTTTTGGCACTGTGTTTGTTTTTAAGCGGCTGTCATTTATGGCATACAAATCTCCTCCCCTCTCAGAGTGATGCCTTAAGAGGTTTTTATGCCAGTGCCTTTTCAAGTGAATATGGCGATGAGCAGCGCAACCGGATGATTCGCTGGAAAGAGCCCATTTCTATTAGCGTAAAAGGCCGCTTTAACCAGGAAGATTTGACCCATTTAAGCGCTTTTTTTGATCTTTTACATGAACAAGTTCCCCTTGCCCCTCCTCTATCTCTTTCATCTAAAGAAGAGGAAGCCCATGTTGTCATTTTATTTGATACAAAAGAAAACATCGCCGCTGCTACCGACCGCTATGTTGCCGGAAACCGAGGTTTTTTCACCTACAAATACCAAAACTTTGTAATTGTAAGGGGAAACATTTATGTAAACAGCGCCTTGGTTCTCCAACAAGAGCGGGACGGGGTTGTGGAGGAAGAATTAATTAATCTTTTGGGCCTATGCAACGACATCGACTTTTTACCCGAAAGCCTTTTATACACTGGCACACCCAAGCCCCAAAGCGCTACTCAGCTAGATTATGATATGCTAAACATCCTCTACCATCCGGCCTTAGCACCGGGCATGAATCAGCAGGAAGCCCAAAAAGCCCTGGTCAAGGCAAAGGTTTTTTAGGTCAAAAACCGAGTTGTTCTTGACGAACCCTTTTGTTTGAAGGTACAATAACAGTATACAGGAGTAGTTATTAATGGATAAAATCCCAGATAAAAATACAAGCATTTCTTACCCCATATCCGATGATCAGCTGGTGCTAAAAGCGCAAAAAACCATGCCCAATGAAGAGGCTTTAACCGCGATGATCACTATTTTGTCTGCCATGGCCGACCCTACCCGGCTTAAAATACTGCTTGCCCTAAGAGAGCAGGAATTTTGCGTGTACGATTTATGCCATGTGCTCAACATGTCTCAAAGTGCTGTTAGCCACCAGTTACGCACCTTGCGGGATGCCCACTGTGTAAAAGCCCGTAAAAGTGGCCGCTCTGTTTTTTATTCGCTGGATGATCACCATGTAGGTCAAATTCTCTCCATTGCCCTATCCCACGTTTATCACCAATAAGTGTACGGTTAGGAGGTTTTCCAATGCCCTATATCGCCCCCACTTCAGAGCAAAGAGAAGCCTTTCACCAAGGAAAGAATCGCCATGCTTACCATTTCTTCGGTGCTCATCCGCTGATTGCAAACAATCAAAAAATGTGGAAGTTCACCCTTTGGGCCCCCAACGCTAAAAAAGTTTCTCTTGTTGGGGAGTTTTGCCTATGGGACGCGTCAGCCTACCCAATGGAAAAACAATTTGATGGTACCTGGGAGCTTCTTTTGGAAAACAGCCTTTTTTACCCAGATCAAAAAGAAGAAGGCCTGCCTTTGGCAGATACAGATGAAAAAAACACCTCCTTTTCGGATACTTATAAATACGCCATTTTAGGCAGAGACAATCAATGGCATTATAAAGCCGACCCCTATGGGTTTTATAGCGAGTTACGGCCCCATACGGCCAGCCGCCTGTATGATATAGACGGCTACCATTGGCAGGACCAGGAATGGATGGAAAAAAGAAAAAGCTGGAACCCCTATGAAAGCCCGATTAACATTTACGAAATGCACCTTGGCTCCTGGCGGCGTCATGAGGACGGTTCTTTTTTAACCTATGGTGAAACTGCCGACCAGCTGGTTCCCTACCTCCAAGACATGGGCTACACCCATGTGGAATTAATGCCCGTCATGGAGCACCCCTTGGATATGTCCTGGGGGTATCAGGTAACAGGCTATTACGCAGCCACTTCCCGCTACGGCAGCCCAAAGGATCTAATGGCCTTTATCGACAGGTGCCACCAAGGGGGCATCGGCGTATTGCTGGACTGGGTACCTTCCCACTTCCCCAGGGATGAGGTGGGCCTGCGCCGCTTTGACGGCAGCCCTTGCTACGAGCACCCGGACCCCCGCCGGGGGGAAATGCCCCAGTGGGGCACCCAGTATTTTGATTTCGCCCGGGGCGAAGTATGCAGCTTTTTGTTAAGCAACGCCTGTTTTTGGCTGGAATATTTTCATGCCGACGGCCTTCGGGTTGATGCGGTCAGCAGCATGCTCTATTATGATTTTAGCAAGGAAGAAGGCCAGTGGCTGCCCAACCAGTACGGCGGCCGGGAAAATCTAGACGCCATTGCCTTTATCAAGCATTTAAACCAGGTGGTCTATCGGGATTTTCCCGGAGTGATGATGGCGGCAGAAGAAGCCAGTGCCTATCCTATGGTTACAAAGCCCACCGCTATGGGCGGGTTAGGTTTCGGCTTTAAATGGAACATGGGCTGGATGAATGACATCCTTGCCTACATTAAAACAGACCCTATTCACCGCAAATTTCACCATGATAAATTAACTTTTTCTCTTTACTATGCCTTTAACGAAAACTATATTCTTCCCTTCTCTCATGATGAGGTGGTTCACGGCAAACATTCTATGCTTGATAAACAGCCCGGCGATCTGTGGCAAAAATTTGCCGGCCTCCGTGCCCTGTACGGGTACACCATAGCCCATCCCGGTAAAAAACTTCTGTTTATGGGCAGTGAGTTTGGCCATTTTATTGAATGGAAGTTCGACGACCAGCTGGATTGGTTTTTGCTGGTGTACCAGCGCCACCCCCAGCTTAAAGCCTTTGTTAAAAAGCTGAATCACCTGTATACCAAAACCCCTGCCTTATTTGAGGTGGATGATTCTTGGAACGGCTTTCAATGGCTCACAGCCGATGATAGGGGCAACAGTGTTTTGGCCTTTATTAGAACAGATAAAAAAGGCAGGGCCTTAGTTTGCGTGGTCAACTTTACCCCTGTTTTTCATCCCGAATACATTATCGGTCTTCCCTATGGGGGTACCATTGAAGAGGTGCTTAACTCCGATAAAGAGGAATTTGGCGGCTCCAACCAATACAACCCAGGCCCCCTTCCAATTAAAAAGGCAGCCTACCAGTCCTTTCCCCTGTCTGCCACCATTTGCGTTCCGCCCCTATCTTGTGTATACTTTACCTATCATAAAAAGCCAATAGAAAAAAAGAGCTTACCTGATCAGGGTAAGCCGGTACCAATCAAACCAAAAAGGGCAGATCATTCCAAAAAAGAAAAATAATTTCCCTTCTTTACTGGTATGATCTCTTTCATTATTCATAAGGGAGTGTTTTAAATGGGTAGAAAAAAAGAATGTGTGGCCATGCTTCTAGCAGGCGGCCAAGGCAGCAGGCTGGGTATTTTAACAAAAGAAATGGCAAAGCCGGCAATCCCCTACGGGGGAAAATACCGCATTATTGACTTTCCCCTCAGCAACTGCACCAACAGCGGCATTGATGCGGTGGGTGTGCTCACCCAGTATCAACCTTTAGAGCTCAATGCCTATATTGGCAGCGGCTCCCCCTGGGATTTGGACTTAAACAACGGGGGTGTTTTTGTGCTTCCCCCTTATGTAAAAGGCAAACAGGGGGAATGGTACCGGGGGACCGCCAATGCCATTTACCAAAACATGGCCTTTATTGAACAGTATTCACCCGACTACGTGCTCATTTTAAGCGGAGATCATATTTATAAAATGAACTATGCCAAAATGCTTTCGTACCATAAAAAGAACAACGCCGATGTAACCATTGCCGTTATGGAAGTGCCCTGGGAAGAGGCCAGCCGCTTTGGCATTATGAATACAGGGGATGAAAACCGGATTGTTGAATTTGAAGAAAAGCCCTCGGCCCCTAAAAGCAATAAAGCCAGCATGGGCATTTATATTTTTACATGGGACAAGCTGCGGGAATATCTAGTTGCCGATGAAGCCAATAAAAAATCTTCAAACGACTTTGGCAAAAATATCATTCCTGCTATGCTCAGCGACAAACAGCTGCTTTTAGCCTATGATTTTGAGGGTTACTGGAAGGATGTTGGCACCATTGAAAGCCTTTGGGAGGCCAATATGGATTTGCTAAAGCGCCCGGCCCCCATTGCCCTTTATGATAAGTGCTGGCGCATTTATGCTAGAAACACCAGCATGCCCCCCCACTACATCGCCAGCGGCGCCTGCGCTTCAAACTCACTGGTTACCGAAGGCTGCGAGGTTTACGGTCAGGTAAAGCATTCTGTGTTATTCTCGGGTGTTACCGTGGCTGCCGGGGCCGAAATTATTGACAGTGTGGTTATGCCCAACGCGATTATTGAACGGGGCGCCATTATTAAAAGGGCCATTATTGGCGAAGGTGCCCACGTAGGCCCAGGGGCCGTTATTGGTAAAGACAAGGGCAATATTGCCGTTGTAGGCCAAGGGGTTCGCCTGCCCGCCGGCTTTGTAGTTGAAGCCGGAACCCAAGTTGAACAGCATGAAGTAAACGGTTGATCCCCTTAATAGATAGATAGAAAGGATGTATTCCTATGAAAGATGTGCTAGGCATGATCTATACCGGCGAAAATGACTCCCGTTTAAGAGAATTGACCCTCACCCGGGCCATTGCCGCCCTTCCCGTTGCCGGAAGATACCGGATTATTGACTTTTATGTATCCTCTATGGTTAACAGCGGCATTCGAAACGTAGGGGTCATTATGCAAAAAAACTACCATAGTCTCATGGACCATTTGGGTTCAGGCAAGGAGTGGGATTTGCACAGCAAGGCTAACGGCTTGTTTTTACTTCCGCCTTTTTTAACCAGGGAGAACATTGGCGTTTACGCGGGGCTCATTGATGCCATCCGCTCAAACACCAACTATCTTCTTCGCAGCAAGCAAAAATATGTTTTGCTTACAGGCAGCAACATCATCTATAAAACCGATTTTTCCGATATGATTGCCAGCCATATGGAAAGCGATTGTGATGTTACCCTTTTATACTGTAAAGACCCTCAGTTAAAGCGCAGTGAGTTTGGCTCCTATCTAAGCATCGACAAAGAAGGCAATGTGATTGACATGGAAGTGGACCCCATCACCCCCTCCTTTGACAATGTGCTGATGGAAGCCTGCCTGATCAAAAAAGAGCTGCTCCTCCAGCTGGTAGACCAGGCCACCGCCCAAGGCTATCACGATTTTAACCGGGATATTCTTCAGCGCCTGTCTCTTAAAAAGCAAATTCATATCGGCACCTATGAGTTTAAAGAAAAGGCCTGGCTGATCGATTCTATCGAATCTTTTTTCCAATTTCATAAAGACTTATTAGATCACGATTATAGAAGCTACCTCTTTTCATCCAACCAGCCTATTTATACCAAAGTACGGGATGAAATGCCTGCCCAGTACGATTTAGATGCAAAAGTCCTCAATGCCTTGGTTGCCGATGGCTGCTTTATTCAGGGCAATGTTGAAAACAGTGTGCTTTTTAGGGGTGTTGTTGTAGAGCCTGATGCCTATGTTAAAAACTGTATCATCATGCAGGACAGTTATATTGAAAGCGGTGCCCATATCGAAAATTGCATTTTAGATAAACAGGCGGTTATCAAACAAAACACCCGCCTAATCGGCCCTCCTGCCTACCCAATTGTTATTTCAAAAAAAGTGGTCATTTAGCCACTTTTTTAGTTTTTCGCACTCCTTACTCATTTTAGGACGATAAGAAGAAAGGTTGTTTTCTATGAAGATTTTATTTGCTGCCAGCGAATGTGTTCCCTTTTGTAAAACAGGCGGTTTAGCCGATGTGGTTGGCGCCCTATCCCCAGTGCTTGCAAAAAAAGGCCATGATATACGGGTGATACTGCCCTTATACAGCGCCATTGGGCAAGAGTATATAAATCAAATGACCCACCTGGTTGATTTTGAGGTGCGCCTTGGGTGGCGCCGCCAGTACTGCGGCATTGAGGAACTTAAAAAAGACGGGGTGACCTTTTACTTTGTTGACAATAAGTATTACTTTGGCCGCAATTATATCTACGGTTTGGGAGGCGACGAGTATGAGCGCTTCGGGTTTTTCTGCCGGAGCGTGTTAAATGCTCTGCCCCTGCTTGGCTTTCAGCCTGATGTTCTCCACTGCCATGACTGGCAGGCGGGTATGATCCCGGCTCTGATGCGCATTCAGTACGACCATCTTCCCTTTTACCACGATATTAAAACCATTATGACCATTCACAACCTGCAATATCAGGGTATTTTTGGCATTAAAGAAGTGCAGGATATATTGGGCCTGGGCGACAGCCTGTGGACCAGCGATAAATTAGAATCCTACGGCTGCGCCAACTTTTTAAAGGCCGGCCTGGTTTATGCAGATGAATTGACCACTGTTAGCCCAAGCTATGCTCGGGAAATTCAAACCGCCTATTTTGGCGAACGGATGGACGGCCTGCTGCGAGCCAGAAGAGACAACTTAACAGGTATTTTAAACGGCATTGACGTAGAAGAGTATAATCCCCAAACCGACCCGGCCCTGTGGGCAACCTATGGCAAAAACACCTTTGAGAAAAAAGCTGTAAATAAAGCAGCCCTTCAAGAAAAAGTCGGCCTGGATGTACGGGCGGATGTACCTGTGATTGGTATGGTAGGCCGTTTAAGCAACCAAAAGGGCCTTGACTTAATCGACCGGGTGATTGGAGAATTGATGCAACAGGATATTCAGCTGATTATTTTGGGCATGGGCGACAGTCAATATATTGACCTGTTCAGCTGGGCAGAAGAAGAGTACCCGGGCCGAGTGGCTGCCCGCTTCATGATGGACCATGCCTTGGCCCACCAAATTTACGGCGGAGCCGATTTGTTTTTAATGCCCTCCCAATTTGAGCCTTGCGGCCTGAGCCAAATGATTAGCATGCGCTATGGCACTGTGCCCATCGTTAGGGAAACTGGCGGCCTTCGAGATACGGTCCTTTCCTACAACGGGTATACAGGGGAAGGAAATGGCTTTAGCTTTTTTAACTACAACGCCCACGATATGTTAAACACCATTACCCGGGCTGTTGATTACTACCTTAACCAAAAAGATGTTTTTGCAACCTTAATCCAGCGGGGTATGGATGGAGACTTCAGCTGGGACAATTCCTCTTTAAAGTATATTAAACTATACGAAAAACTTAAGGGCGGTCCCCAGATAAACCCTGACAGCAAAGCAGAGGAAAGGCCCCAAAAGAAGAGTGAAGCGCCTCAAGTTTCTGCAAAATCAATGGTTTCTGCTAACAGTAGCAAAAAAGTTCCCCCTGCAAAGTAACTTTTCAAAATTAAAATGAAAGCGTGGATACACTATGGATTTACATCAACGTTTCCTTCGAATCAGGCGTATTTTAGAAGAGCTGGAGGCCTGCATTGTTGTAAAAAGCCTGCCCGTAACAGGCATTACCACCGCCCCCAGGGGCAGCCAAAATTTTGTACCCTTTGAAAACGGGGATTTTTGGGCCACCCAAAACGAGTGGACTGATTTTTCATTCACCTTGACCGTACCCGAAGATTTTACAGGTAAAGTGATGCTTTATGCCGTTACAGGCCGGGAGCAGGAGTGGGAAGCAGTAAACCCTCAGTTTGAAGTAATCGTAGACGGGCAAATGCAACAGGCCTTTGACACCAAACATACCCGCCTTTTGCTGCAGCCTGAGGCTGCCCCCGGCCAAAGCTACGCTGTTTTACTTAGAGGCTATGCTATGCTTGCCAAAAAAAATCAAACCCCACCTGTTTTAACCCTCTCCCTTTGCGATGTAAGCCCCCAGGTAGAGGCTTTGATGTACGACATAAAAGTACCCTGGGAGGCTGTAAACATGCTTGCCGACGGGGAACGGGACCGGGAAATTGTGCTAAGGGCCTTGTGTGATGCTGTAAACCTGCTGGATTTACGGCAAAAGCACAGCCAGGCTTTTTATGCCTCCCTTGAACAGGCCAGGGCCTTTTTAAAAACAAACCTTTACGATTATTATGCTCAAGATCCGCCTGTAGCCATTGCTTCCTGTGTGGGGCATACCCATATTGATGTGGCCTGGCTGTGGGATATTGAGCAAACCCGCTATAAGGCTGTACGCAGTTTTTCGACCGTGCTAAACTACATGAAGCAGTTTGAAGAATATATGTTCATGTCCAGCCAGCCGGTGTTATACCAGTTTGTACAGGAAGATGCCCCAGAGGTTTTTGAAAACATAAAGCAACGTATTATAGAAGGTCGCTGGGAGGCGGAAGGGGGCATGTGGGTAGAGGCTGACTGCAACCTGGCTTCGGGCGAATCCCTGGTGCGCCAGTTCCTCCACGGCAAAGAATATTTTAGAAAAAATTTTAATAAAAACAGCGAAATTTTATGGCTTCCCGATGTTTTTGGTTATTCTGCCGCCCTGCCTCAAATTATGAACCTGTCGGGCATTAAATACTTTATGACCAGCAAATTAAGCTGGTCGGAGTTTAACTTATACCCCTACGACAGTTTTTATTGGGAAGGCATTGACGGCACCCAAATTTTAACCCACTTTACCCCTGCTAGAGATTTTGCCTCGGTAAATCAGTTTGACCTGGCTCACTTTACCACCTACAATGCCATGCTGGGACCCAACCAGTTAAAAGGCGGCTGGCAGCGTTTTCAGCAAAAGGGGCTGGATAACAGCTTTATTGTATCCTATGGCTTTGGCGATGGCGGGGGCGGCCCCACCGAATGGATGCTGGAAAACGGTAGACGGATGGCTACTCCCCTGCCCGGCATTCCCGTGGCAGTACAACAGCACCCCAGCCAGTTTTTCAAAAAACTGGAACAAAACTTGGCCCATCACCCAGACACCCCTACCTGGTGCGGAGAGCTTTATTTAGAATACCACCGGGGCACCTATACGGCCGTTGCCAAAAACAAGCGGAACAACCGTAAAATCGAGTTAGCCCTTCGGGAAATAGAGTTGTGGGCCAGTTATGCAGCTGCCCTAAAAAACTTTGATTACCCCGCTAAGGAGTTGCATAACATTTGGGAACAGATGCTTACCCTCCAGTTCCACGATATTTTGCCCGGCTCCTCCATTAAAAAAGTATACGAGGATTCGGATAAAACCTATGCCGATTTATTTAATCGCCTTAACAAGATGAAAGATACGGTTTTTGCCTGTCTATCCCATTCTCTTAAGGGTGATTTAGCCGTTTATAACTCCATGGCTTACCGGCGGGATGACCTGGTGACCTTTACCGGCCCCAAGGGGATTGCCGCCCTCATTGATGACCAGGGCAACCGCTACCCTGCGCAAAAAGATGGACGAGGCTATGTTGCCTATCTTCAAAACCTAAGCCCTATGGGGGCCAGCACCTTTACCTTTGTTTATGGCGAGCAAGAGCAACACCCCGGCCTCACTCTGTCGCCCCAGGATTTTGACACCCCCTTTTACTCAGGCAGCTTTGACCAAAGTATGCGCATTACTTCCCTTGTTGATAAGCGCACAGGCCGCCAGTTATGTAAGGCTGGAGAGGTGTTAAACCGGATTGTATGCTACGAAAACAAACCCCACAATTATGATGCTTGGGACATTAATATTTACTATAACCAGCACCACTGGGACGTGGATGAGGTAACCGATGTTGAGCTTATCTCCCAAGGTCCTGTATTAAGCCGCTTGCGCACCACCTATACCTACATGAATTCTACCATTACCCAGGACATGGTTTTTTACAGTAACAGCCCTCGTATCGACTTTGAAACCCATGTAAACTGGCAAGAGGTACAGTATATGCTCAAGGCTGAGTTCCCGGTGGATGTTTTCTACCACGAGGCCACCTACGATATTCAATACGGCAACGTAAAGCGGCCTACCCACCAAAATACTAGCTGGGACGTAGCCCGCTTTGAAGTGTGCGCCCACAAATGGGCCGATGTAAGCGAAGGAAACTACGGTGTATCCCTATTAAACGACTGTAAGTACGGTTACGCCATTGACAACAAAAAAATGACCTTAACCCTTTTAAAAAGCTCAACTGAACCCGACCCTGTAGCAGATATTGGAGATCATACCTTTACTTATTCCCTCTATCCCCATGTAGGCACTTGGCAGGAGGGAGATACCATTAAGCAAGGCTATCAGCTGAATATTCCCACCACCGCCCTTTTGTTAAAAGATCCAGGGGAAGGGCAGCTATTGCCCTTATTTGAAGTGACTACCCCCGGAGTAATGGTGGAGGCTGTAAAAGAACAACTGGACGGTACGGCCATGGTTTTAAGGCTGTACGAATCCTTCGGCCAACGAGAAGAACAGGTTGTTATTCACACAGGCTTGCCGATAAAGCAGGCTGCCGTGTGCAATTTAATGGAAGAAGAAATCACGCCGGCCGATTTTAGCAAAAATCAAATTACCCTTAGCTTAAAGCCCTACGAAATTAAAAGTTTCTTGGTCACCTTTGACACTTAATTCTTTCACGACCTTGCATGATGAGCAGGAGGTTATGTATGCCTTCCATTTCAAGCCAAATCTTTCTATCCGCCCTGGGCAAAAACCGTTCTTTTTTCGGCCGTATCGGCAAAAAAATTATGGATATAGACCCTCCGGCAAAACGGGTTGAAAATACGCCTGTTTTGGGTACCCGTGGCCATTATTTTGAAGTTGATGAAGTGCCCAGTATGCTGATTACCCCCCAGCAAAGCCTGTCGGATGAGGTGGTATTGCTTCACTGCCATGGGGGAGCCTATGTATCGGGTAATTTGCTTCAGTCACGGGTAGTGGCCTCCCATGTAGCCGCCGCTGCCAGCCTTAAAACCTATACCTTTACCTATCGCCTTTCGCCCCAGTACCCTTATCCCGCCCAGCTGGAAGACGCCTTAAAGGTCTACCAATATTTACTTGATCAAGGGTATGATCCTAAAAACATTGGGGTGGTCGGCGAAAGCGCCGGGGGCAACTTGGCCCTGGCCCTGGCCCAATATCTAAAGGGGCAAAACCAGTCCCTGCCCGGCTGTCTAGTACTCCTCTCTCCCTGGACCGACTTATCCCTCCAGGGGGATAGCTACACCAACCTGGCCGAAGAAGATCAAGATGTTACCCTCAATTTAGAAGAAATTACCGTGGCCGCTAAACAGTTTGTAGGGGAGGACCCTACTCTTTTGGGTGACCCCATGGTCTCCCCCATCCACGGCAATTTCACAGGCTTTCCCCCTACCCAAATACAGGTGGGCACCCGGGAACTTCTTTTAAGCGACGCAGAGACTCTAACCCAGGTGATGGAACGGGATAAGGTGGATGTAACCCTATTGCGCTGGGAAGGGATGCCTCATGTGTTTCAAATTTATGGCTTCCCCGAAAGCCGCCTTTCCATGCGGGCTGTTGGCGCTTTTATTAAAAATCATCTGCTGCCCGTAAAAGAGGTCAAAGACACGATAGATCGCTAACACAAAAAAATCCAATAAAACTCAGCAACAGCCGATATCTTAGCCGATCCACCATATTTTTTAGTACGTAAGCGCCAAATCCGCCAGGGTCGTTCAATTGACCTGCGTTGGTGAGAGAGTTCTCATCAGGTCTCTTACATGCACTCAAGGGTTTATAAGAGACCTTATGGGCCTGTTACTTCAGTTTATGGAAGATACATCTAATCGGGAGTTTGAGCGGTTCAGTTCATCGCAGAAAAGGTTGCAGCAAAGTGGTTCTGTGGCTTTGCCTTGCAGAAAAGCACCCCTGACCACAGCACAATATACAAATTTCGCAGCAATGTTGGAACCGTTGGAATGGAAGCAATGTCTGTAGGGGTAAATCACTAATTACAAGAGCAAAACAATTGCGCCGAAGTTATTTGCCTTTGTAGGTTCCAGTGCGTTAGTGCGCAAGTTAAGTCTTTGGGAAAAGCGGGATAGAGTGCTTGCCCAGGGCTACGAGAATTTGAATAATGAGGTGCTGCCAAAGGTTTCTTCTGATCCAAAAACAAGAATCGGAGCAAAAAGCAGCAAAATTCTGGTATGGATTTAAAAAGAATGTCGCTGTGGACATACAAAGCGGCACAATTACCGAGGTAACCGTAACGGCTGCAAACCTGCCTGATGCAAAGGCGGTTCACCAAATTTTGCCCAAAAGCGGTGCAGTGGTGGGAGACAAAGGGTATCTGGGCGCACTCTCAAAAATTTTTAAAAAAGGGCTTCATCCTATGATCATCAAGGGCAATAAGATGAAAGACCCATACACCTATAAAGCAAATAAAGCTTCTTACTATTGTGAAGTTCCTTGCTTCGATGCTCTTTTTGTTCAGCTTTACGCACTTTGTCCATGGCCTCAAGAACCAATTTTTTTACATAGAATTTGTCCGCAGTTAGCTTGGCATAAGGGAAACACTCCGCTACTCCACACCTATACGCTCTAGACATGCCACTGCTTACAAATTGAATATTTTCACAAGCACCGTTTTTTCTTCCAACTTGTCCGAAAAATCAACCACCGCCTGGCTACTGCGACCTTTCTCGACATCACTTACTCGCCGCGCTTATGCGCCCACCACCACCGTTACGTAGCCATGACCAGGCTTAAATGAAATTTCGTCTATACTCAACATATTCACTTCCCTTAGGTCATCTGACGCTACAGCTTCATTTATCCAATGGCGCAGCATTCCCACAAGTGATTTCTCATTGCATTGCAGTGCAACAACAAACTGGCTTTTAAAACCGGCATGT
>CAYFQH010000046.1:0-15490 GCA_964345215.1 uncultured Oscillospiraceae bacterium | reverse complement strand
CAATAAAATGAATTTCATTTTATTGGGAGGGTGTCGACTTGTTAGGCACCCTGAGCTTAATGGTCATTAAGCCACTGTACCAAATCCGCCACCACTTCTTTGCGGTTGATTTCGTTTAGCATTTCGTGGCGCCCCTTGGGGTACAGCTTTAAGGTAACTTTTTTAATGCCGTGGCTTAAAAAATCATTGTACACTTTTTTAACCCCCCGGCCGTTTTTGCCCACCGGATCCAAATCACCGGAAAAAAAGTAAAGGGGTAAATCCTTTTCTATGTTATAAAGGGCTTTTTTATTGGTCAGCCTGTCAATGCCAGTAAACAAATCGTAATAGCCCCGGCCTGTAAATACAAAACCGCACAGAGGATCCTGAGCATATTCTGCTACCTTTTCTTCATCGCGGCTGGTCCAATCGTAGGGGGTTTTTACAGGAGCAAACTGCTTGTTGCCCCCGGCAAATGCCAAAGTATCAATAATTTTTGCCTCTTTTTTGCTATAGCCCAGGCTGCACAGCAGCCGAGCAAAGGCCTTTGCAAAAACCGCCAGAGGCTTTGAAAAATACCCGGTACCGGAAATAATAGCCCCTTGTATACCCCGGCTGTTAGGGCTTTGCAAATAGCAACGCAGTACAAAGCTGCCCATGCTGTGGCCTAGCATATAATAGGGCAGCCCCGGGTAGCGTTCCTGGCTCTTTTTGCGCACCCGATCCACGTCTTCAAGCAGGGAGTCCCAGCCTTTTTGAGGGGCAAAATATCCCTTTACCGGCGCTGTTTCTCCGTGGCCCAAGTGGTTATGGCACACCAAGATAAAACCTTGTTCAGTAAGGGCCTGAGCGGTTTCTTCGTAGCGGCCAAGGTGTTCGGCCATGCCGTGAACAATTTGCACAACCCCCTGCCTTTCCCCCTGGGGGATCCATGTGGCCATTTCCAAAGGAGCGCCGGTTACGGAGGTCAGTAAATCCATTTGCTTCTCCATTTTTTATTCTCCTTTTGCCTGTCATTTGTATTCATTGTAAATTTTTAGCCTCCCCTTGTCAATTATTCTACAAAATCCCCTGGTTTCCCTTGCTAAAGCCAAATTTTCATGCTACGATATTTTCAGCATAAATGATTTAAAATTCTATATTCTCCAGCAGATTAGCTTCGCCAAAGCAATCTGCTTAGTTGAAAGGATGGTTGTTTTGAAGTTAACCTATGTTAATCCTTCTTTGGCATATAATATTCAAAGCATTATGGGCTTTTTTCCAGAAGGTGAGGAAGTTTCATCTTATTGGCAGACTCCCCTTTTTCATTTTTTTCCGGCCCTTCAACAAAGCCGCTTTACAGCCTTAAATGAAAAGGAAAAAAAGATTGCTTATATGAAGTTTTGAAAGAAACCTATCATTCCATTGATTTTGAGGATAAAATAGAGCAATATACTGTCCATTGGGAAAAATACCACCGTCAGATGGAGCAGGCCCTTGGTGATGCCTTTAAGGTTGATGTATCCGGCAGCTTTAACAATATAAAAGGGTTCATTACCTTAAACCCCATTTCACCCCGGTACCTGGCTGAGCGTTCCTTTGATATATTCTATTTAAATGGGCCTAAAGGGGCTCTAGCAACGGCGATCCACGAAATTATTCATTTTATTTGGTTTGATTGCTGGCAAAAATTTTTTGCCGATAGTGCACAGGAATATGAAAGCCCACATTTAAAGTGGATCTTTAGTGAAATGGCAGTAGATCCGATTATCCGCCACGATCCCAGGCTCTATGAAATCAATCCCGTTTTTGAACAGGGCGGTGTAGCTGATAAAGCTTTTTACACCATGAGCATTGAAGGCAGGCCCATTTTACAAACTTTGTATGATATGTACACCAGTTTAGACTTGCCTGCATTTATGAAGGAAGGCTATGCATACCTTCATAAATGGGAAGGAGAGATTCGTCGCCAATCCAGTATTTTTTTAGGCTGATGCCCTTTAAAGTACGCTGTTACAAATGTAGAGCAAAAAACAAGCTTTGTATTCTTTTTTCCTTGTTTTAAAAGGATTTTATTGATTTTATGCGCAAAACAAGGTATACTATAAGGGTCAAAATAGGAAAGGAGGTAGTTGCAAATGAAATCTGCAAATATCAAACTTAGTTTAGCTGAAAACGTAAAGGAATTTGTTAATATTGTAAATCGCTATCCCTACGACATGGACCTTCGCGCCGGCCGCCACGTGGTTGATGCAAAATCCATTTTGGGTATTTTTAGCCTGGATTTGAGCAAGCCCATTACCTTGGAAGTATATGCCGACGAGTGTGAAGACCTGTTAAACGACATTAAACCTTTTACGGTTTAATGGGTTCCTCGGCATGTTAGCTTTTCTTTAAGTGTATTTTGTCCCCTCAAACTTCCGTTTGGGGGGATTTGCACTTCACCCCCAAAACCCTTTTATCCAAAATCTATTTTTACATACTATACATCAAAGGAAGTAACATGTTTTACCGAAAACCCTCCTTTGGCGAAAATAAGCTGCTGCTGATTTTTGCCATCAGCCAACTGGAACCCTGCACCAACTTGCAGCTGTGGCAGTTTATGGCCGAAAATAATTTAATGGACTACCTGTCCTTTCAGCTTTTTTTAGGAGAGCTGGTGGAAGACCAGCTGCTGCTGGTTACCCCCCACCCCATTGGCAGCTTGTATGAACTCACCCCAAAGAGCCAAGAGCACTTGGTTTTATTTGAAAAAAAACTGCCCTATAGCCGTAAAGAGGCTGTGTTGTCAGCTGCCCCTGCCTGGAAGGCCCGCTTTCAAAAAGAGCAATTTTACCTGTCGGACTACTCTAAAAACCACCTGGGAGGCTATACCCTGGTTTTATCCCTTTTTGAAGAAAAAGAAATGCTTTTTCAAACTGTTCTAGGCCTGGCCGACCAGCAAAGCTGCAGCCATTATGCCAGTGTCTGGCCAAAGGCGTCAAGCGATATTTATAGTTTTTTTATGGCCCTGATGGGGGAAGATTTTTCTCTAAAAACTTTAGCCTCCCGGCCTGGATGCCCTCAGCCCGATGATGTGCGCCTAACCCCCTTGCAAAAAGGTTTTGTATTTGAGGGAGACATCAAAAAGGGCTCCCCGGCTTTTGTCCATGTAAATGCTTTTTTGCCCAGTGAAGAGATGGCTCTTTACTTTTGCCAAAATTGGCCCCCCAAAAAAGAAACCTTTGAACTTTTTTTACATCAAACCTTGGCAAAATAGCCTCCTGCACGTGATAAGCGCAAGGAGGCTATTTTTAATTTATATGCGGCTTAACCTAAGGCTGCAGCTGTTCAATAAACCACCTAATAATCATGTCGTCGTGGGAAGGAAGGTTTTCGTGGGCAAAATCCGGGTAGATGAAAACCTTTTTTTCGGTGGTAATTTTATTATAACAGGCAAACTGGCTGGAGGGCGGGCAAACTTGATCCATCAGCCCGGTGAACATCCATATTTTTCCGGTAATCCGCTGAGCCAGATGCTGAATATCGATGTAGCCCAATTTTGTGAACACTTCTTTTTCCCTTAGGTGCCTTGGGTCAAAATGGCGGAAGTACTCTTTAATTTCGGCGTAGGCATTAACGGCCAAGTCCATTTCCCACACCCGTTGGTAATCGCTTAAAAAGGGATAAATTGAAGCAGCCGCCTTGATATTGGCCAAAGCGGCGCAGGCCAAAGTAAGGGCACCCCCTTGAGAGCCGCCTGTGGCCCCTAAGCGGTTTTCGTCTACTTCATGAAAGCTTCCCACAATTTTGGCAAGAAGGGCCGTGTCTAGAAAAATATCCCGAAAGAGCAGATCGTGAGGGTCTTCGCTGTCAAGGCCCCTGATAATGTGCCCATGCTGGGTGTTTCCTTTTACCCCACCCTTGTCCTCGCTTTGGCCGCCTTGGCCCCGTACATCTAAAAAGGCTACGCAAAAGCCGGCACTGGCCCAGGCGCACATTTCTGTCCAGGGGCCAGATTTCCCCTTGTAACCATGAAAAAACAGCAGGGCAGGCCTGGGCCCTTCAAAATGTTTTGGCCGGGCGTACTTGGCATAAATCCTAGCCCCTTTGGTACCTGTAAACCACAGGTCAAAGCATTCTACCGCCGGGTGAAAAAAATCAGCCGGTGTTTTTTCTATCTGGGGGTCTACCTCTTCCATTTCGCTAAGGGCACTGTCCCAATAGGCTTCAAAGTCTTCGGGCTTTGGGTTCATTCCCTCGTAAGTATATAGTTTTTCCAGTGGTAAATCAAAAAGGCCCATGGTGGTTTCCTCCTTACATTTTCAATGCTCATTGGCTAATTATACCATAGCAAGGGGAAGCATGGGCTTTAAAAAAAATATAATTATAAATTATTTTATTCTGGTTAAATATTGGCAGTATACATAAATGTTTTCAATCTTTTTTGCTTCCACTCCATCTTCATGTATCAGAGGCTGGGTTTCTGATTCGGTTACGTAAAGTTTAAATACCAGCGCTTCCTGCCCCAATTCCAGCCGCTTTACAGGCTTATACTCATAAACTCTTTGATCAATGCCCAAATAGCCAAAAATCACGTGCTCAATATGGCTGTTTGAAAAGCCTACGTAAATTTCATCCTGCTCAAAGGTATCAAGAACGGCCCGTGTTTCATCAAAAGTCATATTTCTAATGGTATAATCACCATTGCCCAAAACATCCACCATGCTGGAATTATCCAGCAATACCAGGGGACTAAGCTGATGGTTCTTCTTCGTCATATTTATACCTCCTCCGCCAAATATACACTTGTTATTAATATAAGTATACTGGCGGGAAGTTTTTTTGTCAATCATTTATCAAGCTTTTGCCGGGGACCCATAATCTTTTTCCATTTTTCAATTCGCGCCCCGGAAAATGCTT
Source organism: uncultured Oscillospiraceae bacterium (assembly GCA_964345215.1). Taxonomy (GTDB): domain Bacteria; phylum Bacillota; class Clostridia; order Christensenellales; family Aristaeellaceae; genus CAYFQH01. Next base: position 10,630 of record CAYFQH010000046.1, on the reverse strand, counting down.
TTTTTAATTTTTTGGAAGGGTTGATTAAAACTGGCTTTCCAACCAAATGGAGCATGGCCTCATCGTGGCTTGAATTGCCGTAACCACATGATTTTTCTGTATCCAGCGTCCATCCTTTAGCGGCCAGATACTCTGCCAGGCGCAGGTTTTTTTCAATGCCCCGGCAGTTGTTGCCGCTAATGCGTCCGGAATAGATGTTCTGATTATCGATATCTACCCGGGTGCCAATAACATCCGTAATGCCGAAGGCCTTTTTGAAGGGATCCATATATACATCCGGTGAAGCGGTGATGACCAGCACCAGGCAGCCCTCTTTTTTAAGCTGGTCGATTTCGGCTGCAGCCTGCACAAATATTTTTGAAGCCATTTTTTCATCGTACCATTTTTGGCAAAAAGCCTGTACATAGGCTTGTTGCTTCCCTTGTAAAAAGCTGATGGCCACTTCTTTGGCCTGGGTATCGTCTATTCTGCCAAAGGCGTAGCCCATGTAAGCGGTGCCAGCTTTTAAAAGCTGTTTTAAGGTCATCTCTTTTTTTACGAAGCTGTACCACATAAAGGAAATAATCGAATCACCCTTGGCAATGGTCCCGTCAAAATCAAAAAGTGCAAAATGTTCCAATGCTGTCAGCCCTTTCCTTTTTCTTTGCCTAGTATACAGGATTTTTTTTGATGAAACAACCTTCCTTTTACGCTGTTTTAAGCTTATTTATGCTATACTAAACTTTGATACCAAAAGGAGTGTATTTATGAAGCTTGCCTTGATTGCCGACCTGCACGGGAACTGGACCGCCACCAAGGCCCTTGAAAAAGACCTGCTTCGGCGCAATATTGACAGCATTTATTGCCTGGGGGATTTGGTGGGCAAGGGCCCCTCCTCCCACAAAACCTTCGACTGGGTTTTTGATAACTGCAGCGTTATTATTGGCGGTAACTGGGACTACGGGCTTAACCGCAAGCTCTTCCCTGCCGATGTGTTTTATTGGAACCAGCTGGGCCAGGCCCGCCTTGATAAACTAGCCACTTTGCCAAGAGAACACCACTTTACTTTTTCCGGCTGCCACCTGCGCATGATTCATGGCCGCCCTGTAACGAGCGGGGGTATCCTCATTCCCACTGGCCCTTCAGACGAAATTATGCCCTACCTGTCTACCGGGCAAAAAACCTTTGAAGGCCTTATTTATGCCGACTGGCACCGGGCCTTTTACCGGGTGTTAAAGGGGGGCCTGTTAATCAATACAGGCAGCGTGGGCAACGCCATGGGAATACCCAATGTGTTTTATGCTATTTTGGAAGGGGAAATGGGCAGTACCCCCGGCCCTTTGGATGTAACCATTGTATCCCTGCCCTACAACAATCAAAAAGCCGTAGCTGAAGCCCTGACTGCCCCGGGGCTGCCCAATAAAGAAGCCTATATTACCGAAATAACCACCGGCATCTATTCCCGCTGATTATTGTGCTTTACCAAATTTAAACGAGTAAAAAACAAACACCCCCCATTAGAAAGCAACCAAACCATTAGGAAGTGAAAAAGATGAAAACCCATCAGCAAAGCTGCGGCCTGTGCCATATTGACCTGGCCGATGTAAGCGTTACAATGGATAAGCAGGCCATCCTGTCCCACGTAAACATGCACGTTCACTGCGGCCAATTAACCGCTTTAATTGGCCAAAACGGGGCGGGCAAAACCACCCTGCTCAAGGCCATTTTGGGAGAAATACCTTATACTGGCAAAATACTCCACCAGGATTTGGAGGGCAAAACCCTATCCAAGGTAACCATTGGCTATGTACCCCAAAGCTTGGAATTTGACCGGGAAACGCCTGTAACCGTTGAAGATTTTTTGGCATGTATTTTTACCAAACGCCCTGTATGGACAGGGATAAGCCCCAAAACCCGAGAAAAAGTACTGGCCATTTTAAAAAAAGTAAAAGGGGAAACCCTTCTAAAAAGCCCCTTGGGCAAGCTTTCTGGCGGAGAACTGCAGCGGGTGCTCCTGGCTATGGCCATTACCCCCCAGCCTGATTTGCTGGTGCTGGATGAGCCCGTTTCCGGCATTGACCATAATGGTTTAACCATGTTTTTGGACACAGTGTCCGCCCTTCGTAAAGACCACCACATGGCCATTTTACTGGTTAGTCACGATTTAGCCCTGGTAGAAGAATATGCCGACTATGTAGTGCTGCTGGATAAACAGGTGATTTACCAAGGCACCCCCAAAGAGGTTTTTTCGTCTAAGGAGTTTGACGCCACCTTTGGCATTAAAAGCCGCTTGCTGTTTACAGCCCCCAAGGAGGAAACAAAATGAGTGACATTGCCAGTTTTTTGTACCGAATTTTTCCCTTGGAAATTTTCTCTTTCGGTTTTATGGCCCACGCCTTGATTGGGCTTTTACTCCTAACCCCCTTGCTAGGCCTTTTAGGCACCATGGCAGTGAACCAAAAAATGGCCTTTTTTTCCGATGCCCTGGGCCACAGTGCCTTAACAGGCATTGGTATTGGGGTGCTGTTTAACTTAAATGAACTAAAGGCCATGCTAATTTTTGGCATCCTATGGGCCTTGTTAGTCATTCGCATTAAGCAATCCGGAAAAACCTCTGCCGATACCATTATCAGCGTGTTTTCAAGCACTTCTATCGCCCTGGGGCTGATTATTTTATCCAAAGGCGGAGGTTTTGCCAAGTATTCCAACCTGCTCATTGGGGATGTACTGACCATCTCCTCCGGTGATTTACCGGGCCTGGCCATTGCCCTGGTGGTGGGGGTAGCCCTTTGGGCAGTCATCTATAATGCCCTTTTACTTACCAGCATTAACGGGCCATTGGCCCGCAGCCGGGGCATTTATACCAAGCTGATAGAGACTGTTTTTGCAGTGATGATTGCCATTTGCGTGATGTTGGCCATTCGGTGGATTGGCATTTTGCTCATTAACGCCTTGCTCATTGTGCCCGCCGCCGCCGGGCGGAACCTGGCCAAAAGCACCAGGGGCCATGCGGGCTATTCGGTGCTTGTTGCCGTTACCAGCGGCATTGCAGGCCTTGTGGTTTCTTACTACGCTGATACTTCTACCGGGGCTACTGTGGTGCTCTTTACCGCCCTTTGGTATGGCGTGTCACTGCTAATAAGCACCCTTAGGGTAAGGCGCAAGGCGAGGTGATTCCCCACAATCATTTAAGCAAAAAAGAAGCGGTTTTTGCCGCTTCTTTTTTGCTTTTTTTCTCCTCTACTAGGACCCTGTAGATTGATAACGCCTTAAGCCAAAGCGCCAAAATCCATAGGCCGGCAGGGTAAACAAAAGGCCAAAGAGGGGGCAGAACATATAAAACACACTGGTTTGCCGCCCCAGCAAGTATAAAAGGGGATAGTACTGAAAAAGGGCCAGGGGAATAATAAAAGTTAAAAACAGCAGCACCCCTTTGCCATAAATAGAAAAGGGATAGCGGCCAAACTCCCGCCCGCCGTCGGTAAAAATGTTCATAAATTCAAGGCCTTCAATGGTAAAAAAAGTAAAACCCGCATAGATTAGAAAAAGGCTAAAGAACACCACCGTACCGCAGGCCACCATTAAAAACAGGGTAACGATTTTATCCCCAGTCCAAAGCACTCCGCTTTTAGGAATAGCGTAGGCAAACACCACCAGGGCCTGGACCAAACGGCCTAAGCGGCTAAATTCCATTTTCCCTGCCAACACTTGAAATACAGGGCTTTTAGGGCGCACCAGGATACGGTCGAACTCTCCGTTACCAATCATCGCAGGGAAACGGTCAAAACCCCGGCCAAAGGTCTCCGCAAGGGAAAAGGCCATCAGCACTGCTGCAAAGCACAAAAGCACCTCTTCAAATGCAAAACCCTCCACTTTATAAAAACGCCTAAACATAAACCAAACCCCTAAAAGGACTGTAAAAGAGGTTAAAAACTGGCCCAGCACCGTAAAAAAGAAGGATAGCTTATACTGCATTTGGCTTTTTAGGTGCATCAAAAAAAACTTGGCATATAGCTTCATATTATCCCCCCTGTATAATCACTTTTTTAAGGCCTCTACTCATCCAAACCCTGCCTGCCCCCACCAATACAATAAGCCAAAAAAGCTGCAGCCCCACGGCTGTAAATGCTTGAACCCCTTGCAGATGGCCGCTGTAAATTCGAAGAGGGGTGTTTTGCATGGCTGCAAAGGGCAAGAAGTTTAACACCTTTTGCCAGTCTTCAGGGAAGAAGGGCAATGGAATCACCGCTCCGGCTAAAAAATCTGCCAAAGCGGCAAAAACTACCCTAATCCCTGTAGCGGAAAGGGTGTAAAAAGCGGAAATATAAACCAGCATGCTAAAGGCGGTAACCACCCCTAGGGTTAAAACCATTGATAGAAGAAAAAGAAAAAAGGCCTTAGGGCTGGGGGGCAATAAAAGCCTGTAAGGGGCCGGCACCAAAAAAGCTACAATAAGCACAGGCATGCACCGGAGTACCGCCTTGGCCAGGCGGTTGGCGCTGGTTTGGCAAAGCCACTTATTATACAAATCCACCGGCCGTGCTAAATCATAGGCCAGGTTTCCACTGGTAATGGCCTCAAAAATATCGTTTTCAAAAAACCAGGTCATAAACAGGGCTAAAAAAGCCTGCTGCAGCCAAATATAGGAGGCGGTTTGGGCAAAACTCATGGGAAAGGCCAATGGGTTTGACCTATAAAAAGCTGAAAAAGCCAACAGCTCCATCAAGCCCCAGGCAAACTGGGTGGCCACACCCGCCAGGGCAGCGCTGCGATACTGTAAGGAGTTGGTAAAGCGAATACGAAAAAAAGCCAAATACGTTTTCATATTTCGTACTCCTTATAAAGGCGGGCCACCATCTCCTCGGCACTGATATCCGCAACAGACACATCCCGCAGGGTGGTTTGGTGGGAGAGGTGGCTGATGGCCTTGGCCACAGGGCAAAGGGCAGGGTTTAAGCGGATTTTCATCCCTTTAGGGCTCTCTTCTTTAATGGTCATGCCCTCTAAAAGGGTTGGCCGGGCTCCCTCATATTCGATAACAAGGGTTTTTTCATCGGAAAAGGTTTTTTTCACCTGTTGTAAACTGCCGTCAAGCAATATGCGCCCTTTGCCGATTAATAGTATCCGCCGGGCCAGGGCTTCAATATCCTGCATATCGTGGGTGGTTAAAATCACCGTGGTTCCCTGGTGTTTGTTTCGCTTTTGTATGAACTCCCTTACGGCCATTTTACTCACTGCATCAAGGCCAATGGTGGGCTCATCTAAAAACAGTATTTTAGGGCTGTGCAAAAGGGAAGCCCCTATTTCGCAGCGCATCCGCTGGCCTAAACTAAGGCTGCGGGCCGGGGTTTTTAAAAGCTGTTTAAGGTCCAGCAAGGCTATCAGTTCATCCAGGTTTTGCCGGTATTTTATTTGATCTACCTTGTAAATATCCCGAATCAGCTCAAAGCTGTCGGCCACGGGCACATCCCACCAAAGCTGGCTGCGCTGGCCGAAGACCACCCCAATATCCCGGACATGTTGGATGCGCTCTTTCCAGGGCACCCGCCCATTAACCAAACACCGGCCTTCTTTAGGGGTTAAAATGCCGCAAAGTATTTTAATGGTGGTGCTTTTGCCCGCTCCATTGGGGCCAATATAGCCCACCATCTCGCCTTCATCAACAGTAAAGGAAATATCATCAAGGGCCTTTACTTCTTCATATTCCTTTGAAAACAAGGCCTTCACCGCCTGGCCAAAGCCGGGGCTGCGCTTGGCTACTTTAAAGGTTTTGCTAATGTTTTGAACGGTAATCATTATTGCCTCCTTTGTCACTTTTGGTAGGGACAATACCCCATGGAAGAAGGGGCTATGACGGGCAAAAAACTTTTGTGCAAAACAAGAAAAAACCGCAGGAATAGCTGTGCTGTTGCAAGGATTTTTGACGATGTTTTGTGTAAAAAGAACTGCCTGTTCATTGTGTCCAACTCGTGGGGTGTTGTCTAGATTAAACGAAAGTATTTACAAAGCGAAAAGAGGCTTTCTTTTTACAAAGGCGTTTTCATCTTAAAATAATAAAAGTCATCATCTTCATGGGTGTACACAAAACCTATTTTTTGAAGAACATGGCGGCTTCGCAGGTTTTGCTTAACGCAATCAGCATAGATGGTTTGAAGGTGTAATTGGGTAAAACCATAATGGAGTATCATTCTTAGGGCCTGGGTACCGTAGCCTTTGTTTTTGTACTGGTCCTTTTGAAGGTGTATGCCCAAAGTGGCTTCCTTTTTTTCAGGAGAAATTCGCTTTAGCTGTATTTGACCAATCACCCTATCCTTTAGGCAAATAGAAAATATACGGCGGGTTGGGTCTAAAGCCTTGGTATGGTAGTAATGGTCTGTTTTTTCTTTGTTGTAGGTATAGGTTGTTTCTCCCCACATCTGTGGGTCTGCCTCATAACCACTATAAAATTCATGGCACCGTCGGCGGGTAAAGGGCTTAAGTGAAATGAGCTGTTTCATTTTTCTCCTCCCTTTTATGTAATTTTTAACGTTGGTTTTTCATTTTAACATAGGCTCGTTTAGATAACAAGCATGTTTTAGCTTTTGTTTGGAAATTTTTTGTACGGGCGTCACTCATGCTTGAAACCCCTATAGTAAGTTTCCCCATGTTTTGGACCCCCTGTTGACATTTTTCTCTTTATCGAATATATTAGTATTTGCTTATATAATTATTCGTTTTAAAGGAGTGATGGTGTTGGCCAGTAAAAAACTTGCGTTGGTATTGCCCGGCTGTGTTGCCTGCGGCAGCTGCGAGAAGGCCTGTCCTCTTGGGGCAATTAAGGTGGTAAAGGGCATTAGGGCCTTGGTAAATGAGGGTGCTTGTATCGGCTGCGGCAAGTGCGAAAAAGCCTGCCCGGCAGGCATTATTGCCATTAAACCAAGGGAGGCGGTAGCATGACCAAGGGAAACACTGCAAAAAAAAATTTGGTAAAAACCAAAAAATGGCATGAATATTTATGGATTGCTTCTTCCTTGTACCTTATTTTAGGGCTGTTCAACATCCTCTTTGCCTGGCTGGGGCTGATCTGTTTTATTACCCCCCTGGCCATTTCCGTTGTGCGGGGCAATAAGGCCTACTGCGGAAAATACTGCGGGCGGGGTCAGCTATTTGAACTAATGGGGAACAAGCTGGGCTTGTCCCGTAAAAAGAACCCGCCGAAGTTTTTATATTCCAAATGGTTCCGTTACGGCTTCTTGGCCTTTTTTATGACTATGTTCGGCCTGATGCTCTTTGCTACCTACAAGGTTTTTGCCGGGGCTGATGTAAAGCAAGCCGTCACCTTACTTTGGACCTTTAAATTACCCTGGCAGTGGGCCGATGTGCCTTTGGTTACCCCTTGGATACGTCAGTTTGCCTTTGGTTTTTATAGCGTTATGCTTACCTCCACGGTGCTGGGCTTTTTAACCATGGCCCTGTTTAAGCCCCGCAGCTGGTGCGTATATTGCCCCATGGGCACCATGACCCAGGGCATTTGTATGCTGAAGAACCGAGGGGACCTGTAGCCCATGGAAGCAAAAGCAAAGGATGTGGCCCAGCTTTTAAAAAACCTGGCCAATGATAATCGGCTGCTGATTTTATGTGCTTTAATGGAAAACCCCATGACCGTTGGAGAGTTGGGCACCCAGGTGCCCAACATCAGCCAACCGGCCTTATCCCAGCATTTAAGCCTTTTAAAAGCCCATGGTATTTTAGCCTGCACCAAAGCAGGGCAGCACATTACCTATTTTATCAGCGATAAGCGGGTAGAAGCACTGATTGACACCATTAAAGAATACTACTGTTAAAAACTTAATATTTTATAGCACCTGCAAAAACTGTAAAGAGCAAGTTCTTTACAGTTTTTCGGATTTTTTTCCTTGCCATATTTAGGAAGGCACAACTGCCAGGAATTTACTTCCCTTGCCTTACTTCCGCTTCCTCCCTTTCATCCTGCCCCTTTTGAACTAGTTTTTGCAAGTAACGGGTAAAGGCATCGGCGCTGGAAGCATCCTTTTGAGCGGGCAGCCTTGTAAAAGCATACCCTTCCTCAATCAGCCTTAAGCAAGTAGCAAGGGCATCGGTCTCCTTGTCGTTTACAACATCCGGTTCAATCCCCGTTAAAGAGGTAGCGGTGCCATTTTCATTAAAGCCAATGATGTCTTCATACATCACCAAAAGACCGCTGTTTGTAAGAGGAAATACAACCGGCTGGCCCCCGTTGCCTGCCCCGGCGGTGGTTTCGCCCACAACAGTGCCTAATTTTAACTTTTTAACGATGTTAACAAAATCTTCTCCTGCCGAGGCCACTTGGTGGTCTACCAAAACCCACAAGTTCCCGGTAAAGGAAAAGTCTGTATCGGCGGAATCAATCACCATTTCGCTCTGCTGGGTAAAAAGGTGGTTAGCAGCAAACTTTCGGTTATAGGCTAGGGTATCCTTCTCTTGCTGGGTTAAGGTGCTCTCATCAATGCGGTAAAACCTGGTCAGTAAGCTTTCCTTCATTCCATACGTGCCATAATAACTGCCTCCATCTTCCAGTAAAGGCTGTACGATTCCTTTAATAAAAATGGCGCTATTACCCCCGCTGTTTCCTCTAATGTCAACGATAAGGTCTTGGGCCAGGCTGTTTTGCTCGAAAAGCTGCCGGACCATCTGTGCTGCTTCCTCGGCTTTTTGAATCAGTACCGTATGGATGGTTAAAACAGGTATATCCCCTTTCATGGTAACGTAAATGGAAGAGGACAAATCCTCAGTAGTGTAGTTTTCGTCAAGGTATAAGGTGTCTTTTTCATACTTTGGGGTTTCACCGTTTTCTCCCTTAGCCAAAAGGCCTTTTTTCTCCCATTCTTTTTTTTGAAGGTATAAATAAGCTTCCCTGCTCTTGGGATTGCTTGCCACCTGATACAGCCTTTCTTCCAACTGACTCTCATGCCGGTAGCGCTCAAAGGTATCAATAAAGGCGCCGTAAAAAGGCCCATTGTCCATTACACCAAAATGGCCCTTGCCCAAAAGGCTGCCAAAACTTTGGTTTAAAAGCCATGTAAATTCTTCAAGAGACCACTGATCCTGCCCCTCAACAATCCTTCGCACCGATGCAATGCCGCGCTGGATGCTGCCCCGGGAATACTTTCCCGGCCAGTTATCAATGACCTTCAGTAAAGGGGCATTTGCATACAACATGGTCCACATATAGTCAAAATCGTAAAGGGCTTCTTCCTGGGTCAAAATATAATCGTTCTGAGGGTTTTCGTTCCATGATCTATAATCAGGAATACTGTACGTCTGTGGCAGGGGCACTTCTTTGTAGGCTAAAGGCGGGCTGATATAAACCAAGGTACCTGCAACAAGGGTTAAAATCATTAAAATAATCAGCAGTCTTTTCTTTTTCATGTTCTTTCCCCCCTAGGGCGTTGCTGGCAAGGCCGGGAGCCGCCGGGTTTTTTCTTATTGCCATTATATCATATCCAACTCCTGCCCGCTGCCTTTAAACGCATGAACCACAGGCCCAGGAAACCTGATACAGGTGATAAAGACCCTTGTCCTTTTACAATCCGCCCTTGTTTTAAGGCTTGATTCCTCTTGTCCGGATTTTTTTATATTATGAACAAAAGGTAAATATCATGGTTACTTCGGTAATTTCCCTTGCTTCAGAAGAAGAATAAGCGTATAATTCCCTACTAATAGCAAATAAGCGGCCAAAAAGTCAAAACTCATTTTTGCTGTGATTACAGGCAAATCTCTTATATCAGGCTAAGGCTATCCCTTTTTAACCATAAGAAAGAAGAATGAATATGTTTGGAAACAATGTAAACAAAGTACAAAGAGCCATTGAAAAGGGCAACGAAAAAGCCCTGCTTCAACTGGCCGAATCAAAAAACAAAGACGTGAGGCTGGCTGCCATTAAAGGCCTTGGCTCAGTGCCCGCAGATGACTCTAACAACTATTTAATTACAATCCTTCGGGCCGAGGATGCAGATCTGCGTACCGCTGCCGCAGAGGCCTTGGGCAATCAGGGCATCAGCCGGGCCCACGAGTTTTTATCCCATCAGCTTAAAAACGAAAAAGACCTCCGGGTAGCGGAAACCCTGACCAATGCCATGCACAAGCTGTCTCCCTTAAAGGAGTAGTAGAAAAAAAATTCTTTATCGCCTGCTTATTTACTACCATACCCCTGCTGATGATTGCAGCATTTTACTGGCTGCCTGTAAAACAATATTGTGTTATAGGGGCCAGGGCTTTGTTTTTTAAGCAAACAACCCAAAGCCCTTCATAAAATTGATAAAAAGCCCGCTGCCAAAACACACGTTAGCAGCGGGCTTTTGTTGTTTTAATGCGTATGATGGAAATACCGTACAAAAGAAGGGGCGATGAAGGCTCAATGGATGGCACTGGGCTTAAGTGATTGCCTGCATCACCTGCCCCCCTTTTTTTGCTGTTGCGCCGCCGGGGAAATATTGTGCTTAGTGTAGCGGTTTACGATTTTTTTGTCAACCTAAGGCTAATTTGTCATAAAACCATTGAGGGGTAGGGGCTAATCTGTTATCCTGAGGGTATCATCAAAGGGAAGGAAGCGGGGGCAATGAAGTTTCATTATACCCTAAGGGCTGATGACCTGGTTTACCTTGAAAAAGCC
>CAYFQH010000045.1:0-16107 GCA_964345215.1 uncultured Oscillospiraceae bacterium | reverse complement strand
ACCTGCTCAAAGCATTTCCGGTTTTTTAATTGTCATTGGTTTTATTATTACCTTTATTCCCAACTTAACTGCCGTTGCTGCTATGGACCCAGCCCTGGGCGGCGGATCCCCTGTGCAGGGCTACGTAGCCCTTGGGGTTACGGCCTTAACGAAGAACCCCTTTATCGGTATGGTGGCCGGCATTTTGATGCGCTACTTGGGCGCTTACATCGGCCTGGTTTAACTGCTAGAAGGAGAGTATAATGGCTAAGCAAATAAAAGCCCCCTTTTATACCGTTCGCTTACACGAAGATTTATCCATTGATTTGCCCTTGGTTACTTTTCCCAGCGGCTTTCAGATTTATAGCTTTGATATGCTGGGCAAGGCCCGGTGGAATCAGCTGGCAGCGGTTTCGTTAAAAGAAAAGCTAAAAGGCTACGGTTTTTCCATCTTCATTACGGCCGAGGCCAAGGCGATTGGCCTGGTTCAAGAGCTTTCCCGCCAGTTTGACCACGATGATTACGTGGTTTTTAGAAAGAGTCAAAAGCCCTACATGACCGATCCCATTTCGGTAGATGTCCTCTCTATCACCACCGACAGGCAGCAAAAATTTTGGCTGGGCAAAGAAAGTTTTTCCCACCTAAAAGGGCAAACGGTATGCCTGGCGGATGATGTGGTTTCCACCGGAGGCACCATCGACGCTTTTTTAACCCTGGCCGAGGAAGTGGGCTTTACCATTGGCGTTATCGCCTGTGCCTTAACCGAAGGGGAGAAGCGCAGCCACTATAAGGGCATCCCCCTGGTTACCCTGGATCATTTTCCATTACCTTAGCAAAACAAGTTAAAAAGGCGCCAGCAATTGCTGGCGCCTTTTTAATTGACAGCCTTGCTTACATTAAGTTTTTTAAGTAGTCATAACAAATTTTAGCCGCATCAAGGGGCGGCATTTCCGGGGAATCGTCCATCTCCATCACCAGCCACTTGGTTTCTGCTTCCCAGGCAGCTTCCACTATGGCAGCAATGTGGTTTACCCCCTGGCCCAGGGGTTTATACATAAAGTCTGGCCGTTCCCCCGGCTGAACTTTTTCCCCTTCTTTAGCAAGGGCCACGTTAGAAGGGCTGCCCACATAGTCTTTTACATGCACCAGGGGGGCACGCCCTTTGTATTTAAGTAAATAGGCGCTGGGGTCAAGGCCTGCATAGTGAACCCAGCAGGTGTCAATTTGGGTTGCCAAAACCTTCTGGGGCAGGGCATCCATTATAAAATCAAAGCCGTATTGGCCACTGATGGTTATAAACTCAAAATCATGGTTATGGTATAAAAGCGCTAAGCCTGCCTTTTTGCACAGTTTACCAAAGCCATATAAAAACTGCAAGGTAGCTGCAAATTTAGGGCCGCCGGGGCGGGTGCTTTTATCCAGGCCGGGAATTACAATGTATTCGCAGCCTATTTTTTGGTGAAAGGCAATAACGCCAAAGGGATCCGCCTGGGCCGCCTCCAGCCCCAGGTGGCTGGAAATGCCTTTTAAGTGATATTTCTCCAAAAGGCATTTAACTTCTTCAGCGCTTTTACCGTAAAAACCTGCAAACTCCACCCCATCATAGCCAATGGCATGAAGGCGGGCCAACACCTGCTCCAGATTTAGGGCCGCCTCTTCCCGGGCAGAGTACAGCTGGTAAGCAATGGGCAGCATAAGCAATCTCTCCTTTTGCCTTATAGGTTTTTTTATGGACGGACTTCACTTAACCATTTGGATTTAAATAAAAAGTGAGGGTGCCCAAATCGGGCACCCTGCAAAAACCTTAAGCCAAGGGCTTTAAAAAGTCATAGGATATTTTGGCCGCTTCAAGGGGAGGCATTTCAACGGATTCATCCATTTCAACCACAAACCATTTGGCCCCAATTTCTTTAGCCGTTTGAGCAATGGCTTTAATATCGTTGATGCCTTTACCTAGGGGCTTATACATAAAGGGGACTTCGTTAGCTTCGCCGGCGCCTAATAACCCATAAGGAGAACCTTCGTCGGTTTTTTTGCCCACATAGTCCTTCATGTGTACCAAGGGTACCCGGCTTCCAAGTTTTTTAAGGTACTCGCTGGGGTTCACCCCGGCATAATGTACCCAGCAGGTATCCACTTCGGCGCCCAGGTGTTTGGCCTCAATGGCATCGTACATAAAATCCAAGCCATATTGGCCGCTTAATAGGTCAAACTCAAAGTCATGGTTGTGGTACAACAGGGAGATGCCGCCCTTTTTGCACAGCTTGCCCATTTTTCGTATCCACTTTAGGGCGGCGGCAAAGGCTGGCCCCCCAGGGCGGGATTTTTCATCCAGATAGGGAATGGCAATGTATTTGCAGCCAATTTGCTGATGGTAAGCAATGGTGCCAAAGGGGTCTTTTTGAAGAGCTTCTACCGGCACGTGGCTTGAAATGGCCTGAAGATGGTACTTTTGAAGCAGAGCCTTTATTTCATCGGTACTTTTGCCGTAAAATCCGGCAAACTCCACTCCGTTATAGCCAATTTGGCTTATTTTTTCAAAAACGTGTTCCAGGTCTTTTTCGGCCTCTTTCCTGGCAGAATAAATTTGATAGGCAATGGGCAGCATGTTTTACGCCCCTTTCATCGATTGTTTGCCATATTAATCAAAGTAAACCGGTTTGCCTGTTTTGGCAGATTCATAAATGGCTTCCAAAATTTTGGTTACAACCAAGGCTTGCTCGGGCTTGGTTAATAAAGGTTTGGTACCGTCTTTCACGTGGTCAATCCACATTCTGGCTTCCAAGTCTTCAGGGCTTACTTCTTTTCCGTCGTAAAAGGCTGCGCCCCCTGCACCCAAATCGGGAATGGTTACGTAGGTTTTAGCATATTCTTCCCCGTTGATGCGCAGGTTGTTGTCTCCTTCACCAATCATGTCCGCGCCCCCTTCGGTTCCGCAGAGCATGGTTTTTGCTTCGTGTACAAACAGGGTGTTCAAAGCCCAGGAAGCTTCTAAGTTAATCGTAGCACCATTTTTCATACGTACAAAACCAAAGGCCGAATCTTCAACGGTGAATTTTTTTGGATCCCAGGGGCCCCAAGCATTGGCAGCGTTTTCTTTAGAAGAGAGTTTGTGGTAAACGGTACCTACAACCATTTCCGGTTCGTAGTTGTCCATGCACCATAAGGTCAGGTCAAGGGCGTGGGTTCCAATGTCAATCAATGGCCCGCCCCCTTGTTTTTCCTCGTCTAAAAATACGCCCCAAGTGGGTACGGCCCTTCTGCGGATGGCTAGCGCCCGGGCATAATAAATTTCGCCCAGCTTCCCATCTTCACAGGCCTTTTTTAAATGGAGGCTATCGGGGCGGAAGCGGCCCTGGTAGCCGATAGTCAATTTTTTGCCAGTCCGCTTGGCTGTTTCCAGCATGGCTTCTGCCTCTTTGGCGGTTTTGGCCATGGGTTTTTCGCACATTACGTCTTTTCCTGCTTCAAGGGCGGCAATGGTAATGGGAGCATGGCTGCTGTTAGGTGTCAATACGTGAACTACATCCACGTCCTGTTTTAGCAGGTCTTCAAAATTTGCACTTACAAAAGCGTTTTCGATGCCATATTTTTCGGCAGCTTCCACAGCGCGTTCTTCAACAATATCACAAAAGGCAACCATTTCCACATCTTCTAGCTTAGCTAAAGCGGGCATGTGCTTTCCATTTGCAATGCCGCCGCAGCCAATAATACCTATACGAACTTTTTTCATGTTTTTTTTCTTTCCTTTCTATATGGGATTACTCATACATATACTCTACTCATTGTATCTTAAATATGATATACTTGTCATGACACTTTGCTCCTAATAAGTGACAAAATGTATGGTTGGAAAGGGTGAGGGCTTTGATGGAGGAACTATATGAGCATGAGCGGGATGCCTTTGGCAAGCCTAGCTGCTTTTATGCCAAAAACAATGCCTTTCACGCCCATTTCCACTCCAGCATCGAGCTGGTTTACGGCATGAAAGGCACGATGAACGCCGTTGTTGACGGCAAGGAGTACCAAGTACAAAAAGACAGGTTGCTTATTGTTTCAAACTACGAGGTCCACCGGTACGATACTCCTGAAGAATCAGAGGTTATAATTACGATTTTTCCTCTTTCCTTTGTGCCCTCCCTTGAAAAAAAGCTGGCCCAAAAAACTTTCGCAGCTTGTTTATATCATGATTTGGGACAAGAATTTCGCACCCTTTTTACCATGCTTTCTCATTCATTTGACCATTTAGGCGAGGAAGCCCTGCGGGGTTACTACCAGCTGATTTTAGGCCTGCTTATTGACCGGGTGGGGGTAGAGCAGCAGCCCATGCCCCTTCACGCAGGGTTAAGCCGCAACATGCTCTCCTACGTGCAAAATCACTACACCGCTTCTATGTCCATGGGCGAAATGGCTAACCACTTTGGCTATAGCCGTAGCTACTTATCAAAAATATTTAAAGAAAATTTCAACTGCAATTTTTTAGACTATGTAAACACCTTACGCCTGCGAAAGGCCACTCACCTTTTAGAAAATAAAGAAACCAGCATTTTGGACATTTCTATGGCCAGCGGTTTTGACTGTGTTAGAACCTTTTACCGGGCTTTTAAAAAACAATACGGCATGACCCCTAGCCAATATGCCAAAAACCATGAAGAAACCAATCACTCCAAGAAAGTTGAGAACGTATCATGAAGAAAAGCACCTTGCTTACCGTTACAAAGGGGCCCAATCAATCTTACTGTTTAACCTTAAACCATAGGCTAAAGGCCCCCCGGCTTTACTACGCCCCGAAGGCCTACACCGGCCAAAGAACTGCTTTAGGCCCCTTTAACGGAACCCAAATGTGGATTAAAAGCCCTGATCCGCTAAACCGCCTTTACTTTTTGGTGGAGTCTGAGGACCACCCACCCCTTTGGGCCGGCTTAACCGGCGTTGAAATTGAGCAAATTCAAAATTTCAGAGACATGGGCGGTTACCTGACCCAACAAGGGACCACCGTAAAGTGGGGTACCTTTTTTAGAAGCGGTACCCTGGTACCCTTAAAAGGGGATGAAAAGGAAATTTACCAGGGTATGAATATCGACCATGTTTTTGACTACCGCTCCCAGGGAGAAAAGGCCCTAGCCCCTGATGAAATTCCCCAAGGAACCCTTTATCACCCCGTACCGGCCATTGATGAAGAAAACAATGTGGCTCGGCTGGCCTCAGCCGACATTGGCTCCATGATGGCGGCCATAAACACAAAAGGCCATGCCGACAAAGCGAAAGATCTTTTTGCCGATTTATACCGGCAGCTGCCCTTTAAAAACAAGGCCTACGCTGCTCTGTTTAGGGCCATGGCGCAGGGCGGGCAAGAAAGTTCTTTTTTACAGCACTGTTCAGCGGGGAAAGACCGGACCGGCGTAGGCTGTGCCCTTACTCTTTTAGCCCTTGGGGTAGATGAAGAAACCGTTATGCAGGACTATCTTTTATCGGCTCTGTTTAGAAATACTCCCGAGGATGTACGGGATATGAAAAAATATGCAAACATCACGCTTTCTGACCATGCCATGGAGGTGGCAGCTTTGCTGGCCGGGGTTTCAAAAGAACTTTTAAATGCCACTTTTGATACCATCAAGAAAAAATACAACAGCTACGAAGCTTTTTTCTTGGCTGAATACGGCTTTAATCAAAAGGATCTGGAGGCCCTTCGGCAAAAATACACCTTTTAGCCTATTGTGGTTACCCTTTTATCTGTGCTACTATAAACGCCTATTATATCAAAAGTGTGAGTGATGATGAAAAAATTCTTTCAATATAAAATCCTCCCCCTGTTTTTTTGCCTTTTGTTTTGCCTTGGGGTCCTCCCCATATCGGCAAAGGGCCAGGCGCCTGAAATGGTGAGCCACCTCTCCCTTGCGGCCTCCCTTCAAGTGGATCCCCAGGCTTTTAACAACGCCTCTGCCTTTGTGAAGGGGCTGGCTTCTTTGTTTAGCCGGCTGGATTTTTCAGCAGAAGGCCTTGTTGCTCCTCCCTACCAAGCGAAGCTGGATTTTTCAGTTAAAGACCGGCAGGAGGAGTTTTTTTCGGGGCATATTTACGGTGATACCTTTGGCTATAAAATTACGTCCAATCTTTTTAACAATGCCTCGGTTTCATTAAATCTTCCCCAATACCTGCCTTTTCTACAAAAATTCTACGATTATTTTTTTTCTTTTTCAGATGAAAAGCTCCCTATTCACTATATTGGCCTGGCAACGGATGTATATAGTTTTGAATATGCCTTCAAACCTTTTTTATCCGCCCTCTCCGCTTTATTTGAAGGTACCAGGGAGCGGTATTACAGCCCCCAGGAGGTGGTGAACCAAGTAACCGCCTTTCATGAAACCATTACACAAAGCGATGCTTTTATTTCCTATCTAAAAAGTTTTTTACACCCCATGGGCCTTGATTACCTGGCTGATGATTTTTTTGTTTACGATTTGCCTGCCTGGGCCCAGTCCCTTGCCGGTGAGGGGCTCTCCATCAACGTTTACCCCGACTATGAAATTTGGTCTGCCGGCAGCCACGTTATTTTACAAAAAGAAGTGATCGACGGGCACCAAATTATTTCTTTAACCTTACCCCCTTACGAAAACATCTCTCTTTCCCTTGAGTACCTTTTAATTCCAACAGCCACAGGTTACACCCTTTCAGGCAGCATTGCCCTTGATTATAAAGATGAGGAAGATGAGGAAGACCGCCTTCTCTTTTTATCCTTGGAAGGTGACTATCACCATGATGAACAAAAGGGTGATACCATCACCAATGCTGCTATTACTTTAAAGGGCTCCAGCGTTGAAACGCCCTGGACCCTGGCCTTCAGCGCCCCTTCCACAGTTACTTTAAAGGGTGATGCAACCCATACGACCGGCGCCATCTCCCTTTTAAATGTTGCTACAAAAAAGCCTATGGTTACCCTTTCGTACAACTACACCATGACCCCCTATGAAGGCGCTTTTTTCCCTGCTCAAGATAAGCATATAACAGGCCCTGACATTCCCCTGTTTTCTATTAATGACCGGGATGAGTCTTTTAAAAACCTTAAACAGTTCATCTTATTTCCTGCTGCTAAAAAATTGATTCCCTTTGTACTATCCATGCCAGCAAGCGTGGTTTTACCCCTAGCCCAATGGGCCCTCCAACAGGGCCTTTTTGCCATGGCCCTTTCCCCTGAATAAACTTTTGTGGGTTTTCCTTGCAAAAACCACAACTTTTACTTATAATTAAAGGGCAATGACAAAGAACCTTCTTTATTTTCTTTTAAGAGAGCTGGCGGTTGGTGCAAGCCGGTAAGAGATAAAGCCTTTCCGCTTTGGAGCATTTGAAGAGATTCAAAGGGTTTGCCCTTTACAGCAAAACAAAGTGGCAGAATTTGCTTTCTGCAATTTGGGTGGCAACACGGAACCAGGCTTTCGTCCCATGAATGGGTCGAGGGCTTTTTATTTTATCAAAAAGGAGAGAAAGTAGAATGCTAGATATGAATGTGGTGCGCAACAATCCGGAGCTGGTAAAAGAAAACATCCAAAAAAAATTTCAGGATGAAAAGCTTCCCCTGGTAGATGAGGTGCTGGAACTGGACCGGCAATACCGGGCTTATAAAACCGAAGGGGATCTTCTGCGCAACCAGCGCAACGTATTAAGCAAGCAAATCGGCGGATTTATGGCCAGGGGAGAAAGGGAAAAGGCTGAGGAAGCCAAGGGCCAAGTAAACGAAATGGCTGTTAAGCTTGCCCGTTTAGAAGAGATGGAGGCTGAGCTGGAGCCTAAGATTAAACAAATTATGATGACCATCCCCAACATCATTGACCCCAGTGTACCCATTGGTAAAGATGACAGTGAAAACGTAGAGATTGAGCGCTTTGGCGAGGCTTATACCCCTGAGTTTGATATACCTTACCACATTGATATTATTGAAAAGCTAAAAGGAGTGGATTTAGATAGCGCCCGGCGGACCAGTGGCAGCGGATTTTATTATTTAAAAGGCGATATTGCCCGCCTTCACTCCGCCATTTTAGCCTATGCCCGGGATTTTATGATTGACAAGGGCTTTGAATACTACATCCCTCCCTTTATGATCCACGGTAATGTGGTTAGCGGAGTGATGAGCTTTAGCGAAATGGAAAATATGATGTATAAAATTGAGGGGGAGGACCTGTATTTAATTGGAACCAGCGAGCACTCAATGATCGGTAAATTTATGGATACCATTTTAGACCAGGAAGAGCTGCCCCAAACCCTTACCAGCTACTCCCCCTGTTTTAGAAAAGAAGTGGGAGCCCATGGCATTGAAGAACGGGGCCTATACCGGGTGCACCAATTCGAAAAGCAAGAAATGGTAGTGGTTTGCCAGCCGGAAGACAGCAAAAAATGGTATGATATTATTCTGCAAAACACCGTTGATTTCTTCCGCACTCTGGATATTCCTGTGCGTACGTTGGAGTGCTGTTCCGGTGACTTAGCCGATTTAAAGGTCAAAAGCGCCGATGTAGAGGGCTGGTCCCCCCGGCAGCAAAAATACTTTGAGCTGGGCAGCTGCTCCAACTTAGGGGATGCCCAGGCCCGGCGCCTGGGCATTCGGGTACGGGGCAAGGATAAAAAGAACTACCACCCCCATACCTTAAACAACACGGTGGTGGCCCCCCCACGAATGCTCATCTGCTTTTTAGAAAACAACCTGAATGAAGACGGCAGCGTTCGTATTCCCAACCCCCTGCGCCCCTATATGGGAGGAAAAAGCCAAATAGGTTAGTTAAAGGAAAAAGCCGGCATTCTATGCCGGCTTGAGGGTGCCTAACAAGTCGACACCCTCCCAATAAAATGGAATTCATTTTATTGGACTTGCAGATTCCTCTTGGTAGCATTGCTACATTTATTGTTTCTAGTTACAAATGCTTTTCGCTGAAAACCTTAAGAAAAACGAAGCTTTCACGGGCAGAGGAATCTGTAGCGTAGCGATTTTGGGGCATTGCCCCTTTTTTATCAAAATTGCCGAGACCCACCGCAATAAAGGGCCAATGGGCCTGGCTGGGTCTCGATTGTATATAAAGGGAGGCATCGCCTCTTTTTTGCCGCCTTCATGCATCCCACGCTTTACGTTTGGGGTTTTTTTGACAGTCTGAAGCCGGCATTCTATGCCGGCTTTTTCAATTTGACAAAATTTGGTATAATAAAGTAAAGAATAAAATACATAAGGAGGCTCTTTTGGGCTGCGGCTGCCAACAAAATCTCCCTTTATTTTAACGGCCCATCACCGGGATTTTTACCCCCTTGGAAACAGCGAAATGGAACCCACCTACTATATTGAAGGGCGGGATATCGGCCAGGATTTTGACGAAAGCGCTCTTTGGCGAATGTATCATGGGGATAAAATTCCCGGTTTTCCCGTTCACCCCCACCGGGGCTTTGAAACCGTAACCCTTGTACAAGAGGGATTTGTTGACCATACCGACAGCGCCCAAGGTGCCGGCCGCTATGGCCAGGGGGACGTACAGTGGATGACGGCAGGTGCTGGCCTGCAGCACTGCGAAATGTTTCCTTTGGTGTACGAAGATAAGGAAAACCCCTTTGAACTTTTTCAAATTTGGCTTAACCTGCCTGCAAAAAGCAAAATGGTACCCCCTCACTATAAAATGCTCTGGGCTGAGGAAATTCCCCTTATTACCGAAAAAGATGAAGAAGGGCATCCCTATAAAATAAAGCTGGTCGCAGGAGATTACAAGGGCATTTCCCCACCGGCCCCGGCCCCCAACTCCTGGGCAGCAGATAAAAGCAACCATGTGGCCATTTGGCTGATTGAGTTGGGCCCAAAAGCCCGTTTTACCTTGAGGGCCACCAGCAAAACCGCTGGGCGGATGCTGTATTATTACCAGGGAGAGAGCCTAACCATTGAAGAACGGCAAATCAGTTCAAAAACCTATGTAGAAGCTAAATCCGATGCAGACATCATCATTGAAAACGGCAGTAAAGCAAGCTATATTCTACTTTTGGAAGGAGAGCCCATTCACGAACCCGTGGCGGCCTATGGCCCCTTCGTAATGAACAGCCAAGCCGAAATTATAAAAGCTTATGAAGATTACCAAGCCACCCAGTTTGGGGGCTGGCCCTGGGACGTGGGAGGGCCTGTTAACCCTAAGGATTCGGGCCGTTTTGCAAAACATAGCGATGGCAGTGTGGAATACCCGCCTGGCAAATAAAAATTGAAATATCCTGTGGGGCTTTTAATCAAACAACCTTCATTTTAATGAAAGCTGTTAACAAACCAAACGCCTGAAAAAGGCACAGGCTTTTGAAGGCTTATTTTATCTTTTGCCTTTGGTCAACACCGCATAAGTCGGTATAAGGTCAAGGCAGCGCTTTTTATGTAAAAAATGGTTAAAAACATTCGAAAGATCAGGGCTGTTCCGTATTTTTTTATTGTTTCCGGCAAAAATCCCTTGACCTTTCATTGACGCTTTTTTTATGCGGTATTTCTTTTGGTTTTTTGGCAGACGAAAGGGCACGGAACAACGCCGTGCCCTTTGAGTTAGGGTTTCTTATCTGTTTTTTACAGCCACATGTGTTCAATAAATATCTTCAGCCCCATGGCCAACAAAATCATGCCCCCAATGAGTTCCGCCTTTTGCTTATAGCGGACCCCAAAGGTTTTACCAATATATACCCCTGCAACCGAAAGGAGGAAGGTGGTGATGCCAATTATTGAAATGGCCGGTATGATTTGGGTGCTTAAGGTGGCAAAGGTAATGCCTACAACCAAGGCGTCAATGCTGGTGGCGATGGCCATAACCGTAAGTTCTTTAAGGCCCAGGGTTAAATCGCAGTTTACCTCTTCCTGGCCTTTTTTGAAGGCTTCATAGATCATTTTGCCGCCGATAAGCCCTAATAAAACAAGGGCAATCCAGTGGTCAAGGCTGGTAATGTATTTAGAAAACTGGGTTCCCAAGGCCCAGCCAACAAAAGGCATTAAAGCTTGGAAGCCCCCAAAAAACAAACCCACCAGGGCGGCTTGTTTAATGGTTACCTTTCTAAGGCAAAGGCCCTTGCACAGGGCTGCGGCAAAGGCATCCATTGAAAGGCCAATGGCAATTATAAAAAGTTCGGAATAGGTCACAGCCGTCTCTCCCTGCTGATGTATTGATAAAATCTAAAGGGCTTTACATTTTATCATTGGCCCCTTGACTTGTCAATTTTTCTTAACGGTATTTGCATCTCCTGTTTCATTCGGCAGACTGAGCTGTTATCAATACAAAATAAATACTAAAGCCCATCGGGTTTAAAAAAGGCCCTTTGCACAAGCCAGCCTCTGCTACCCGCTCATTGGGTTTCCAGTCAATAGCCGGTTTTTAGCCAATCCTTTTGTTTATTTCTACATTTCTTTTTTGCCTTATGCTATAATAAAAAAGGGGTTACCCCTTTTTACCCCTACCAAACAAATAGAAGGTTGTATTTTATGAGTAAGCAAAATAAAAGTGATGGTGCTGTTAAAAAAACCATAAAGCGATTATTTCTCTTCTTTTTGGCCCTTGTTTTTATTGCCCTTTTTTATGTGTTGGCCATTTTAATCGAGCCGGAGAAAGACCCTACCCAGCAGGAGCAGGATAGCCTGTTTATACCCAGAGATGTTCTTTCACCCCAGGCCCCCCATCAGGTAACCCAGATTTCACAAATTGGCGATTTAACCTATCTTTTTCCCGGCCCCCTGATGTTTTTGCAAGAGGATGAATCGATTGTTTTTTTAGGGGCCGATTTATATGACTTGGCCTATGAACAGGGCTATGCCCGGGTGGCCCGCCTTACATACACGGTGAAGGAGGCAACCCCCATATCCCTGTATTCCATCTACCCCAAAGAAGCTTTTAGCCTTTTGGGCAAAGAAAAACTGCACTTAACCACCAGCCAGGAATATTTGAGTATTTTTCCTGCTGTGAGGATGGAGGGCAGCGGCGACCTGCGCCTGCACGCCCAGGGAAACCTGGCTCTGTACGCCCTTACGGTTCCCACAACATTAAAAGATCAACTCTCAGCCTTGGGGCGCAGTACCGTGCTTTTAGCCCAGCCCTTTGACGAGGAGACAGAGGCGGCCGCCGGCCAAACCGACCCGCCGCCTTTAATTGAAGTGGCTCCGACCCCGTAACCGGGGCTTGATACCATCAAAATGAGATATAACCGGCCACCTTACCTACGGAAAGTGACTTACCTACAGAAAGGATGCTTTTTTACCCTATGCGAAACATGAAAACTTCAGTTCTCCTGGCCCGCTTTGCCCCTTATTTTAAAAAGTACCGAAAAACCCTGGCCTTTGATCTGTTTTGCGCCGCTCTAACCACCCTTTGTGAATTGGTACTGCCTTTAATTGTGCGGGCCATTACCAACCGGGCCATTGGCGATATTTCTTCCCTTACGGCCAACTTTGTTTTGAAATTGGGCGGCATTTATGTGGTTTTGCGCATTATCGATGCTGCAGCCAATTACTATATGAACTCCATCGGCCATATTATGGGCAGCCATATTGAAACGGATATGCGCCGAGATTTATTCCACCATTTACAGCAGCTGTCCTTCTCTTATTACAGCAACACTAAAATTGGCCAGATTATGGCCCGTATTACCAGTGATTTGTTTGACATTACGGAATTTGCCCACCATTGCCCCGAGGAGTTTTTTATTGCGGGCATTAAAATTACTGCCTCCTTCATTATTTTATCGGGGATGAACTTATGGCTTACCCTGCTTATTTTTATGATGGTACCCTTAATGCTGGTAGCTTCCAGGTACTTTAATAAAAAAATGCGGGCGACCTTTGCTGAATCCCGCCACCAAATTGGAGAAATAAATGCCCAGGTGGAAGACAGCCTGCTGGGTATTCGGGTGGTGAAGTCCTTTGCTAACGAAGCCGTGGAAGAGGAAAAATTTGAAGAAGGCAACCAAAAGTTTTTAGATATTAAGCGGCGCCAATACCATGCCATGGCAGGTTTTAACACAACCACCCGTGTTTTTGACGGGCTGATGTATATTACCGTCATTATTGTGGGTGCCCTGTTTTTAATCGACGGTAAAATTACCCCTGGGGATTATACTGCCTATATATTGTACGTATCTACCTTGTTAACCTCCATTCGCCGCATTGTAGAGTTTACCGAACAGTTTCAGCGGGGGATGACGGGGATTGAGCGCTTTTGCGAGGTGATGGACACCCCGGCTGATATTAAAGATATGCCTAAGGCCAAGGCGCTTAAAAAAGTTCAGGGCAACATTGCCTTTGAGGATGTTTCTTTTAAGTACGAAGATGACAATAAAGAAGTTCTCTCCCGCATCAACTTGTCTGTGCCCGCTGGGGAAAACGTAGCCCTGGTAGGCCCTTCAGGCAGCGGTAAAACTACCTTGTGTAACTTAATCCCCCGGTTTTATGATGTAAGCGACGGGCGCATCACCATTGACGGAACAGACATCCGCACCGTTACCCAGTACTCCCTAAGGCAAAACATTGGTATGGTTCAGCAGGAGGTCTACCTTTTTTCCGGCAGCATTTTTGAAAACATTGCCTATGGCAGGCCTGACGCTACCCAAAGCGACGTAATGACCGCCGCCAAACAGGCCGGGGCCCACGATTTTATTATGGAGTTTCCCGAAGGCTACAATACTTATGTAGGTGAGCGGGGAGTCAAGCTTTCCGGCGGGCAAAAACAACGTATTTCCATTGCCCGGGTCTTTCTTAAAAACCCGCCTATTTTAATTTTAGACGAGGCCACCTCGGCCCTTGATAACGAAAGCGAGCGGCTGGTGCAAAAATCTCTGGAAACCCTGGCCAAGGGCCGCACTACCTTTACCATCGCCCATAGGCTGACCACCATTAAAAACGCATCGGTCATCTGGGTTTTAACCGAGCAAGGGGTAGAGGAAATTGGTACCCACGATGAACTAATGAAGAAACAGGGCATTTATTACGATCTGTACCATACATATACGGAGGCGACAGCATGATTACTTTTGACAAAGGCAATTACTGGCAGCTAAACCAAATTATGAAACTGTATAAAGAAGTGATTGAAGACATGAACCGAAGGGGCCTCACCCAGTGGAAGTGGGGAGAGTACCCCAATGCCGAAGTGATTGGCGAGGATTTATCCAACGGGGATATGTACCTTTTATTTGACGATGAAACCTTGATTGGCGCCTTTGTTTTAAACCAGGTGGAGGAGCCCCAGTATAAAACCATTCCCTGGCTGTATGGCAGCAGGCCCATTATTTTGCACCGGCTGGTCATCCACCCCAGCTTCCAGGGCCAGGGCATTGGCAAAAGGGTAATGGACTTAATTGAAGAGATTGCCCGCAACTTGGCCTTTGACAGCCTCCATTTTGACACCTATTCCCTAAATGAAAAAGCCATTGGCCTGTACGAAAAAATGGGCTATCGCAAAAGCGGCCAGGTGTATTTTAGAGGTAGAGAGGCCCCTTTTATTTGCTTTGAAGCCCCCCTTACACCTGATTGCCCCTTGCTGCCCATTCCCATGGTGCCGGCCTTCCGTCACGGGGCCCAGACCCCCTGGGGCGGGAATCAGCTAAAGGAGTACAATAAAAATATCCCCGATGATTTAACTGGCGAAAGCTTGGAAGTAAGTGCCATTGCCGGCCTGGTTAGCCATAGTTCCCAGGGAGAAGGGCTGGATGAGCTTCTTTCCGCCCACGGCCAAAGGCTTCAAGGCAAAAAAGTGGAGGGGCCCTTTCCTTTGCTGCTAAAACTGTTAAATGCCAGGGAACCCCTGAGCGTTCAAGTGCACCCAAACGATGCCTATGCCGGTAAAAATGAAAATGGCAAACTGGGGAAAACCGAAGCCTGGCTGATTTTAGAGGCCCAACCCGGAGCGGAACTGGTATACGGCATTAAAGAGGGCACCACCAAAGAGGCCCTTTATGCCGCCGCCCAACAGGGCAAAGAGGTAGAAGCCCTTTTGCGCAGGGTAACCGTGCAGCCGGGGGATGTATGCTTTATTCCCGCCGGTTGTGTCCATGCCATTGGGGCAGGCATTGTGCTATATGAAATTCAGCAGTCAAGCGATGTGACCTACCGCTTTTACGACTGGGACAGAACCGACGACAAAGGAAACAAACGGGAACTACATTTGCAAAAGGCCATTGATGTAACGGATATTGACTTTCGCTTATCCCCCGTTTCTTCCACTGGGCGTACAGAAAAAGTGGCCACCCTTTTGGAAAACCCGGTTTTTACCCTGGAGTTGCTAAATGTAAACCAGGCCCTTACCCTTTTACCCGACGAAAACCGCTTTCGCATTCTTACAGCCCTTGACTCCGTTACCTTAAAGGCTGGCTCCAGCCTTGTGAAAATGGAAAAGGGCCACACGGTGCTTTTGCCTGCGGCCTGCCCCCAAATAGTTATAGAAGGAAGTGGAAAGGTTATTTTATCGATGCCCACCCTATAAAAAATAGGGCCCGGATTTTTCCTGCGATGCCCTTAGGCAAAAAACACCTCTTTGGTTTTCAGCGTATGCGACTGTTTAACTTTTGGGGTGTTTTTATTTGAGGTTGGGTTTTTTGTCGCATTGATTTTTAAGATGAAAGAAGGTCACCGTCCTCTTTTTGCTTTTCTTTTTTGTCTTCTTATGTACGTAGCCAGTTTATTTACGCGCAATCCTCCCCTCTTCTCTAAAACCCTTTTTTCCTTGCTAATTGGTTTTTGAATGTTATAATGAAACAAATTGAGGAGCCAAGCGCATATATTCGTTATTTGTTTTATAAATCAAAAAGCAAGAAAAATGACCACGTAACTGGCTTTCAGCTTAAAAGAAGAGAACAAAGCACCTTGTTTTCATCACTTTTTTTAATATAAAAAACAGTTATTGAAAATAAAAACCGGATTGTTTCTGCCTTGTATCTATATTACAAAAGGAGCCTGTATGAACACCACCGCACTTGATCAACTGCTCACCAGTGGCCAGGGGCACCTATATTACCAAGCCCTTTGCGCCTGCCACCAAAAGGACCGGCCTCATTATTTTTATGCTGTGGCCTGTACAAAAGAGGCGGTTTTTGACTTGGCCTCCATATCTAAAATCATAACCACAACCTTTATTATTCAATTAATCGGGCAAAAGC
>CAYFQH010000044.1:0-16730 GCA_964345215.1 uncultured Oscillospiraceae bacterium | reverse complement strand
TAAATCGTTCTTACAGGCTTTTCTTTATTGTTTTCTTTTTACATAAAATACCGCACAAAAAAGGCTGATAAAAGGGCAAGATGTTTTTTAGGGAAACAAAAACATCACAGAAACAGCCCCATTATCTTGAGAATTTTTGCGGATGTTTTGCATAAAAAAGAAAGGCTTTTTAACAATACCCGGCTGACGGGGGGTAGACTAACTAAGGTTCTTCTACCGGTTTTTGGCTTCCCTGGCCATGATTTTAGCCAAAGCCAGAGCCAAAACAAAGCCAACGGCAATTAGCAGGGCGTTTAAAACAATGGGGTAGCTTTTGTTCGCAGCCGACAAGCTGCCCCCAATGACCCCAAAGGGAGAGGTGATTAAAAGGCAAACTGCCAGCAAAAGGCCTACCACCCTGGCCCGTTCCTGCTTATCGGCGTTAGTCATCATTAGGGAGTTAACCAAAGGCTGCAACAAAGCCACGGAAATACCCTCGGCCATAACCGAAAGAACCACCATTACCGTTAGCTCCGCCGTGCCGGCCCCGGCTCTGCTGCCGGCAAACAACACAAACACCTGGGCCAGCATGGCGGTAAAAAAGCCGATAATCATGGGCTTTAAAAACCGGTCCACCCGTATATTGGGCACAACAAACAAGTACATCACCAGCATGGCAATAGATTTGGCCGTAAAAAACAGGGACAGCTGCTCCTCCCCCAAGCCTATTTTTTCGGTAACTAAAATAGGCCAAAAATCCTTAGTAATGTTTTGAGAGGCGGTAAAGACTGTAAGTAAACCAATCACCATCAAAACCCTGGGGCTTTTTATAAGCTGAATAAAAATATAAAAGCTTTTTTTAAAGTACGCTCCTATTCCTTTACCCTTCCAGTGCTGTTTTTGCTGCTGGCCTACTTTCGTTTCTCTGCTTAAAAGATATAATAAAACGGATTTTGTGGTCATACAAATAAAAGCGAAGGCATAAATGCCCCGCACGGTAGGCACTAAGCTGTATTGTTTTACAAACAGGCTGGCCAGGGGAGCCAAAAAGCCCGCCAAAAGCCCTGCAATGTAGGAGATGCTGTAAAGGGATACCAGGGTTTCTTCTTTTGAATCCTCCACCCACAAAAGGGACCAGGAGTTATCCGTAACCCGCCAGGCTCCGTTTAAAAAAGCGGCCACAATAAACCAGCTGTACCCTCTGGCAAAGGTCCATAGCAAAGTGGGTATAGACCAGGCCACCATGTCAAAGAGCAGTGTGCAGGTGCGCCTGCCCAGCTTATCGGTTAAAAAGCCGCTGAACAGCGACCAGAAGAATTGGGACAGGAGCAGAACCGTCATAACCCCGCCAATTTTTCCCGGACTTAGACCCAGTTCACGCATGTATACCGAGGCAAAGGGCACAAACAAGTTATTGGGCACCGCCCACAGGGGCTGGGTCCATAAAGCGGCCCTGGCGTTACCCTTTAAATGAACAAAGGTATGCCATAAGGAGGCCAGGGAGCGTTTTTGCTTTTGCTGCATACCGTATCACCTATTTCTTATTGAAATTAAGCTCTATCCTGTATCGAAACATAAAAGGCTGCATAGGTGGACATCATGTAGGCCTGTAAAAACAGCCCTGCAATTTCTAAAGCCGCCACACCGATGAGGGCTGTGCCCATAAAGACTTCTCCAAAGGCAATTAAAAGCTGCCAGCCTATAAAGGAAAGAACCAGCATAAAATAAAAGCCTTTTTTTCCCTGCATCAATCCCTTGCTGGTGCCAATGCTTTCCATAACCCCCATCTGCGGGTTATCAACCAGCAAATAAGGGGCCAGGGTATAGCTGATGGCGGCCACAATGCCGGGAATAATAAAAAGCAAACTCCACAAAAACACAAAGAGGCTTTGGGCCAGGCTTAAGCGAATGTTGCGCCACCAGTAGGGCAGTTGGGAAAAAACCATCCGCCAGGAAGGGCTTTCCCCCCGCTGAATATGTATAAAGTAGTTTATCGCCCCCATGGACAGGGAGGGGAGAAGAATGATTTTTATCGCTAAATCAACTAAAAACCAAATCAGGGCCGCCGTATTGGCCGGAATGTTTGTTTGAAGCATATACCCCGTATAGATGATCACCTGGTATTGAAGGACCCCACTGCGCCGCCCGGATATCGAAAGCAAATAGCTAACCATCCCAATGAGTGCATAAACAAAACACACAATTACCGCTGTTTGCCATTTGCCTTGAAGGGCCTGCCTTCCTCTTTGTTTTATGCTTCCCGTATACACAATCCCTCGCCCCTTTATTTTTATTGCTTTTTCCCTGTGCGTATAAAAAATTTCTCTGCTCTTATAGCAAGGCCTCAGCAAAGGCTTTGGCATCAAAGGGCTGTAAGTCTTCAATGCCCTCCCCTACGCCAATATACCACACAGGCACATTTAGTTCCCGCCTGATGGCAATGGCAATGCCCCCTTTGGCGGTACCGTCAAGCTTGGTTAAAATAATGCCGTCAATATTTACAAACTCTTTAAAAGTTTTAGCCTGAGCCAGGCCATTTTGCCCTGTGGTGGCATCAATAACCAAAATACAGCGCAGGTCTGCCTCGGGGTACTCCCGGTCGATCACTCCCCGCATTTTATGCAGTTCATCCATTAAGTTTTTCTTGTTATGCAATCGCCCTGCCGTATCTACAATTAATAAATCTGCCTTGCGGGCCTTGGCGGCGGATACGGCATCGTATACCACGGCGGCCGGGTCAGCCCCTTGGGAGTGTTTAATAATGGGCACCTTGGCCCGCTCGGCCCAAACACTCAGCTGCTCGGGGGCAGCGGCCCTGAAGGTATCGGCTGCGGCAATGATGATGGTGCGGCCAATGCTTTGAAAGCGCAGAGCCAGTTTGCCAACAGCAGTGGTTTTGCCTGCCCCGTTTACCCCTACCATTAGCATAACCATAGGCCATTTTAATGGAGGCCGGGGAATGTCCATTTCTTTAATAATAATTTCTCTAAGCATTTCCTTTGCTTTTAGCGGGCTTTTTTCCTTCTCTTCCTTCACCTGCTCCTGAAGCTTTTGCACAATTTCTTCAGAGGCCGTAACCCCCACATCGGCCAGGATTAAAATATCTGTTAACTCTTCATAAAAGTCCTCATCAATCACCCCGGTGTTTTCAACCAAATCATCTACCTGCTGGCTAAACCCATCCCGGGTTTTAGAAAGTCCTTGCTTTAGCCGGGCAAAAAGCCCCATTTTTTCTGCCATGTTTTTTCCTCCTTTTGGCCTTTGTCTATCGTCTTATTTACGCGCCTTTATAATCTTTTAAATTTACCGACACCATTTTAGACACGCCCTTTTCTTCCATCGCCACCCCGTACAGGGCATCACAGCGTTCCATGGTGCCCTTACGGTGGGTCACCACCACAAATTGGGTGTTTTTACTGTACTCAGCCAGATAATCGGCAAAGTAGTTAATGTTTGCATCGTCCAAAGCCGCTTCAATTTCATCCAGCAGGCAAAAAGGCGTGGGTTTTAATTTTAGCATGGCAAATAAAATGGCAATGGCCGTTAGGGCCCGCTCCCCCCCCGATAAAAGGGATAAAAGCTGCAGTCTTTTACCCGGCGGCTGGGCAATTACTTCAATGCCGCAGTTTAGCGGATCCTTGCTGTCTTCCAGGCGCAGTTCCGCCTTGCCTCCCCCAAAGAGGCGCACAAAGGTTTCCTGAAAGTAATCTTGCAAGAGGGAGAACTGCTCAACAAACTGTTCTTCCATTTGCACAAGCAGCTTATCAATCAATTCATTTAAGTCATCCCGGGCTGCCAGCAAGTCTTTTTGCTGGGTGCTCAGCTCTTGGTAACGCTGGGAAACCGACACATAATCTTCAATCGCATTTACGTTTACAGGGCCCATCTGCCGTATTTGACTGCGAATAACACTGCCCCGCTTTTCGCCCTGGGTTAAGTTAAATCCCTCTACCCGCATATCCTGGGCGGTGCCGTAGGTCAGTTCGTAGGTATTCCAAATCCGTTCTTGAAGGTTTTCAAGCTCCGAAATCACCTTGGTTTTTTGTATTTCACTGCGGTGGGCTTTTCCCTGAATATCGCTGTTTTGCTGGCGCAGCTCTTCAATTTCCTGAACCAGTTCCCGCCCTTTACGTTGGTTTTCCCGGCGGGCTTCCTCCTGGATTTTGCTTTTTTCCTCCAATGCCTTTAGCTCCTGGGCTTTTTCCTCGCTTTGGGCAAGAAGGCTCTCTTTTTGGCTGTAGAGGGCTATTTTTTCTTCTTTGTTCAGTTCAAGGTTTTCTTTAAGCCCTGCAAGGCTTTTTTCTCCCTGGTGCAGCTCACTTTGGGCCCGGTCCCTGTCTTTTTTAAGCATTTCCCATTCATGGGCCAAGTTCGCCTGGGCCAGACGCTTTTCCGTTGTTTCATCCCTGGCCTGCTCAAAGGCTGCACGAAGGGCCAAAAGGGTTGCCTGAAGGGCTTCCACCTTTTCTTCGTGGCCTTGTTGGCTGGTTTCGCTGCCTCCGGTCTGTTCCGCTAAGGCGGCCAGGTCCGTTTGAATAGAAGCAATCCCCTCTTCCAGCTGGGCCTTAGCCTGGCTGGTTTGTTCCAGGCGCCCTTGGGCCTGCTTAAAGTCAGCCTTGCTGTTTTCAAGGCGCTCCTGCTCCCTGGCTACGGCAATTTCTTCTTGGTGCAGCTGATAGGTTGCTTCCTTCCACTCATCCGCCAGGCCCTGCTGGGTATCTTTTAATCCATGAACTTCTTTTTCCGCCTGGTCAATGGCCTCTTCCTTTTCTTTTATACTCCGGGCCAGTTCTGCTATTTCCCGTTCCCGGCCTAAGAGGTTGGTCATTTTAGATTGAATTGAGCCCCCGGTAATCGAGCCTCCCGAGTGCATAACATCCCCATTTAAGGTAACAAGCCTAAAACTTTGGCCCCCTGCGCGCATAATGGCAATCCCCGCATCCAAATCTTTGGCGATAACCGTTCGGCCCAGCAGGTTTTCAATAATCTGCTGGTACTGGGGTTCAAAGGTTACCAGCTCGCTGGCAACACCCAAGCAACCGGGCAGCGTCAGGGCCCTGCGCTCCCCTGGGGTTAAAACCCGCCCTTTAATGGTATTTAAAGGCAAAAAAGTAGCCCGTCCCAATTTGTTGTCCCGCAGGTAACTTACCAGTTCTTTGGCGGTGTACTCATCCTGGGTTACAATGTTTTGTAGCGCTGCTCCCAGCACCATATCAACAGCTGTTTCAAGTTCCTTTGGCACCTTCATCAGCATGGCTACCACCCCGTGAACCTTGGGGTTATTTTGCTTTTTCGCATAGGTGAGGGCCTTTTTAACCGAATGGTAGTAGCCTTCAAAATCCCTGGCCATTTCTTCCAGCAGTTTAAGGCGCCCCTTGGCCCCCTGCAAATCCTGCTGCTTTGATAAAAGCAGCTGGTTTCCCTGGGCCAAGGCTTGCTGAGCCTGTTTTGTTTCTGTCTCTAAACGGCCCACTTTTTGCTTTTTGTTTTCAAAGGTTTGGCGGGTGGCCTGCTGCTCCTGCTCTGCCTTTTGAACCTGGTTTTTGGCTCTCTCTACTTCCTCAAAGGCCTTTTGGTAACCTTGTTCAATGTCTAAAAGCCGCTGTTCCATTTGAGAAAGAACGGCCAGTTGCCTGGTCTGGGAGTTTTTGGCCCGATTTACCCGGTTCATGGCATCCATCATCCGGGCCTTTTCAGCCTCCAGCTCCTCTTCTACCTTTTCTAATTCCCCTTGTTTTTCAGCCAGGTTTTCCTCCAGGACCTCTAAGGCCTCCAGGGCTTTTTGCTGCTTTTGTTCTTGGTGCATGCTAGCCTTTTCCTGGTCTTTTTCAAGAAGGGCCAACTGCTGCATTTTTTCGGTTAAAGCGGCAAGGGCCTGCTCCATTTCCTGCTTTTTTTCTTCGTTGCGCTCCAGCTGTTGGCTAAGGCGCTGTTGTAAGTTTGTTTGCTCATACCACTGGTTTGTTTTTTCTGTAAGCAGGGCCCGGGTAGCATCCATCTCCTCTTCCAGCTTTTCAACCAGTCCTTCCAGTTCTTCCCTGGCTTTATTTTTTTCCCGGGCCAAGGCTTCCCCTTGGGCAATCACAGCTTCAAAGCCTTCCAGGGCCTGCTCAATTTCGCTGATTTTTGTTTTACTCTGGTCGTGGCGCAGTAAAAACACATTTATGTCCAGGCCTTTGAGCTCTTTAGATAAATCTAAATAAGCCTTTGCGTCCTTCGCCTGTTTTTCAAGGGGCTCCAGCTGGCGGTGAAGTTCTTCAATAATATCTTCAACCCGGGACAGGTTGTCCAGGGTTTTATTGAGCTTGCGCTCCGCCTCTTCCTTGCGGCTTTTAAACTTAACAATACCGGCGGCTTCTTCAAAAACTTGACGCCGGTCTTCGCTTTTTTGAGAAAGGATGTTATCAATTCGCCCCTGGCCGATAATGGAATACCCTTCCTTGCCAATCCCCGTATCCCTAAAAAGATCCACAATATCCTTAAGCCGGGCGGCGTTTTTGTTAATGTAGTACTCACTTTCGCCGTTGCGGTACACCCGCCTGGTCACCATCACCTCGTTATAGTCAATGGGCAGGTAATGGTCCTCATTTTCAAACACCAGGGATACTTCGCAATAAGCCATGGGCTTGCGCTTTTGGGTACCGTTAAAAATAACGTCTTCCATTTTGCTGCCCCGAAGGCTTTTGGCGCTTTGCTCCCCCAGCACCCAGCGCATGGCATCGCCAATGTTGCTTTTGCCGCTGCCGTTTGGCCCCACAATGCCGGTTATGCCCTGGTTAAAAACAATTTCTGTTTTTTGGGCAAAGGATTTAAACCCGTATATTTCTAGCTTTTTAAGCCGCATCTTATTCCTCCGTCACCTCATGGCCCAGTTTGCCAAGGGCTTTTCGTGCCGCTTCCTGCTCGGCCTGCCGCTTGCTCTTGCCTTCTCCCTGACCCAGCATTTCACCCTGAACCCATACCTGGGCCGTAAAATTCCGCTGGTGGGCAGGGCCCCTTTCGTCAACAATTTCATAAACGGGGGCCGGGTTCCCCATTGCCTGAACCCACTCCTGCAACTGGCTTTTGTCATCCTTCAAGTGGCGCTTAGACGGATTGATACCCTTATATAAGTGCTCAACCACCCTCTGGGCCTGTTGAATGCCCCCATCTAAACAAATGGCCCCCAGCACAGCCTCCAGGGCATCGGACACAATGGCGGGGTTTTCTCTTCCCCCGTCCATCTCTTGGGATTTGTTCAGCAATATATGCTGACCCAGGGATATTTTTTTGGCCACTTTATCGAGAGTCGCTTGGCACACCAGGTTGGCCCGCAAGTGGGTCAAGCCGCCCTCGTCAAGGTTTTTGTACTTGTTGTACAGCTGAATGGAAATGGCATACTCCAACACCGCATCTCCCAAAAATTCAAGGCGCTGGTTATCTTCTCCGTTTAGGGAAGGGTGGGTCAGGGCTTGTTTTAAGAGCTTTTCATCCTCAAAAAAATAGCCCAGTTCTTTCATCAGTTTTTTCACCGGCAATTCCTTCTTTTTTCAATTTTTCCCTGAAAAGACAGGGCACGCCATAGGCGAACCTATGACGTGCTTTGCAGCTGTAAAGGCTACTTGCTTTTTTCAATGTAGTCAACAATGTCGCCAACGCTGATCAGTTTTCCGATCATTTCATCTTCTACCATAATGCCAAACTGATCTTCTAAATCCATAATCATTACCATAATGTTGGCGCTGTCGGCTTTCAGGTCCTCCACCAGGCGGGAGTCGCGGGTAACGGCATTTTCATCTACTTTTAATTGCTTTGCAATGAGCGGTACCACTGTTTCGTATACATTTGTCATGTTATTTCCTCCTTGAATGATTGATCAATCTATTTTTACTGCTACAGGAATTTCTATTGCCTTGGCTTAAATCTTCACTGCCTTGCAGAAAAAAACTTTTTAATATGCTTATAGCTGCTCTTTGAGCTGGCTGGTAATCAATGGCACCACTTGCCCGTCAACCATGTTCATGGCCTGTTTAATGGCGCAGGCAATGGCATGCCCGTTGCTGGAGCCGTGGGCTTTAATCACCGGGCCCTTCACCCCAAGCAAGGGCGCCCCCCCCACCTCGGTATAGTCCATGGTTTTGGCCACCCGCTTAAAGGCTGGCTTGGCAATGGCCCCGCCAATTTTGCCCCGAGCGTCGGCCATTAGTTCTTTTTTTATAATGCCCATCAAGGTAGCGGCTACCCCTTCCATAAACTTGAGCACCAAGTTGCCGGAAAAACCATCGGCCACCAGTACATCGGCTTGGTCACCGGTAATGTACCTGGCCTCTACATTGCCTACAAAATGATAGGGGGCCTTTTCCATTAAGGGGTAGGTTTGCTTAATTAAGGCATTGCCTTTTTCCGCCTCATCGCCAATGTTAATCAGCCCAACTCTTGGCTTTTCAATGCCCAGCATGCCTTTTACATAGGCGGCGCCCATCAGGCCAAACTGAACCAGCCATTCAGGCTGAGAGTCTACGTTGGCACCGCAGTCAATCAACAAAAAATAGCCCTTGCCGTTGGGCAATAGGGGGGCCAGCGCCGGGCGTTCAATGCCTTCAATGCGCCCCAAACGGAACATGCCCCCGGCCAGTACCGCCCCGGTGGAGCCTGCTGAAACAAAGGCATCGACCTTGTTTTCTTTTAAAGCCATCATCCCCTGAACAATGGCGGATTTGGTTTTGCGCCGTACGGCCATCACCGGCGCATCGTGGTTGGTTATTTCATCTTCTGTTGGAATAAGGGTAATGCGCTTTGCTGTTTCAGGCGGTGCATCCTTTAGCAGCGCCTTTAATGCATCCTCATCTCCCCCCAGGGTAATGTGAAGGTTTTGATGTGTATCCAGGGCTTCCAAAGCCCCTTGAACGGTCGCCCCTGGGGCATTGTCCCCTCCCATGGCATCTAAAAAGATGTTCATCGGCTTTCTCCCCTTTGTGTTCTATTAAGCCCTGTGTACCGAGTCAAAAAACAAAAACAGTTCTTTGGCCTATGATACACTACCCTAAATTGTATCATAGGCCAAAAATCTATGCAAGCATCCTTTTATGGGGGTACAAACGGCAAAAAAGGGGAGAACATCCCCTTTTTTATCGTATTATGCCTTGGTACTACAGGTTTTCTCTTAAATGATTATCTTATACCCTTACCCTTCCTTTGGGCCATTAGTCATAGCGGTAAATAACAATCATTTCTTCTTTTGTATACACACCGCTGGCGTTGGCGGGTGTTTCTAGTAGGGTATATCCAGCAATATTTATAGCCTGGGTCGTATATTTGTCGCCTATGTATCCCTCATCCATCGTAACCAGCAGTTCTTCTCCGGCGGCATTAATATGCTTTACAGTCACTTTTCCTTTAGGCAATTCCTCATAGATATCGTCAACCACAATGTCATTTTCGGTAAATACACCCTCGGCATTCTCTGGTGTAATATCAAGTATATAGCCATGAACCTCCGCTGGCTGGGTTGTATAGCTTTCACCTATATCACCGGTTTTTACAATTGGCCATGCCACCTGATTTTTGTACCAATCGATATAACGTACCAACACCGTTCTCTGGGGTGCTTCTTCATAGATATAGGCAACGGTAATATCCTCTTTTGTAAATATGCCATTGACGTTGACCGGTATTTCTTTTAGCACATAGCCCTTAATGGCTTTTGCCTCGCTCGTATAAGTACTGCCTATATCCCCGGTTTTTATAATAGGTTCTAACAGCGCCTTGCCGGCTGTATCTACATAAACAATGGTTACCCTACCCTTTGCCACTTTATAGCGGTAAACCACTTCGATTGGCTCAATGGTATACAGGCCTTCGCCGTTATCCGGCTGCCCATCTAGTAAGTAACCATCTATTTCTTTGGCACTGGTTTTGTAGGGGCTGTCAATGGTTCTTGATATTGTTTCAGAAGGGGCAATTTCTTTACCCTCTACGTTTACATACTTTACTGTAACGGTGGAGGCTTTTCTTTTGTATACACAGGTCACTTCCTGGTCCGTCTGATGAAATTCCCCAATCTCACTTCCTTCTAATTGTAAAAGGGTGTAGCCTGGAATCTCTTCAATAGGGGCCTTGTAGCGGGTGCCTATCTCGCCGGTTAAAGTTATGCTCTTCATAAGGGTTTCGCCGGCAGTATGCCGGTAGTTTACTGTTACCTTGCCCATAACTGCTTCGTACACATAGTGTACATAAATGGTTTCTTTGGTAAACAAGCCGTTGGGATTTTGAGGCCCTTCTTTTAACTTATAGCCTGCTATTTTTTTTCTTTTGTTTCGTAGGTTGCGCCTACCAAGTCCCTTAGGACTTCTTCCTCCAAAAGGGCGCCTGGGGTATCTTCATGGCGTACAATCACCTGCCCCTGCTCCGGTTGGGGCATTTTATCAACAAGATAGCCGACATAGGCATAGCCCTCCACCTTAGGTGGTGCATAACTGTTTCCATCCCCCTTCAGGCTGGGCGCACCTTTAATAAGCCCTGCTTGCTGCTGGCCGCTTAACAAAGCCAGGTCAACATGCCTCACCAAAACTGCTGTTTCTGCCGCTTCCTCGGCCCCTAAAGCACCCGAAACCCCAAAAGTCAAGCACAAAACAAGCACCACCAAGAAACTTGCTATTTTGTTTTTATTGAAAATAACCATTAACAAAACCACCTCATTAAAAAAAATTATTGTTAAATAACATCATTTCTTGATTTATTAAACAAATCGTTTTATCATTTTTGCCTTGTTAAACAAGTATCAAGTTAAATTAAACAATAAATAAACAAATTTTCCTTTTTCCCTTGACAATGTTTTGTTAACCCGATAGAATGATTTTCAGTTACTTATATTTGGCTGCATCGCTGCCCAATACAAAAATTCGATTTTAAAAAGAAAGGAGACTGTGACATGAGCAATAAAATGATCATCCAGCAAAATATGCAGGCATATTCTGTCATCGCATTTGACGCAAATCAATTTCACACTACCCGTATGCCCAGTCTCCTAAAAGGTGCATTTGCATAGCTGTGCTTTTGTGCTGTAAAGGTGTTTTATGCCGTTGACTGTTCATACAGCCAACGGTATTTTTTATTGTAAAGGATTGTATTGACCTATGAAATTAACGGAAAAAAGCATCTTTTCCCAACTGCTGCTTAAAAACAAATGGATTTACCTAGGCGCCCTTTTAAGCACCCTTGCAACGGTTTTAATCGGTTTTATTACCCCTTTGATTTTGGCTGAAACTGCCGACGTGCTTTTAGGCAGTGCCCCTTCTTCCCTGCCGGTATTTATTCAAAAGGCCATTGCTGCTTTTACCTCTGTTGACTATTTGCGCCAAAACCTGTGGGTGGTTGGAGTGGTTCTTGTTGTGCTTAACGTAATAAACGGCCTTTTTTCTTATGCCAAGGGCCGGTTAAGTGCCGTGGCCAGCGAAGATATTGCCAAGGGGATGCGCAACGAACTGTATGAACATATTCAGCACCTTCCCTTTTCCTACCATGTAAACAGCCAAACAGGGGATTTGATTCAGCGCTGCACCAGCGATGTTGAAACCCTGCGCCGCTTTTTAGCCGTTCAGCTGGTGGAGGTGACCAACACCCTTGCCATGATCGTCATCGCCCTGGTCCTTCTTTTTGGCCGCAATGTGCAGATCACCCTCTACAGCCTTATGCTCATCCCGCCGCTTTTTGCCTTTGCTTTTTTGTTTTACAAAAGGGTTATTCGCCAATTTCGCCAAAGCGACGAAAGCGAGGGAGCCATGAGCACCGTTTTACAGGAAAACCTGGCAGGAATGCGGGTAGTGCGGGCCTTTGGCATGCAGCAAAAGGAAGTGGAAAAGTTTGATGACGCCAGCCGGGATTTACGCAAAAAGAACTTTCGCCTTTTAGAATCTCTGGCCCTTTATTGGAGCATTGGGGATATATTAAGCCTGTGCCAAAGCGCCGTTACTTTAATTATTTGCATCATCTTTGCCATTCAAGGCAAAATTACCATTGGCACCCTGTTTGTCTTTACAAGTTACATCGGTATGCTTTTATTCCCCATCCGCCAGCTGGGCCGCATTTTAAGCGATGCGGGGAAGGCCAAAGTATCTATAGAGCGGCTGAACGAAATCCTCCACGCCCCACGGGAGCCCGAAGAGCCCCACGCCCTCTTCCCCCCCATTGACCAGGATATTGTGTTTGAAAATGTAAGCTTTTGGTATAAGGAAGGCAATAAGGTGCTGGATAACCTGTCCTTTACCATTCCTGCCGGTAAAACCGTTGCCCTTTTAGGGCCCACCGGCAGCGGCAAAAGCACTTTGGTGGCTCTTTTACAGCGGCTGTACGCCCCCAAGGAGGGGCGGATCACCATTGGCGGGGTGGATATTAGCCAAATTGACCGAACTCACTTGCGCAACCGGATAGGGCTTATTTTGCAGGAACCTTTTTTATACAGCAAAACCATTGGGCAAAACATCGGCATCGCCTTTAAAGATCCTGATCAAAAAGCCATTGTGAAGGCGGCTACAATCGCCAGTGCCCACGACTTTATTTTAGAAAGCGTCAAGGGCTACGATACCATTGTAGGGGAGCGGGGGGTTACCCTCTCCGGCGGGCAAAAACAGCGCATTGCCATTGCCCGCACCCTGCTTAAAAAAAGTGATGTGCTGATTTTTGACGATTCTCTCTCGGCGGTTGATACTCAAACCGACATGGCCATCCGCAAGGCCTTAAAGGATACAACCAACCAGCTTACCACCATTATTATCAGCCACCGGCTAACCACCCTAAGCGCTGCTGACACCATTTTTGTTCTGGAAAAAGGGCATATTTCTGCCCAGGGCAACCATGAAGCGCTTTTAGAAACATCTGATTTATACAGGCAGATTTACGGCATTCAAACTTCTTTAGAGGAGGAGATGACCCTCAGCCAGGAAAAATCTGCCAGGCAGCCTGTTTCCGGCACACAAACCATGGCCGCCAACCAGCCTATTCCCAGCAATCAAACCCCTTTAGGTACCCAATCGATAACCACAGGAGGTGATGCCTAATGGATCACCAGCAAGATCAAACTTATTCCAAGGGGCTTGACTTTTCCTTATGGAAAAAAGTTCTTTCCCACGCAAGGCCTTATTACCCCCAGCTTGTGCTGATTATGGTTTTTATGGGGCTGTCGACCCTGCTTGATGTAACCTTTCCCTTGTTAACCCGCTACGCCATTGACCACTTTATTGGCTTTAAAACTACCCAGGGCCTGGGCTTGTTTATAGCCATTTATACCTTTTGCACCTTGTTGCAAGGGGTGGCCATCTACCTGTTTTTGCACTACTGCGGCCGGGTAGAAGTTGGGGTATGCTACTTAATTCGAAAAAAAGGCTTTCAAAAACTTCAGGAACTGCCTTTTTCCTATTACGATACCATGCCCGTTGGCTTTTTAATGACCCGAATGACCTCCGACTCCCAGCGCCTGGCCGACACCATTGGCTGGTCCCTGCTGGATTTGGTATGGGGCTGCCTGTTTTTAGTATTCTGTTCTGTACAAATGCTGGTTTTAAACTGGAAGCTGGCCTTGATTGTGCTGGCGGTGCTGCCGGTATTAGGGGTGATTAGCTGGCAGTTTCAAAAACGTATTTTACAGTCCTACCGGCAGGTGCGCAAAACCAACAGCGAAATTACCAGCGCCTTTAACGAGGGGATTATGGGGGCCAAAACCTCTAAAACCCTGGTGCGGGAAGCGCTGAACCAAGAGGAGTTTACCACGCTCTGTTCTAAAATGAAAAAAAGTTCCATCCGGGCGGCCTCTCTCTCGGCCCTGTTGCTACCCATGGTTATTTCCATCAGTTCTGTCGCCACTGCCGTTGTTTTATCCCGGGCGGGGCACGATGTGCTCTTCGGTGTATTAACCCTTGGCACCCTTCAATTGTTTGTTACCTACTCTGTTCAGTTTTTTGAACCTGTAAGAGGCCTTGCCCGGGTTTTTGCAGAACTGCAAAGCTCCCAGGCGGCGGCGGAACGGGTGATGAGCCTTCTTGATACAAAGCCGGACATTATAGATACCCAGGAAGTGATTGACGTTTTTGGCGATAATTTTCATCCCAAAAAAGAAAACTGGCCTCCCTTTAACGGGGATATCACCTTTGATAAGGTTTCCTTTGAATATAAGGGGGGCGAAAAGGTGCTGGAGGACTTCAGCCTGTCTATTAAAGCCGGCCAAACCATTGCCCTGGTTGGGGAAACGGGCAGCGGCAAAAGCACCATTGTAAACTTGGTCTGCCGCTTTTACGAACCCACCAGGGGCACCATTTACATCGACGGGGTAGACTACAAACAGCGCAGCCAGCTATGGCTTCAAAGCCATTTAGGCTATGTTTTGCAGCAGCCCCAGCTCTTTAGCGGCACAGTGGCCGAAAACATTGCCTATGGCAAGCCCGATGCCACCCAGGAAGAAATTGAAGCCGCCGCCAAAATGGTTTACGCCCACGATTTTATTATGACATTGGAAAAGGGCTACCAAAGCTCTGTAGGGGAAGGGGGCGGCCGCCTGTCTACCGGGCAAAAGCAGCTAATTTCCTTTGCCCGGGCCATCATCTGTAATCCTTCCTTGTTTGTGCTGGATGAGGCCACCTCATCGGTAGATACCCAAACGGAATTGATGATTCAACGGGCCATTCAAAATGTGCTAGTTGGCCGCACCAGTTTTATTATTGCCCACCGCCTGTCCACCATCCGCTCGGCCGACCGTATTTTGGTCATCCGCGATGGCAAAATACTGGAAGACGGCACCCACCATCAGCTCCTCCACCAAAAGGGCTATTACCACCACCTGTATACCTCTCAGTTTGAAGATGAAATGGGCAAGTCTATTTTGCAAAAAATTGTTTAATAAAAGAGGTTTCCTCACCATTAAAATGATTTTTATTCTATGCCGGGGCGCTGGTTTTACCGCTGCCCCGGCTTTACCTCTTTTCAATCTTTCAGTATAATGGTATCATTGTTAATAATGCCTTTTACCTTTTGGTTTTGGACAAAACAATAATCCCTTAGGAAGAAGATGATGCTATGCGCTGCCAATACTGCAACTGCCCCGACAGCAGGGTAATCGACTCCCGGCCTACAGAAGACGGAAACAGCATCCGCCGCCGCCGGGAGTGTATTAAATGCAACCGCCGTTTTACAACCTACGAAAAAATTGAAGTTGCCCCCCTGTTGGTCATTAAAAAAGACAATAGCCGGGAACCTTTTAACAGCCAAAAAATCCGCTCCGGGGTGGTCTACGCCAGCGAAAAACGGCCCATTTCCGCCATTCAAATTGATGCTTTGGTGGCGAAGGTGGAACAAGGAATTTACAACACCATGGAATCGGAAATTCCAAGCAAGTTCATAGGGGAACTGGTGATGGAAGAATTAAAGGAACTAGATCAAATTGCCTATGTACGCTTTGCCTCGGTCTACCGCCAGTTTACCGATGTATCCAGCTTTATGGACGAACTGACCACCTTAATCAGCGAGGCTAAAAAGCCTAAAGATGCGTAATAAGTTATTACTGGAGGCCTTTGTTTGATCAGCAAACTTGCCCTTGCACAATTACAGTTTCAAAAACACCTGGCTCTTTTTCGCTGCCCCCTTTGCTTTGAGCCCTTTGACCTAAAAGCGGAGGAAAAAAGCCTGGTATGCCTTAAGGGCCATGCCTTTGATATCGCTAAAAAAGGCTATGTCAACTTTCATCCTCAAGGTCAGAACCATTTTTATAACAGCGCCTTGTTTAAGGCCCGAAGGGATTTATTTGAGCAAGATTTTTTTGCCCCTATCACCAGGGCGCTGATTTCCATTCTTAAAAAGGCCCCGGCCGGCCCTGTACTGGATGCAGGCTGCGGCGACGGTGCTCATATTGCTGCCCTTGGAAAGCACTTTGACCAAAGGCTTTTTTTAGGGATAGACCTTTCAAAGCAAGGCATCGGCCTGGCTACAGATCATTTTAATCCTGACTTCATTTTTTCTGTTGGGGATATTGCCAACCCCCCTTATACTTCGAAAGCCTTTGCTGTAATTTTAAACATTCTCTCCCCTGCCAACTATCCTTCTTTTAAGCGCTGCTTAAAAAAAGGAGGGCTCGTGATAAAAGTCATCCCCGGGGATGACTATCTAAAAGAGCTCCGCCAGCTGTTAAAAAAAGAGGTGAACCCCCTGGAAGGCCGGAAAGTTTTTGACTGGATGGATAAAAACACCCATATTTTGCAAACCCTTACCTTAAAGGATGGGTTTAGCCTTGGGGAAGAACAGTATCGCTCCCTTTTGCAAATGACCCCCCTGGTGGCTACCCTGCCTACAGAAGAAACAACCTTTTTAACGGCCCGCCCGCTTCAAGTTATTACACGCCACTGGCAGGTGGTGGTGGCTGAATTTAAGTAGGTCAACAACGTACA
This sequence comes from uncultured Oscillospiraceae bacterium, assembly GCA_964345215.1. GTDB lineage: Bacteria > Bacillota > Clostridia > Christensenellales > Aristaeellaceae > CAYFQH01. Next base: position 345 of record CAYFQH010000044.1, on the reverse strand, counting down.
AGGGGGCGCAATCAAGGGCGGTCCTTTTTATGCAAACCTGTGCAAACCATCGTGAAAAGTGCTGGAATTAACGGGGCTTTTCCTGTGTTTTTTCTTGCTTTCAAAAAACCCCTTGCCCCTGCACTGCCTCCCTTTCCACGGTATCTCTATAGGGTTTCAATTTTTGATTTTAATATCTTCATCTAATATATCTAAAAAATTGTGCACCTTGAAAGCAAGTAGGCATATATTGCCAAAAGCAAGTAAAAAGGTCACATTTTTTCTTTTATCAGGCAAGAAAAAGCCCTGGGAATGGGATGAGGTTTTTTGGTTTAGTGTAAAGAAAGTAGAGCCTGCCAAAGGAAA
>CAYFQH010000043.1:0-16979 GCA_964345215.1 uncultured Oscillospiraceae bacterium | reverse complement strand
TAATTTTTTTGTAGCAAATAAAGCCGCCGGATTTTTCCGGCGGCTTTGATTCATCTTTGAAAAGGACCACTGAAGGTTGTGGTCCAATAGCGGATCATTTTATATTTTACACTTGTAGATAAAACTGGCAGGAGAGCAGCTGCAGCCGGCTTAACTTTAAAAGAGGATCAGGAGCCGCTGTATTGCCTTTTATACATACTTTTGCTTTACATGCTAGCAAATAAATAGACAAAAAATGGGCAAAGGGCTATAATAACAGGGGAAAACAAGGAGGGGTAAAATGAAAAAACTTGAGTGGAAAATCCAGCTGCCCTATTCTGCCTGTGATTTTTCAGGTTGTTGGCGGCCTAGTGCGATTTTAGAAACCATGCAGGAAATAGCTGGTGCCCATTCCATGCTGCTTCATTGCGGCAGAGATACTATGATGGAAAAAAACATCGTTTGGGTTATTACCCGCATTGAAGTACAAATGAAGCGCTACCCTGTGGCGGAGGAAGAGGTGATTGTCAGCACCTTTCCAAAGGAAATTCGCCGCTGGTTCTTTCCCCGCTACTTTGAGTTTTTAACGTCCCAAGGGGAGGCTTTAGGCAGGGCATCAACCATTTGGGCCTTGCTTGATATCAACAGCCGTAAAATGGTTCCTCCCGGTGATATTGCTGCCCTCATGCCCGATAACAGGGATATAGTGGCACCTATGGGGCTGCCTTCGCCTACTAAAATCCTTGGGGATGAACACAAAAAAACTGTAGATTATCAGCCTCTTTATGAGGATATTGATGTAAATTTTCATGTGAACAACACCAGGTACATGAGCTGGTTTTGTAATATGCTAGGGACCCAGGAGTTAAAGAACCAGGTAATGGATTTTTTTTGTATTAATTATGATGCGGAAATTCGACCTGAAGAAAGAGTAACCTTGGAACTGCGTAAACAAGGGAATGAGCGGAGCCTTACCGGCATCAATGATCAAACAAAACACTTCGAAGTCAGTGCTTTATTACGTCCTCGAAATGAAAGAGAAAGACGTGCCTAAAGGGGAAAGTAGAAGCAAGGAGCTGACCGGCTAATAAAGGAAAATTCCCTTTGTGGAATGGCTGCCTTATAGTATCATGGTTTGAGGGCTTTTAATAAGGCTATCTATTTATAAAACCCAGCAATATACGTTGCTGGGTTTTGCCGCCTTATGAATGGCCAAGAAACAAAGGGAGAAAGGGCCATTTTCCTTTGAGAAGAAGTTGCAGGATGCAGGTCAATTCATTTTTATAAAAGCATACATATTAAAAGTGATTTTTATAAGACAAATGCAAATCGGTTTCTAGGTGGTAATAAGGCTTTGTTAAGCGCGCTGGTTGGTTAAATACCCTTTCGCCAGCTCCTTTGCCTTTTTCACAGCTGTTGGCATGGGCAGTCTATACAATTCGGCTAAGGAAACCCAGCTGCCTTCAAAACTAGGCGAAGGCTTTGTTATTCTAAAACCGTAGATGTTCATTTCCCAAATTTTGTGGGTGAAAACATGCCTGGCTTGGCCAAGGAGTCCTAGGGCTTCATATTCCTCCGGGCATATAGCGGGTGTGCGACTTTCAATCAGAACCTCTTGGCTGTCATCCCCTTCTACCAGAGGGAAAACCCACAGGCCTTTTAACAAATTTTCACTCCGCTTTTGAACAAGGACTTTCTCTTCGTCAAAAAAAAGGCCAAGGGTTACGGGAACCAGCCGAGGGGCAGGCTTGGGCAGCTTTATAGGGTAGCGCTCTTGAGAAGCAGACAGGAAGCCTTGGCAAAGATCCCTTAGAGGGCAGGCATGACACTTAGGGGAAATAGGGGTGCAAAGGGTTGAGCCAAGATCCATCAAGGCCTGATTAAAATCTCCTGGATTATCGGTGCTGATGTTTTGCGCAACCAGCTCAAATACTGTTTTTTTGGTTGAGGCAAAGGAAATGTCCTCTTCAATTTCATAAAGCCTGCTAAACACCCGCAATACATTGCCGTCTACTGCCGGCACCGGAAGGGCGAAAGCGATGCTGGCAATGGCACCGGCTGTATAGGGCCCAATGCCGGGCAGTTTTTGCAGCTGAGAAAACGAAGGGGGCATCTGGCCGCCGTAGTCCTTCATTAGTATTTTGGCAGCCTTTTGCATGTTGCGTACCCGTGAATAATAGCCAAGGCCTTCCCATAATTTAAGCAAGGTCTCCTCTTGAACGGCTGCCAGGGAGGCGACATCCGGCAAGGCGGCCAAAAAATGGTTATAGTAGGGAATAACCGTATCTACCCGGGTTTGCTGCAGCATAATTTCAGACACCCAAATATGATACGGGTTTTTGCTAATGCGCCAGGGGAGGGTACGCTGGTGGGTTTTATACCAGTTTAATAAAGCAAACGCAAAAGAGTTTTCGATTACCAACAGTCCTTTTTCATATGATTATCACTCTTTCATTATATCATAGAAAAACCAATGGAGTCCGTGGCGGGCCAAAAATGAAAAAAGTGTGAATAATGGAAAAAAGTCAAAGGAAAGGCTTGCCTTTTTAAGCAAAATAGCGTACACTACCAATGAAGTGTTAGCACTCGCAGTTGCTGAGTGCTAACAACATAAAAATAAAGGAGGACGTATTATGAACGTTAAACCATTGGCAGATCGCGTAGTCATTAAAAATGTAGAAACAGAAGAAACCACCAAAAGTGGTATTGTGTTGCCCGGTTCAGCAAAGGAAAAACCTCAAATGGCCGAGGTACTGGCTGTTGGCCCTGGAGGCGTAGTAGACGGAAAAGAAATTCAAATGCACGTTGAGGTTGGGCAAAAGGTTATTTACAGCAAGTATGCCGGAACAGAAGTTAAAATTGACGGCAAAGATTTAATTATCGTTCGCCAAAGTGATATTTTGGCCGTTGTTGAATAATTTAAGGCACAAGAAAATTTTTTTCACACTTTAAAAATAGATGGAGGAAGTAACATGGCAAAACAAATTATTTATGGCGAAGAAGCTCGCCGTGCATTAGAAAAAGGGATCAATACCCTGGTAAACACCGTTAAAATCACCTTAGGGCCTAAAGGGCGCAATGTGGTTTTAGATAAAAAATTCGGCTCCCCCTTAATTACAAACGATGGTGTAACCATTGCCAAAGAGATTGAAATTGAAGATCCCTTTGAAAACATGGGTGCTCAGCTTTTAAAGGAAGTTTCTACCAAAACCAATGACGTAGCAGGAGACGGAACCACCACCGCTGCCTTGCTGGCCCAGGCCATTGTGCGGGAAGGCCTTAAAAACCTTGCTGCCGGCGCTAACCCCATGGGCCTTAAAAAAGGCATTGAAGCCGGGGTTGAAGCCGCTGTAGAAGGCTTAAAAACCTTAAGCCGCCCCATTAGCGGCAAACAAGCCATTGCCCAAGTAGCCGCCATTTCTGCAGGGGATGACACCATTGGCACCTTAATTAGCGATGCAATGGAAACTGTAGGCAACGACGGGGTGATTACCGTTGAAGAAAGCAGCACTTTAAAAACAGAAATGAGCATTGTTGAAGGCATGCAGTTTGACCGGGGCTATGCCTCTGCTTACATGGTAACCGATACGGATAAAATGGAAGCAAATCTGGAATCCCCTTTGATTTTGATTACTGATAAAAAAATCTCCAACATCCAGGAAATTTTACCTATTTTAGAGCAAGTGGTTCAGGCAGGCAAAAAACTGCTGATTATTGCCGAAGATGTTGAGGGAGAAGCCCTTGCAACCTTGGTTGTAAATAAATTGCGGGGTACCTTTACCTGTGTTGCCGTTAAAGCTCCCGGTTTTGGCGACCGGCGCAAAGAAATGCTGGAGGACATTGCTGTTTTAACCGGCGGCCGTGTCATCAGCGAAGAAATTGGCCTTGAACTGAAAGATACTACCATGGACATGCTGGGCACTGCCCGCCAGGTGAAGGTGGACAAGGACAACACCACCATTGTGGAAGGGGCCGGCGGGAAAGAAGCCATTCAGGCCAGAATTAGCAGCATTAAAACCCAAATCGCTGATACAACCAGCGACTATGATAAAGAAAAACTTCAAGAGCGCCTGGCCAAATTGGCCGGCGGTGTAGCGGTGATCAAAGTAGGTGCCGCAACCGAAGTTGAAATGAAAGAACGGAAACTGCGTATCGAAGATGCCCTGGCTGCGACTCGTTCTGCCGTGGAGGAAGGTATTGTACCTGGCGGCGGCATCGCTTTGTTAAACGTGTTAACCAATGTTCAACAGGAGCTGAGCAAGTTTGCTGGCGATAGCAAAACAGGGGTGCAAATTGTTCTTCGGGCTTTAGAAGAACCCCTGCGCCAGATTGCGGAAAATGCTGGTGTTGAAGGCAGCGTAATTGTAGAAAATATTAAAAATGCCCACAAAATGGGTTATGGTTACGATGCCCAAAAGGCCGAGTATGTTGATATGATTGAACGTGGGATTATTGACCCCACCAAGGTAACCCGTTCTGCTATTCAAAACGCTGCCAGCGTAGCTGCACTGATTTTAACCACCGAATCCTTGGTGGCCGATATTCCCGAACCTGAAGCACCCATGCCTGCAGGCGGCGGCATGAACGGTATGGGCGGCATGTACTAATTATAGGTACAAAGGCCGAGCCCTAATCAAAGCCAAAAAACGAACTTACCCCCTGAACGATTACCAGTTCAGGGGGGTTCTTATTTTCGATTATCTGCTGAGTAAGCTCTTGCAAAGCATAAGGCCAGTGTTTACAGGGGCCGCTTGGTTGGAATACCCGCTTTGCGCGGGTACTTTAAAGGGGTCCCTTCCTTTTTTTCACAAGGAGCAATCACTGGGCTGTAGTCGGCCTGGGGCAGGGTAACGGGTAAAAGGGGGTATAGCTTCCCTCCAAGGGTTTTGGCTGCTTCCAGGCTTAGGGCTGCTTCTTCCTTGGCCTTGGGCCCTTTTAGGGCCAGGGCATAGCCGCCAATTTGGGTAAAGGGGAGCAGGTATTCAAGCAGTACAGGCAAAGGGGCCACAGCCCTGGCTGTAGAAAGGGTAAAGACTTCACGGTAGGTTGGATTATGAGCAAAGTCTTCTGCCCGGCCATGAATGACCTTGGTATGATCAAGACCAAGGTCATCTATAACCCGCTGTAAAAAATCTACCCGCTTTTTCTGGGCATCCAATAAAACAATATGCCATTGGGGCAGCACAATAGCCAGGGGTATACCGGGTAATCCCGCCCCTGTCCCCACATCAATCAGGCTTGCGCTTTTCCGGTTCTCAAAGGCCCTTGAAAAATTAAACAGGGATAGGGAATCTAAATAATGCCTTACAATCATTTCGTCTTCGTTGGTTACGTTTGTTAAATCCATCACCTTGTTGTAGGTTAACAAAAGCTGGTGATAGCGGTAAAAAGCTTCCCCTTGGGCAACCGTTAAGGGTATGGGCATACGGGCAGAAAGGGAGAGAAGTTGATCGATAAAGGTGTTTTTACTAAGCATATTATAACCCCGCTTTTGGCCAGTTTAAATATTTTTGTGTGTAATATTTCCCCCAAGAAAGGGTTTCGCGCAGATAGTTTTTAATCCAGTATTCAGGCAATGTTTTGGTTCCTATGCCCTGGGGCTTAAAACCAAAATCCTTCGCCAGGGCCATGGCCCTGGGCAGATGATAGTCACTGGTAACCAGGCAGATTTCTTTAATGTTTACATTCATCTCTTCAATTAGCGCGGCGGTATTTTTGATGTTTTCATAGGTGTTTTTAGAATGGGTTTCGGAAATGATTTGATCAGGATGAACGCCTTGCGTTATAAGCCACTCTTTCATTACCGCACCTTCGGGAGCAGGTTCATCGCTGCCTTGACCGCCGCAGGTAAAAATAAGGGCATCAGGGTAGCGTTCATACACTTTAAGGGCACCTGTCAGCCGATCTTCCAGCTGAACAGATAAGCTTCCATCAGCCTTAACCTGAGCGCCCAGCACAATGATGGCTTCCGGGGCCTTGGTCAGGGGAGCGGTATTGCCCTGCTTTATAAAAATAGAAATAAGCAAAATAACAAAGGCAATTACGCCAAGGGTAATTAAAAAAGTAATCCATTTTAGTATCATGATTAATAATTTTTTCAACGGTGGAGGGCCTCCTGCTCATAAGTGTTGATGCTTAGTGCCTGACCGCCGGCAACAATAATATGGTCGATAAGGTGAATGTCCAGGGCTTCAAGAAGGGTGTGAAGGGCATGTGTGCTTTTTATATCCGCCTGGGAAGGGGCTAATGTGCCCCCTGGGTGGTTATGACAAAGGGCCAGGCTATGGGCACCGGTGCTTAGGGCAATTTGGACCACATTGCGCACGGATAGACTCACCTGGGCGCTGCTGCCTTTGGCAAGGGGTACAGCTTGAATTAAATTCATCTGCCCGTCTAAAGCGATTGCATAAAAAGTCTCCTCTTTTTTTTCATTTAACAGGGCAAGGCAAAAGCTTTGAAGCACCTTTCGGTTTGAGAAACTGGGCCTTTTACCCAACTTACTCAGCTGATAGTATTCAAAAAGGGGAAGCCATAGGCTGATAAAGGTGGCCGACTGCTCTCCAATGCCTTTTACGCCCATCAAGGCATTTTTGCTGGCAGAAAAAACGCCCTCCAAAGACCCAAAGCGGTTTAGCAATTCGTGGGCCAGGGGGTTTACATCCCTTTGGGGAATGGTATAAAAAAGCAGAAGCTCAAGAACCTCATGGGGGGCAAAGGAGGTCAAGCCTTCTTTTATAAATCGTTCTTTTAACCGGTTCCGGTGGCCTTGGTGCATAAAATCAAATCCTTTAAATTGCGCAAAGCAAGGTCAATACCGCTCAAGCTGGGCACAATGGGTGGGGCTCTATTTACGTAAAATATCATCAAAAATGCTCGAAATGGCGGGGCTGCTTCTGTGCTATTTTTTGTTTTTCGAAAAATTCCTTGCCCTTCATCGCCCTTTTTTTATGCGGTTTTCCCTAAGGTTTTGTTGACAGGAAAAAAGCTTAATCGTATAATAAAATTCATATAGATAGAAAATGGAAATGATGGTGAAATCAATGGATAAATGGGATCATCGGTTTATGGAGCTGGCGCACGTTATTGCCGGTTGGAGCAGCTGCTTTATGCCAAACAGAAGCATTGGAGCAGTGATTGTAAAGGACAAGCGGATTATGACCACTGGCTACAACGGGGCTCCTTCGGGGCTTAAAACCTGTATGGAGCGGGGGGAGTGCATGCGCCGCAAACTGGGTATTCCCTCGGGCCAAAGGGCGGAGTTATGCTATGCCATTCATGCAGAGCAAAATGCCATTATTCAAGCGGCTAAAATTGGCGTGCCGATTGAAGGGGCTACCCTATATTGTACCCATCAGCCCTGCTCGGTTTGTGCGAAAATGATTATTAACGCAGGTATCAAGCGCATTGTGTATCAGGAAGGATATCCGGATGATTTTTCCCTTCAAATGATAGGGGAAGCCAAGGTGCTACTGGAGCGCTATCCCCGAAAAGACCAAGAAGAGGGGCAAAATCAGGATTAAGCCTTGGGGTTTGGCTCTTCGCCCACACACCAGCCCCGCAGTTTGTTAATGGTTCGCTCCAGGGCATCCTTTGAATTGCCCCAGGATTTTTCTTTGTTGCGGTAATCAAACTTTAAAGTAAACCATTCAAGCTCTTCTTCCAAGCGCTTTAAGTTTTTTTCTAACAGCTGTTGCATAACGGTTACAAAATCAAAAAGGGTTTCACCCGTTAGTTTTTCGGCACCAACAGCCAAAAGCCTGCTGGCATCGGGCAGGCAAAAACCCTTGCTGTTTTTTACCGCTTCTTTAAAGGTGCTTTCCTTTTGCCAAAGGTGGAAAAAGGTATAGACATAGCGATCCATATTATTGTTTAAACTGTCACAAAGGATGCAACTGGCAGTAAGGGTTTCAAGGCCTTGGGCTTTATCCAAAACCTCCTTGTTTGCCTGTGCGTTTTTACCGGCTACCATCCGTCTTAAAGCAGAGGAACCGGCTCCTTCTTTGGCGCTTTGAGCGGCTTTATCAAGCAAGCTATTTACCTTTATTTCCAGTTCTTTTATATGAGAATCCATTAATAAAGCCAAACCCAGGCGGTTTTTTTCGGCAAAGAGCATTTGCTGGTGTTTTTGGCAAAACCCTTTTTTATTCACCTGCATCCGGCTGTCCGGTTCCATGACCGAGGCACCTAGAAATCGTTCGATATCGGCCAGTTCAGTTTTTCTGCGTAAGGCGCAAAGGGTACACTCCCCTTCTATTTTTATTGCATCCCACAGGGGAATGGTGTCAATATGGTAGCGCATGGGCAACCCTCTTTTCAAATTGATGTATACATGTTATCCTAACATAGTAACAACAACCTTTCAATACAGGGACAAAAAGCTGGAGTGATTGTAAAAAAATGGTAGTACGTGATATTGTAAGGGCCTTGGGTGCGCGGGTTTTGGTAGGGCAGGATCAAATGGATCGACAGATATTAAGTGCCTGCGGGGCAGATTTAATGAGCGACGTACTGGCCTTTGTAAAAGAAAAAACCGTTTTAATTACGGGGCTTACCAATCACCACGTTATCCGTACGGCAGAAATGCTGGATATTGTCTGCGTGCTCTTTGCCAGAGGCAAAGAGCCTTCAAAAGAAATATTAGAAGAGGCCCGAAGGCTTAACCTGGTTGTTTTGGGCAGTGATTTAACAACCTATACTGCCTGTGGAAAGCTATATAAACTGGGGCTTCCTGGTACTGAAGAGAGAGAAGACGACTAAAGATGGCAAATTATGGGGAACGATAACGATAAGGAGGGAATGTTTTGACAAGGGAGATGCCTTTAACAACGCAAACCTTTCAAGTTTATGCAAAAGATTATCAGCGAGCGGGAGAAGCCTCGGCCAGCATTAAAAAAACCCTGCGGGAACTAAATTTATCATCGGCCATGTTGAGAAGAATATCCGTTGCCTCCTACGAGGCGGAGTTGAACCTGGTTATTCACAGCCTGGGAGGCAGCTTGCAGCTAACCATTGACGGGGAAAAGATTACCCTTATGTCAACGGATCTTGGCCCGGGCATTAAAGATGTGCGGGAGGCCATGCGCTCCGGCTTTTCTACCGCCACTGACGAAGCCAGGGATTTTGGCTTTGGGGCAGGCATGGGTTTGCCCAACATGCAAAAAAACGCTTCACAGTTTGAAATTACAAGCGAAGAAGGCGGGGAAACCAGAGTTATAATGCATTTTTTTTTGGGAGATGCAGATTTTAATGACCAGCCTTAAAAGTCATGGACCTACTAGATGATCGAATCATTCCATGAGATGGGGAGATGCAGGTATGACGGTTTTAACCCTTAAAGAATTACTTCACGGTTCTTTCCCTTGGGAAGGTTTTGATGAAAGCAAACAAGTTAAAAGCGGCTACGTGTCGGATTTATTAAGCCTTGTAATGGGCAATGGTAAAAAGGACATGGCCTGGATTACCGTACAAAACCACTTAAATGTGATTGCCGTTGCAGCTTTAATTGAAATGGCCTGTGTTATTTTAGCCGAAAATATAACCCTTGATCCCCCTGTGCTTGAAAAAGCCAAGGCGGAAGGGGTTGCCCTTATTTACACACCCTTGTCTGCCTATGATATTTGCGTTAAAATGGGCGAGAAGGGTTTGATACCAGGAACCATATAATATGCGGGCTTATGTGGACTTACACATTCATTCCTGCCTGTCGCCCTGTGCCCAGGAGGATATGCTGCCCTATAATATTTGTGCCATGGCAAAGCTTAAAGGCTTGCAGGCTATTGCCATTACCGACCATAACAGTACTGCCAACTTGCTAAGCGCAAAAAAAGCGGCGGATGAGTTTTGCCTTGAGTTAGTGCCGGGTATGGAAGTGACCACCAAAGAAGAGGTGCACATCCTTGCCTATTTTGTTAGCCTTTCAAAAGCCATGGCCTTTGGGGATTTTATCAAAGGGCACCTGCCCCAAATCAAAAATAGGCCTGAAATTTTTGGCAGCCAGTTGATTGTTGACGAAAACCATCGTATTGCCGGCAGGGAGGAAGCTCTTTTAATCGGGGCAACAGATCTTGGGCTGGAAGAAGTTATCACAGCAGTTTTAGCCTATGGGGGCGTTTATGTACCTGCCCATATCAATAGGGGCAGCTACGGTCTTTTACAAAACCTGGGCTTTTTGCCCCCAAACATTCCCTTCCCTCTACTTGAAGTGGATAAAAAGTTACCTGTTGATCCTGCTATTTTAAAAAATCGAAAAGTATTGCACGCGTCGGATGCCCACCAGCTGGGGGACATTTTAGAGGCGTGTTTTTTTATTGATCTTTATGGCCAAAATGATAAGAAGGAGGATGTGTTTTCTCACTTGAAGGCCTATTATATAAAGAGCTAATAAATAGGAGATAATATTATTGTGAAAGAGTTTCTTTTTACTTCAAAGTATGATAAAATATAAACGATCTGCATCTTTCGATTTGCAGAAAAAAGGAGGTATTTTTGTGACGGATGGGCAAAAGTATGAACAGCTTCATGAGGTAATCAAAAAGCACAAAGGTGAGCCGGGGGCGCTGATGCCTGTGTTACAGGAAGCTCAGGGAATTTTTGGCTATGTTCCCATGGACGTGCAGGAAATCATCGCCGATGGACTGGAAACCACATTAAGTGAAGTATATGGGGTAGCCACCTTTTATTCCCAATTTTCATTAAAACCAAGGGGTAAATACGTTATTGGTGTGTGCATGGGCACAGCCTGCTACGTAAAAGGGGCTCAGCAGGTGCTCGACAAGCTTTCGCAAGAGTTGGGAGTGCCCGTTGGCGATACTACCCCGGACCATCGCTTTACCCTGGAAGCCACTCGCTGCTTAGGGGCCTGCGGCCTGGCACCGGTAATGATGATAAATGACAAAGTTTATGGAAGACTAACACCGGAGGATATCCCCGGCATTATAGAAAAATATAGAGAAGGACATGCGTGATCTTTCCCTGCACATGTTAGATATTGTGCAAAACAGCGTTGAGGCTCAAAGCACCTTGGTCACCCTTTCAATAAACCTAAAAGAAGATGGGTGGATGGAGTTGACCATCAGCGATAATGGCGAAGGGATGGACCGTGAAATGGTGGACAGGGTCAAAAATCCTTTTTTTACCACCAGAACCACCCGTTCCATAGGCCTTGGCATCCCTATGTTGCACGAAAATGCGCGACGGTGCGGCGGTGGAATAGAACTTGCAAGCACCAAGGGGTTGGGGACAAGCCTTCGAGCCATGTTTAATACAAATCATATTGACTGTATTCCCTTGGGCAATATGGGGCAAACGATGGCAGCCCTTTGTCTGTCTTATCCCACCCGATGCGAGTTTGTTTTTTCCTATAAAAGCCCCAATAAACAAGTGGTGTTCAGCACCAAAGAGGTAAAGGCTATTTTGCAGGAAGTGCCCATAAATACCCCGGATGTGCTGCTATGGATAGAGCAGAGCATCAACGAGGAACTGACAACACAAAAGTAAGGAGCAGCTAAATGAAAACATTGGAAGAATTACAGGCCATCCGCGAAAAAACCCTTTCGCAAGTAAGCCTTCGCAAAGATGAAAAAACAAAGGCCCGGGTTGTAGTAGGCATGGCCACTTGTGGTATTGCCGCCGGTGCCCGACCGGTGATGATGGCCTTTTTGGAAGAGTTGAGCAAACGGGGCATACAGGACGTAAACGTGACCCAAACAGGCTGTGTAGGCATGTGTAAGCTGGAGCCGATGGTTGATGTTTACCTTCCCGGAGAACAGAAGGTTACCTATGTAAAGGTTACCCCTGAGGCGGTGGGCAGAATTGTGCATGAACATTTGGCCAATGGCAATCCGGTAGCGGAATACCTGATTGGCGCCTACGAAGAATAAGAGGAAAAAGAATCAAGGAGGATGCCCTATGGAACTGTACCGTTCTCATGTGCTAGTGTGCGGAGGTACTGGATGTACTTCTTCAGGATCTAACCATTTGTTAACCGGGCTGGAAGCGTCTATTCGTGAATTCGGTCTGGAAAAAGAAGTAAAAGTGATTCGTACAGGCTGCTTTGGCCTTTGCGAAGCAGGCCCCATTGTAATTGTTTACCCGGAAGGAACCTTCTACAGCCATGTACAAAAAGAAGACGTGGCAGAAATTGTGCAGGAGCACCTGCTCAAGGGCCGCAGGGTAGACCGGCTCATCTATAAAGAAAAAGACCATGCCAAAGAAGGTATTGCTAAATCCCTTGATGAAATTGGCTTTTATAAAAATCAAAAACGCATTGCTCTTCGCAACTGCGGTGTTATCGACCCTGAAAATATTGACGAGTATATTGCCTTTAATGGCTACCAGGCTCTGGGCAAGGCCCTTACCGAAATGACCCCCCAGCAGGTGATTGACCAAATCAAGCAAAGCGGCCTTCGGGGCCGGGGGGGCGGCGGGTTTTCCACAGGCTTAAAATGGCAGTTTACCGCCAACAGCGAGGCCGATGAAAAATTTGTTGCCTGCAATGCCGACGAGGGCGATCCGGGGGCCTTTATGGATAGGTCTATTTTAGAAGGAGATCCCCATAGCGTTATTGAAGCCATGGCCATTGCCGGCTATGCAGTTGGGGCCCAAAACGGTTATGTGTACGTACGGGCCGAGTACCCTATTGCCGTTAAGCGGCTGGCCATTGCCATTGATGAGGCCAAAGAATATGGCCTATTGGGCGAGGGAATCTTCGGCAGTGATTTTTCTTTTAATATGCATATTCGCTTGGGGGCAGGGGCCTTCGTATGCGGCGAGGAAACAGCCCTAATCGCATCGGTGGAAGGCCGGCGGGGAGAGCCCCGGCCACGGCCGCCTTTTCCGGCGGTTCGGGGGCTTTTTGGAAAGCCTACCCTGCTTAACAACGTTGAAACCTATGCCAATATACCGCAAATTATTTTAAAAGGTTCCGACTGGTTCGCAGCCATTGGGGCTGAAAAATCAAAGGGAACCAAGGTTTTTGCCCTTGGGGGCAAAATTGCAAACACAGGTTTGGTTGAAGTGCCTATGGGGACCCCTTTAAAAGAAATAATTTATGATATTGGCGGCGGTATCCCTAATGGCAAAAAGTTTAAGGCGGTGCAAACCGGGGGCCCCTCTGGGGGGTGTATTCCCCAAGACCACCTGGACATTGCCATTGAGTACGATACCCTGATTGAAATCGGCTCCATGATGGGCTCCGGCGGGATGATTGTGATGGATGAAGACAACTGTATGGTCGACATTGCTAGGTTCTTCCTTGACTTTACCGTTGATGAAAGCTGCGGCAAGTGCACCCCTTGCAGAATTGGCACCCGGCGGATGCTGGAAATACTGGAGCGAATTACCCAGGGCAAGGGCAGGGCAGGGGATATTGAAACCCTGGAAGTGCTGGCCGAGAACATCAGCGCAACTGCCTTGTGCGGGTTGGGCCAAACGGCACCTAACCCAGTACTTTCAACCTTGAAATTCTTTAGGAATGAATATGAAGCCCACATTTACGATAAGCAATGCCCTGCCCATCAGTGCCAGGCCCTGCTTCAATATGTTATTAACGACCAGTGCCGGGGCTGTACCCTTTGTGCTAAAAATTGCCCGGCAGATGCCATTACCGGAGAAGTACGGGGCAAGCATCTTATTGACATTGAAAAGTGCATTAAATGCGGCGTATGTATGGAAAAATGCCGTTTTGGCGCAATTGAAAAGATTTAAGCATAAAGCAGGAGGAATAATCAATGGCGAACCTTGTAACGTTAACAATAGATGGTGTGCAGGTACAGGTAAGGGAAGGCACCACCGTGTTGGAAGCCGCCCGGGCAGCAAACATCAAAATTCCCACCCTTTGCTTTTTAAAAGGGCTTAACGCGATTGGCGCATGCCGGGTATGCGTGGTGGATACAGGGGGCAGGGCCCTTCAGGCATCCTGCGTGCTACCCGTGGCAGAAGGAATGGTAGTTAAAACAAACACCCCCAAAGTTCGTGTTGCCCGCAAGGTAAATGTAGAGCTGATTTTAAGCACCCATGATAAAAAGTGCCTCACCTGCTCTCGCAGTCAAAACTGCGAATTACAGCAATTGTGCCGGGAGCTGGGCATTGAAGACACTGGGCGCTTTGACGGCAAGCGGATTGAATATGCCGTTGATGACTTTTCGCCAAGTGTTGTACGGGATAATAATAAATGCATCCTGTGCAGACGCTGTGTGGCAGCCTGCAGCCAGCAGCAGAATGTAGGTGTTATTGGGGCAGTGAAGCGAGGATTTGAAACAAGCATTGAATCCCCTTGGGATTTAAAATTAAGCCAAACGGCTTGTATTAACTGTGGCCAGTGTATAGCAGCATGCCCTGTGGGCGCCTTGCAGGAAAAGGATGAAACAGGCCTGGTATGGGAATTGTTGGCAGATGATAATAAGCATGTGGTCGTTCAGCCTGCCCCCTCCATTCGCGTGGCTTTGGGCGAAGAATTTGGCTTGCCCATTGGCACAGACGTAACAGGCAAGCTGGTAACCGCATTAAAAAGACTAGGGTTTAATAGAGTATTTGATACAGACTGTGGAGCGGACTTTACCATTATGGAAGAGGCTACGGAGCTGGTTTCCAGAATTACCGGCGATGGGGTTTTGCCCATGATGACCTCTTGCTCCCCCGGGTGGGTCAAATTTTGCGAACATTACTTCCCGGAATTTATTCCTAACCTATCCTCCTGTAAATCACCTCATCAAATGCTGGGGGCCTTAATTAAAAGCTATTATGCCCAGCGAGCCAACATTAAGCCTGAAACGATAAAAGTTGTGTCTATTATGCCCTGTACAGCTAAAAAATTTGAAGCTGACAGGCCCGAGATGAGCGGAACAGGCTATCCGGACGTTGACGCGGTGGTAACAACCCGTGAACTGGCGAGGATGATTAAAGAGGCGGGCATTGATTTTGCTAATTTGGAAGATAGCGAGTTTGACAGCCTCCTGGGTGAAAGCTCCGGAGCCGCCGTTATCTTTGGTGCTACTGGAGGGGTGATGGAAGCAGCCCTGCGTACAGCCTACTATATGATTACAGGCGAGGAACTGGGCAAGGTTGAATTTGATGAGGTTCGGGGTATTCGAGGAATTAAAGAAGCTGTTATTTCCGTAGGAAATTTGCAGGTGGCTGTGGCGGTAGTGAACGGCACGGCTAACGCCTCAAAGCTTTTAAAAATGATTCAAAAGGGCGAAAAGCAATATCACTTTATAGAAGTGATGGCTTGCCCCGGCGGTTGTGTTACCGGCGGCGGTCAACCAGTTATTTCTGCCCAGGATAGAATGGTGGAGGATCCCAGGGTCTTAAGGGCCAAGGGTTTATACGCCCAGGATATGAACAAACCCCTGCGTAAAAGCCACGAAAACCATGAAGTGCTGGAGGCCTATAAGAGTTTTTTAGGTAAGCCCAACGGACACTTGGCTCACCAACTCCTTCATACCCACTATACCCCAAGGCCCAAGTACCCGGTAAGGGAAGAGCTGTAAAACATTCAAACAGTTACATATTATGTAAAACAAAGGTGCTTTGATGCACCTTTGTTTTTTAACAAAAAACAGACTTTAGTATATTTTTTAAATAACAGCAGTTTAGTCCTTGGATTTATACAATATACATCTTGAAGATTTTTGTTAAAAATGATACATTATTACTGATTATAACAGCAGTGAACATTTAGGAGGAGAAGGCTTCATGCAAAACCAAGAAAGAAAAAAATTACCAGGATGGTTGGTCTTAACGGTTATTGCTTTGGTTGTGGCTGTTTTGCTTTCAGCTACGTACTTATTAACAAAAGAGCCCATTGAAAAACGGGCCGAGCAGGCAAAGGTTGAAGCAAGGCAAAAGGTTTTACCCCTTGCGGATTACTTTGAAGAACTGGATACACAGGGGGCACAAAACATCGATAATGCTTTTTTAGGCGTTGCCGATGGCCAGCCCGTTGGCTATATTGCCCAAAGTACCACCACCGGTTATGCCGGCGATGTAGAAACCATTGTGGGAATGGACCTGGAAGGCCAAATTACCGGTATTACCGTAGGGGGAAGCAAATTTGAAGAAACCCCGGGCCTTGGCGCAAAGGCGAAGGATGCGGCTTTTACCGATCAATTTACAGCCAAACAGGCACCTGTAGCTTTAAAAACTGATGTTGACGCCATTACCGGTGCCACCATTACCAGTAACGCCGTTATCCGTGGGGTAAACCAGGCGGCTACTTTTATCATGGATGAAGCCGGCCTTGGTGGTAGCGAGGGAGACATCCCCGAAAATGTGAAGGTGGACGGCAAAACTGCTGTGGCTACCGTAGAAGGCTATGCAGGCCCTATTGAAGTAACCGTTACCGTCGATGGGGAAGGAAATATTAGCGCCTTTTCCGTAGGCGGAGAAGCCTTTGCCGAAACCGAAGGTTTTGGCAGCCGGGCAAAAGAGGCGGCCTTTACCGATACCTTCATCGGCAAAACCACACCTTTAACAGCTGGGCAAAATATTGATGTTATATCCGGGGCAACC
The DNA here is from genome assembly GCA_964345215.1 of uncultured Oscillospiraceae bacterium. Lineage (GTDB taxonomy): Bacteria > Bacillota > Clostridia > Christensenellales > Aristaeellaceae > CAYFQH01. Next base: position 491 of record CAYFQH010000043.1, on the reverse strand, counting down.
ATTACCTCCCAGGCAGTGATTTTGGGTGCAAACGATGCCTTGGCAGGCCTTTTGGGCGGCAGCAACGTACAGGTAGATGGCAGCACCGGGGTTACCAGTGCCCAGGGTTACGCAGGCCCTGTTGAAGTAACCTTAACCATTGATGAAGAAGGTAAAATTACCGCCTTTTCTGTAGGAGGCGAAGCCTTTGCCGAAACCGAAGGCTTTGGCAGCCGGGCAAAAGAAGCAGCATATACTGATACCTTTGTTGGCAAAACCGCTCCTTTAACCGCCGGCACCAATGTGGATGTTCTATCTGGTGCTACGGTAACCAGTGAAGCGGTGATTAAGGCTGCAAATGATATTCTTACAGCATTAGGACAGGGAGGTACAGGCACCACCCCTGCAGAACCTGCTGCAACACCGGAGCCGAAGGAGGAAAAGCCGGCAGTTGAAATTCCAGAAGGAGCCCTTACCGGAGAAGCCCAGGGCTTTGCCGGCAGTGTAAAAGT
>CAYFQH010000042.1:0-17865 GCA_964345215.1 uncultured Oscillospiraceae bacterium | reverse complement strand
CTTCCCTACCAGGATAATGTGTTTTTTATACTACCTTATGATGCACCTTTCGCGTTGGAAGGCAATAGCTGATATGCCTTTTTAAGTTGTACATTCAATGGCTCATATCCATTTAGTAATCATTAAAATGATTTAAGGAGGAAATTTGCATGAAACTTCAAAAACCCCTGGCTCTTTTTCTTACCCTCATTCTCATGCTCACCCTGGCCCTTCCGGTTTTTGCCCAACCCGTTGAACTAACCTTTTGGGACATGAAGTGGGGAGGCGATAGTTATATTGCCACCGCTGAGAAACTGGTAGATCAGTTTAATGCCGAACAGGCTGACATTAAGGTAAATTATCAATCCATCGTTTGGGATAATTATTATCAAACCTTTTTAACCGCAGTAACTGGCGGCGCTGCCCCTGATGTATCCTCCGGGGCTTTTCCCCAAGCAGTGCAGTACGCCCAAATGGGTGAAATCCTTGATCTGAACCCTATTTTAGAAAAATGGGAAAAGGAAAAGGACCCTATTTTAGAAGACTTTACTTCTAAGGAAATTATTACCATGGAGTCCTACGAAGGTCTGCTGGCCGGCTTGCCCTGGAACAGCGACCCAAGGCAATTTTGGTACAACACCGAGGCTTTTGAACAAGCAGGCATTACCCAGCTGCCAACTACCTGGGAAGAGTTTTTAGACTGCTCAAGCTGATTAAAGAAAAAACCGATTACATTCCTTTTACCTTTGGCGGCGGCGACCACATGGCCAATCATTTTGCCATTGGCTTATTTGTTATGAACGGCGTGGGCTTTAGCAATGAGGCCGGTGATGGTGCCTTTACCGATGTAGACAGGGTAACCCAGGCTCTTTCTTTCTTAGGTGAAGCAGTAGCCCAAGGCTATGTTTCCGAAGGAACTGCCGGCTATACCGCCGATGATGCCAATCTGCTCTACTATAGTAAAAAAGCAGCTATGATCTGGTCGGGCCCTTTAAACGATCTGTCTACCTACCCCGAAATGGATGCCATTACAAAGGCTCTGCCTGCCTTAAAAGGCTACAGCGCCGAAAAAGGGCAAAACTACATTTGGCCGAACTATATTATGGCATACTCCCAATCTCCTCACCCTGAAGCCTGTCTTACCTTTGTTGAGTGGTGGATTAAAAACTGCGCTGATTTGTATTATGAAGGGGACTTAAGCTCCATGCCCGCCCTTTATTCCATTTTAGAAAACGAGTTCTATTCTGGACGCAACCAGGCCCAGGAGATTTTTTCCAAGGTTTTACCAAATGCCACCATACCTGTATATCCGGCCCAGTACCTCTACCCTGCCTGGTCTATTATTGAAGGGGAAACTTATGCCAATCCCGCCATTCAAAGTGTGCTCACTGGTGCCACCAACTACGAAGAACTTGCCTTAGAGTTGCAACAAAACATACAGGACTTATTTGACGAAATGGCAGAATAATTCTGTTTTTACAGGTGTCGGCGCCGATTGTCGGCACCTGTATTTGTTTTTACTCGCCTAATAAAAAACAGCTGCTGCATAAAGGAGATTTTTCCGGTGAAAAAAACAGTTGTAAAGAAAAAACGCTATGCTGCCTCATTAATGAATGATAAAAAGCTGGGTTATAAGATGCTGGTTCCAGCGACTCTACTTATTTTGCTTATCAGCGTTTATCCCCTTCTTCGGGGCATTTTTTTAGGTTTTATGAATTATAATCTTCAAAAACCAAATAAAATCGCTTTTAATGGCATTGACAACTTCATTAAAATATTTACCAAAGATAAAGAGTTTTGGGGCGTTTTATCTTTTACTTTTGTTTATACCTTTGCTGTTGTTATCATCTCTTACTTTTCAGGCCTAGCCTTTGCCTTATTGCTAAACCGAGATATTAAATTCAGGGGGCTGTTTAGGGCACTGATTTTAATCCCCTGGATCATCCCTCCTGCTGTTGCTGCCACCTGCTGGCAATGGCTGTTAAGTGACCAGTTCGGCTTAATTAATAACATTTTAAAAGCAATTAACGCTACGGATAAATCCCTTCTGTTTTTAGCCGACCAGTAACTGGCCCGGGTTACGGTTATCGTTACCAGCGCCTGGAAATCCTTTCTTTTTATGATGATTACTCTTTTGTCCGGCCTTCAAACCATTCCCGAAGATCTGTATGAAGCCGCTAGTATTGATGGCGCCAACCTTTGGCAGCGCTTTTGTGCCATTACCATGCCCATGCTTCAATCTGTTACCATTGTGTGTACCACTCTTATGTTTATCTGGACCTTTAATAACTTTGAAAACATTTACCTGCTTACCCAAGGGGGTCCCAACAAAGCCACCTATGTGCTGTCTATCTTTACTTATTATACGGCCTTTATGCGCAGTAACATCGGCTATGCTTCGGCCATTTCCATTGTGCTGCTGGTGGTGCTTTTACTATTAACATCGGTTTATATTTCAATTATAAACCGGGGTAAAAAAGAAAGCATATCCTAAGAAAGGAGGTACCCAACATGGAAAAGCATTTGCATAAGCAAAAAAAATCCCGCCGCATCAAGCGCCTAAATGCCATTACCTATGGCCTTTTAATTTTAATTGTGCTAATAATTAATCTGCCCTTTCTACAAATGGTCATGACCTCTTTCAAGTCCCGTATGGAGGCTATTTCTTCCACAAGCTTTTTTCCCATCAAGTGGTCTGTTGAAAGCTTTTCAAACGTCCTGACCAAGAGTGATTTTTTGCATAACATGATCAACAGCCTTAAAATTTCCCTGATCGTTACCTTTTTTTGCATTGCTTTTTCCGTTATGGCAGGCTATGCCATCAGCCGTTTCAAGGGCCGGGTTTTTAGCGGCTATACTACTTTTATGCTTATCCTTCAGCTTTTTCCAGGGGTGCTGATGCTCATTCCCCTGTTTATTATTTTTAAAGCCATGGGGCTGATTGACAATCATCTCTCAGTCATAATGGCCTACACCGCCAGCAACCTGCCTTTTTCGATATGGCTATTAAAAGGTTTTTTTGACTCCATTCCCGACGACATTGAGCAGGCCGGCATGATTGATGGCTGTTCTCGGTTTCAGTCCTTCTGGCGCCTGGTGCTGCCTGTTTCCATGCCGGGGGTGTCAACGGTAGCTATTTTTACCTTTATTAACGCCTGGGGTGAGTTTACCGTTGCCAGCATTTTGCTGCGCACCGACAGCCTGGCAACCATGACCGTAGGCCTTCAAAAGTTTAAACTGCAGTTTGCTACAGATTGGCCCAGCCTTATGGCCGCCTCAACCCTTTGTACCTTGCCCACCCTGATATTTTTGGTTATTGCCCAAAAATACCTGATTCGGGGGATGAGCGCAGGTTCTGTAAAAGGATGAGTGTTTTCGAAACCTATAAGAATCCTCTTATTGGCATTTTTTTATTCCCGGTCCTGTTCATCAGGCACATACTCCAGTATATCCCCTGGGGTACAGTTTAGTATACGGCACAAATCCTTTAAAGTGCTAAGGCGTACTGCTTTGATTTTACCTGTTTTAATCAAAGATAAATTAACGTTGGTCATGTTCATTTTTTTTGCCAAAGCATTTAATTGTATTTTAAGCTCTGTACCTCTGGTTAGGTGTTTAGCCTGTTATCTTCATCCATTCCTATTCATCTTTTTTCCACACCATTATTTTATGTTTTATACGTTCATTTTTACGTAGAAAAATACACTCCCTTATTTGCAGTATGGTATTTTGCAAGCAAGGGGGTGCATTTAATATTTTTCAAATTGTTTAAGTGTTATGAATCCCTTACTGGGGCAGTTGGGTCATAGCATACAGGTCAATCATTTCCTCCAGTTCCTCTTCAGGCAGGTGAAGGTTTTGGCGGGCATACGTCATTACGGAAATACCGGCTTTTTGGGAGCCTTCAATTAGTTCCGCCGCCTTTTCATAACCGATATAGGGAGTTAAAGCCGTAACCATGCCAAAGCTGTTTTCAACCAGCTCCCGGCAGCGCTGTACATTGGCCTGCAGTTCATCAATACAATGAACCCGAAGGGTATAGGCGGCTTGTTTTAGCAACTGAAGGGATTCATATAAGCTGTAAAACAGCACCGGCTCAAAGGGATTTAATTCCAGCTGGCCCCCCTCAGCACACATGGTAATGGTTACATCGTTACCAGCAATACGAAAGGCTGCCTGAGAAACCACTTCCGGAATAACCGGATTGACCTTGCCCGGCATAATGGAAGATCCGTTTTGCTTGGGGGGCAAGAAAATTTCGCCAATACCGGTTCTGGGTCCGCTGGATAAAAGCCGCAAATCATTGGCCATTTTAGACATGTTCATCGCACCGGCTTTTACAGCGCCGCTTAAAACCAATAAGGCATCTACATTTTGGGTAGCATCAACCAGGTTTTCTGCCTGGGTCACGGGCAGCTTGGTTACTTGAGCCACCGCAGGTACAATATGCTTAATATAATAGCCTGTGGCCGTAATTCCCGTACCAATGGCTGTAGCCCCTAGGTTTAAAACCAGCAGCCCCTCGGCTGCTTTTTCAATACGGCCAACATCCCGTTTAAGAGCAGCGGCATAGGCCAAAAACTCTTGCCCCATACGAATGGGTACCGCGTCTTGTAACTGGGTGCGCCCCATTTTAACCACCGAATCCAGCTCCAAGGCTTTTTCTTCCAGGGCGGTAACAAGTTTTTTTACACTTTCAAGGGTTTCTTGGGCTTTTTTAACAGCTGCCAACTTTCCTGCTGAAGGATACATATCGTTGGTTGACTGGCCCATGTTCACATGGTCATTGGGGTGAACAATATGGTAGTTGCCCTTCGTACCGCCAGCAAGTTCAATCGCCCGGTTGGCAATCACCTCATTGGCGTTCATATTAGCAGAAGTGCCGGCTCCTCCTTGGATAGGGTCTACAACAAAGGCATAATTGAGTTTTCCTTCCATTACTTCATCGCAGGCAGCCATAATGTTTGCGGCAATTCCCTTGTCCAAATGGCCGCTTTCCATGTTTACCTTGGCGGCAGCTTTTTTAACAGCACCAAAGTAATAAATCATGTCTTCATCCATGGTTTTTCCCGTCATGGGAAAGTTTTCAACTGCCCGAAGGGTCTGAACTCCGTAATAAGCATCTTGGGGTACCTTCATTTCACCAACGGTATCGTGCTCCAGCCTAAAGTGATTTTTTTCCATCTTATTCCCTCGTTATCGCAAGTTTTATTTCTTTTATTATATCATTTTGCAGGATTTATTGCAAATTTTTTCTATTTTTATTTATCCTAAAGATGAAAGGAGGTTTTCTCCTGGCTGCCTCCAACCCCTTTGTCATGTATAACGCAAAAAAACACCTCTATAAGGTGCCAAACCGCCAAAAACCCCGAACGTAAAGCGCGGGTGCACGAAGGCGGTACGGTAAGACGCCTTCATATACACTCGAGGCCCAGCAAGGCCATGAGCCTTGCTGGGCCTCGGTGGTTTTTGTAAAAAGGGGCCGTGCCCCAAAATCGCTACACTATAGATTATCTTGCCCGGGAGGCCTTCGCTTTTTTTGAGTACGTTGCCTGCCTACACCTGTTCCCAAATCCTTCTGGCGTTGTTTAGGGAAACACGGGAAGCATACAAAGGGTCTTCCAGTCCTTCAAATTCAATGGCAATGTGCCCCTGATAGCCCGAAGCCTTAATCACCGACAAAATTTCGTAAATGTCCAAATCTCCCTGCCCTAAAATGGAACCCCTCAAATATCGGCCGGCATTGGACTGAAACCAGCTGCCGGTGCAGTCAAAATCGCTGGCATCGCCCGGATCTTTTTTTCGAATATAAAAATCTTTTAAATGAATCATATCGCAAAAAGGGGCTAATTTCATCGCAGCCACTGAGGGGTCTTCATCTACGCAGGCAATGTTTCCCGTATCCAAAAGCATTTTATAATTATCATTATCCACAGCCCGAATTAACCTTTCGCACCGGTCGCAACCGTTTACAAAAAAGCCGTGGTTTTCTAAAAGGGTGGTTACCCCCAAGGTTTTACCATAGTCGCTAATGTGGTTGATGGCATAAATCATTTGGCTAAAAAGTTTTTCAAAATCAGCTACCCCGTTTTTGCCCCGTGGACGCCTGAAAGCCGAAACATCATGGCGCATTCTGGGGATGCCCAGCTGGGCCGCAATGGCAACATGTGTTTTTACACGCTCTATTTCCGTCTCCAAGTCTTTTTTATCTTCTTTTAGCAGGTCTGCCAAAATAGAGTAATTGGCGATTTCAATATTGTTGACCTTGGCAGCTTTTTTGGCAGTTTGAATCATTTCATGGTTGATGCTGCCATCTTCGTGAACAAAGGTAAATGAAAAAGGCACCAACTCCACACAATCGGCCCCTTGCTCCTTTATCCACTTGATGGCCCCGGGCAAATCCATTTTACCGGCCAAAATTTCACTGTTGATAGAATAGGAACTTAAACCTAGCTTCATATGTAATCCTCCTTAATGCCTATGCCTCTTAATTATATAGTACTTTTTTATTTTTACAAATAGAGGGCAGCACCAATCACAAAGAGAGCCTTTCAGCTCCTTTGTTTTACATATTCTATTTTGAAAACCATCAACTAAATAATAACAAAACGGCCTGTGTTAATGTTTGCATCATTTGTTTTCTCTTCAAGCAAATGGTTATCATTCCAACCATTTTCGGTCAGCGTCTGTAAGGGGAGCAGCTGGCCATTTAGCTCCTCTGTTTTTTGCTGAATGAGGGCCATCAGCTTTTTGGGGGCAAAAATAATCCCGTTACAGCGGATGGCTTGAACCACATCTAAATCTTCCGGCTGTACATCCTCCTCAAAGCGCAGCACCCCATCTACAAAAATGGAATGGTAAAGTCCTGCCTGAGCCGCTGCCTGTAAAGCATCGTGGGAATAATCCATTGTTCCTTGCACCTCTTTCAGCTCCCCTTCAAATACCTTTATGCCTTTTGCTTTTCCAATTTTTTTAAAAAAAGGCAGCGCCTCTAAAGTTAGTTTGGCTGTTTTTTCCACAATAATAGAGCTTAACTCGTCTAAAACAGTTACTCCCTTGGGCTGTACCACCAAATCTCCTTTAACGTAAATTTTGTCTCCGTAAATTAGGGGGGAAGTGGCTGTAAGGGTTAAGTTTTCCGCCAGCTCATGACCTTTTGGAATAACAACCTGTTTTTTTGCCTGTATCTTATCAAACAAGGATAGGTATTCTTCCCGAATGGTTAGTTTTTCTGCAACAAAGCCGATGCCCCGGCTGTCTTGTATGTTCGCCAGACTAGGGTCAATCAAAACTACCTTGCCCCTAACGTAATACATCGTTTCTTTTTCCAGTTTTATAAAAACGTCTTCGGTCAGAGCAAATTCTTTTTCCTTTATAAAATGTGCGTATTCAGGATAAGGTTCCACTGCATTTGCTCGAAGGCCGGAAATAGTCTCCAGGGAAAAACCTTCGGGGTAATAAAGAATACCTGTTACATAAAGACCTTCAACCTGAGAAAAAGCATCTGTTCCTTGGGAAGGAATAATCAGGTCATCCTCAATCACAACAAGGCACCCCTTGAGCCCTTCCTTGCCTCCCTGAAGGGCTTGCTCTCCCTTTTCAAAAAGCATAGGTTTACCTGTGATGTTTAAAATACTAGTATCGCCGGCATTAATGCTAAAACCTTTTTCAAGAAGGCTTACATAAGCTTCCTGGCTGGCCAGCAGACTTCCGGTATTGATGGTACCTCCATCAAAAGATTCCAGTTCCCCTAAGTTCTTATTCAAAATAATGGCTTTACCACAGTTTACATTCACTTTTTTTACATCTTCAAACTGTGTAAATTCATTGGTTCCTTCTTTTTCAAACCACTGGATTTCACCGGTTAAAACAAGTCGCTTCACCTTGCGCATCTGATCTATAATATCATTTCTGGCTGTGGCAAAAAGCCAGGCTTTGGCCGCCTGCTCAGGCATGTTTTCAAGGTTTTGCCGGTTCATCAGGGCTTTTAAAAAAGCCTGCTGCTTTGCATCCTTTGCAAGCTCTTTGTTTTGGCAAAAGGCAACTATCGCATATTCCAGCTCTTCTCCATGCTGTTTATACAGCTTTTCAACCGTCAACTCTTCCGCCTCCCTCAGCCCACGTCCTTCTCCGTTCACCAATAAGACGAAACAGAAGAGCAAAGTGTTTGGATAGATAAAACTTTTCTTTTTGCCTTATTTAAAAAGCCGTGTTTGTTTTTTTATTTTAAACACGGCTTTTGGATTAGTTATTCTTTTTTAAATGGTTGAGTATCGCCCGTGCAATGGGCGCAGCAACTCGGCTTCCGCTGTCGCCTTTTTCTACTACAACGCTAATGGCATAGGGCTGGTCAAGGCTGTCAATAAAGCCTACAAACCAGGCGTGGGTCACATTTTCGCCCTGAAGGCTGGTTTCAGCCGAGCCGGTTTTGCCCCCTAGGGTTAGGCCGCTGATTTTGGCCCCGGTACCCGATCCTTTATCCACAACGCTTTGCATATATCCTTTAATGGTTTGGGCAGCCCCCTGGTTTAACGCCTTTTTGTATATCACCGGGGTTAAGGTTTTGCGGGTCATGGCCGTTTCACTTTGGTTATTGCTGGTAACCTTTTTTAAAAGCTTAGGTTCCATCATATTGCCATTATTGGCAATGGCACCTGCTACCATGGCCATGTGCAAAGGGGTCGAAATAATGGCGCTTTGCCCTACACCAGACCAGGCCAGTTCTTTTTCCGTTCTATTTTTTATAGGGTAAGAGCTGTTTTCCACCACCAGGTCCCCAAAGAGAAAGTTATCGTTAAAGCCAAAGTTTTCGGCTGTTTTTCTAAGTTTTTGGTCCCCTATTTCCAGTGCCAGCTGGGCAAAAACGTTATTGCAGCTCACTTCAAAAGCTTCCTTTAGGGTTACCTCCCCATGGGCCCTGCCTCCTGCATCGGTTACGGCGGAATCCCCTACCTGTAGGTGCCCACTGCAAACCATGGTACGTGTAGCCGCATCGGGTAAGTATTGAAAGGCTGCGGCCAGGGTAATGATTTTAAAAGTACTGCCAGGGGGGTATAGCCCCTGGGAAGCACGGTTCCAAAAAGGCTGGTCCAGGTCTTTCTTCATTTTTTCACTGATGTCCTTAGGGTCAAAGTTGGGAAAACTGACCATGGCGAGGATTTCTCCCGTTTTATAGTTGGTTACCACCACGGCTCCGTTCTTGTTTCCTGCCCGCTGGGTAAACTGGTCTAAAATATAAGTGCTTAGGCTGCTGTCAATGGTTAAAACCAAGTCATCTCCTTTGCGTACTTCCTTTTGGCTTATCAGCTGTACTACCCGCTCTGCCAGGGTGGTGTTAAAACCTAACAGGTAGCCTGCATGGAAGCCTTCAATGCCGTTTGCAATGTTTCGCTCTTCATCTCCCAGCACATGCACAACGGCCTTACGGGCCTTTTCTTTTGATTGAAACACCCGCTGTCCGTCGTTGGTGCTGGCTAAAAGCACATTGTTACGGTCATAAATATCGCCCCGGATCACATTTTTGCTCTCGCTTTTTACCCGGGGGTTTACACTGCTGGCCATCCATCTGGAGCCGTTCATAAACAAGCTGTAACTCTCGTAGGCCGCTAATGATAAAATAAGTAAAATCAAGAAAAAAGTAATCAACCTAAAATTAAGCCTTTGCTGGCGCATTTACTTCCTCCTTATCAGACCTGCTCGGCCATGTACATCGTTGCCAGGCGGGTGTCTTCCTTTATGTCTTCCTCGTTCATACTGCCTACCCCCTGCAAAAGCCCCACAATACAAAGGCTTGATAAAAGGGAACTGCCTCCATAGCTGATAAAGGGCATGGTCACCCCTGTAAGGGGAATCAGCTTAATGACCCCGCCTACAATCAAAAAGGTTTGAAAGGCAATTAAAATGATACAGCCCATGGCCAACAGCCCGTGGAAGCTGTGGCGGGCATCGGCGGCAATATAAAAACCCCGTACAATTAACAAAACGTACATCATTAGCACACAAAGACCAAAAACAATACCAAACTGCTCGCAAATAACAGCAAAAATCATGTCTGTATAGTAAATGGGAATGGCCGTTGGGTTGCCAAGGCCAAGGCCCACCCCGATTAGGCCTCCGTTAGCTATGGCAATAAGAGACTGTACAATTTGATAGCCCGATCCCAAAGGGTCGCGCCAGGGGTTAATCCAAATGGCCACCCGTTTTTTAACATGGGCAAACATATCATAACCTACCACTGCTGCTATCCCGCCCCCTGCAATGCCCAGCAAGGTAAGGGGAATGTTGCTGGTGGAAGCGTAATAAAGCAAAAGGGTTACTCCATAATAAACCAAGGCGGTGCCCAAGTCTTTTTGGAGCATTAAAATCAGCATGCAGCCCACCCCAAGGGTAAGCCAGGGCAGCATTTTACGCCGGCTCATAAAGTGAGCCAAAATAATCAAATAGGGAATTTTGGCAAGCTCGCTGGGCTGCAGAGAAATACCCCCAATATAAATCCAATTTTTGGCACCGTTTACTTCCCGCCCAAAAATTAGCGGTGAGGCCAAAAAAAGCAGGGTTAAGGGGATCATAAAATAAACCAGGGGCTCCCATTTTTTAATACCCCGGATAATAAACACACAAACCACCATGGCCATAACCCCCACCCCATAGTTGATGCACTGGCGGATGCCGTTGGCCGGGTCGGTGCTGTATAGAACCAGTACCCCCAAAGCGCATAAAAAATTGACAAGGGATAAGAGCAATTGATCTCCTGGGAAGAGTTTAGGCAGCACCATGGCCCCAACCCATATAATGGCAGGCACGGCAAAGGCAAGTATTAAAGCATTATAGCTGGCGGGCAGTTCCTTTGCAGCAATTAATAAAAAGGCGCTAAAATAAAACAGCATCACAGCCGCAATTAATAATTTTGCTGGGTTTTTGCTCTTTTCCCTCACGGGCCTCCCCTCCTTTTTGCTTATTACTGTTTTCTTTTCCGGCGGAAAAACGTCTTTTTTTCATTCGCCTGGGGTTCTTTTTCCCCTTCATCCTCCTGGGCAGGATAGAGGGCTTGGTTCAGTTCAAAACCTCTTTGGGCGGTTTGAAGCCGGTTTACACTGCCGTTATCCTCAGCAGTCAACTCCTCACTGTCTGCCGGCATTGAAAACAATGCTTCTTCTTCCTCCGCCGGGGCCTGCTCTATGTCGTATGGCTCTTCTTCATCCCATTGCCTGGGTATGCGCTTGTAAGGCTGTGTGGAAAAAGCCCACTCTTCTTCCCAGCTCGCATCATCAATGCCAGCGCCAACAGGGGTTTGTTCATAATAGTCTTGCACATAAGCTCCCAGCTGGGCCGGCAACGGGTCAACTTCTTCTGCGCTTTTACTGGTTTCAAGGCCCACAAAAAGCCGAAGACGCAAAACCACCTGGCCAATAATCATTTTTGACCCATGATGCATTAAGGCGTCCTCATCCTTATGGCCGTAATCCTTTCCGTCTATATGTATCTTTTTCCTGGGTGCTGGCATAACGATGAGCCCCAGGCCATTTTTAAAGCGAAAATCCCCCTGGCGTGACGCAATACCCGGAGCGGGCAAATATACATCACAGATACGGGCCCTGCCAATTGTGCCCTCTCTGGGCATGGGTATAATGATGCCTGGGGGCAGCTCTTCGCTGCCTGAAATAACCACCAGTTCTCCCACCATGCCTGCATCAGGCAGCTGTTTTAAGCGTTTTTTTCGGTATCGCCTGTCTTTTATAAGCCAGGAAAAGCTGCGCCAAACAATGATAACGCCCAAGATGGCAAACCAGTACCGCAATGCCAAAGCGGCAATTTCATAGGCTTCTGCGGGCACGCCTTTCATCCTTTCACTTGATGATTAATGAGCATTTATTATAGCATACTTTTTATTTCCATTACAGCGCCCTGTTTTTTGAAAATGGCCTTAAGGTTCAACCAACTGCACAAATTCCTGGGCTACATAGCCTTCAATTACATCGGTTTTTACATGGTACCAGCCATCTTGGGTTTGGGTAGGCAGAACAATTAAGTCCTGCCCTTTAAACAGCTGGCCTACCACTTCGGAGGCAGTACCCGGCTCTTTACGCAGGTTTAGGTAGGAATGATCTTCAATGTTCTCAACCCTGGCTATTTTCCAGCCCGGTTCAAGGGCCTGGGTTACAGGCATCAGCGTAGGTCTGGGGGTTGGAGTAGGAAGAGGGCCGGGGGTGTTTAACAGCGCTTGCTCTATTTGCGGCAATTGGGCACTGCTTGGGTTTAGGCCAATCAAATCCATTCCCGGGTAATAAAAGGCCAAAATCTCCTGCCAGGTTTTGCCTTGTTTAGCCATTTCCTCGGCCCCCCGCTGGCTCATACCTACTCCGTGGCCAAAGCGCCTTGAAAGCAGGGTGTAGGCATTTTCACTTTCCGTAAGCTCTATCAATTCATTTCCATTTTGATTAATGGACAGGCCAAGAGCCACATCTGTTTGGGGAAACAGGCTAAGGGTAACCGTAGCTTCCTCTTCTTCCCTTACAAAAGGCGAATGAATATATGGATCCACCGTTGGGGCAGGGGTAGGTACCGGAGTCAAAGCTTCAATAAATCCCTGCTGGCTGTTGTTCCCCTCAGGGGAAACTGCCTGGGGTGTCGGGGTTTGAAAAAAATCAATTTCGCCGGCATCCTCCCCGTTTATGATGGGTGGCCCTGCAAAAAAAGGCGTGGGCAGCGGGTTTGGGTTAGCAGACAACTTTTGAATAACCACCCCCGGATGGCTTTTATACTGCTCTTTTGCCCCTTGATTTATGTTCCCACTTAGGGGCAAAAGGGTTTTAGCCGAATAAAAAAAGCGCAGAGTTAGCTCAGTATAAAGTCTTGAAGGTGGTTGATACATGGGAGTTTCAAGTTGAATACCCGTCACCTGGTCAATACGCAGATGCTCCCAGTGATTGCTATAACCCTTTTCATCAAGGGTTTGCCCCATGGCTTGGGCAAGAACCCAACGAAGTCCATCCAGCCCCTGCTGTTCCCCGCCGGGGTTTTTGGGAATAACCAGCTTCCGAATGGGGCTTTGAGAATTTTGGTAGTCAAAGGGGTCATCCTGCATGACAATGTAGCCGGGGTTTTTTCCCCCCCACACGTGGCTGGCCAATTCCGTTTGGCCTCCATTGCTGGCGGTATAATAACAGTTGGCAAAGGCTCCCTGGTAAGCACCGCAAATACCGGCCGTTTCTTTAATGGCTTGGGCCGCCTGGGTATGCTCACTGTTTTTCCCTTTATAAACCTGGTCGTTTGTCGTATCCACCAGGTCATACTTTTCTTTGGGTTTAAGCTTCCCAATGGCATAGGTTCTGGCTGCAATGGCTTGGGCCTTTAAAGCTTCTATAGGAAAAGAATCACTCATTTCATAGGGTACAACCCCAAGCAAATAATCTTCCAGCATAATATGAAGAACCGGTTCAATAACATCGTTTAAAATGCTCAGGTCCAAATCCCCCTCATAGAGGTTTGGCCCGTCATTTAAACCCAGGCCGTTTTCGCCCCCCTCGTTTTGGCTGTGGCGAATAAATGTTACCTTCTCCCCGCCCTTCCAGTGGGCACCCTGGGCATACACGTACAGCTGTCCTTCTTGAAGCTGCACTATCACCTTGCTGCCCTTTGTTAGAACAGCTGTACCAAAGGCGCTTTCAATGGAGTAATTGCCGCGAACCATAATGTCGATACGGGTGGTAATATTAAGCCGGCGCAGTAAAACCCTTACAGTTTGCACAGTATTTTGCAAGTGGCTGTTATCGGCGGAAATGTTGGTCATGTTGGCCATGCAAAGGCACAATACAAGCAGCACCGCCATTCCTATATTGATATTTCCCTTTTTATTTTTACACATATGCTGAAGGCCCTCCTTCTAAAAAATCATCTTTAGTATACCATAGGCTTCATTTGCATGTGCCAAAAACCTTGTTTGTTTACAAAAAATAGTTTTAGAAGTTTTGATTTTTTTGTTTTTTACAAACATTGCTTTTATCTTTTATATATGTTAAAATAGTAGCAATCCCTGGGCCCCTTGAGGCCTGTGTGCAATTTATAGGAGGAGAAAAATGGAGAACATGAAAAAACTTCAAAGCCGCAGAGATTTCTTAGCGTCTGCCGGTAAAGTAGCCGCCGGGGTAACCGCTTTTGGTGTTGCCGGTTCATTGATCAACTTTAACCCTGCCAAAGGGGAAGAAGGTGTTGACGCACCTCAGTATCCCTTTACATACGAAAAGCTGGACCCCCAGGAAACCCTGGAGAGGGGCTACAAATCCTTTTACGAATTGGGCGGCTGTGCTGCTGGCGCCTTTGATGCCATTATTGGCCAACTGGCCGATAAAGTAGGTTATCCTTTTAACCAAATCCCCCCAAGAATGTATGCGAACGGAGCTGCCGGCTACGGCGCTGCTTCCTTGTGCGGCTCTTTGGGCGGCGCCGTAGGTGCCATTGGCCTGTTATGCGAGCCCGCCGACGCCAAGGCCCTCACTGCCGAACTGTTTGCTTGGTACCGCAAGCATGAGTTCCCCAGCTATGATCCGGACGGCCACAACAGCAAGCAAACGGTTTCTGATTCTGTAAATTGCGCTGAATCCGTCACCAAGTTTATGGCCGCAAACGACATTAAAGAAATGTCCGATCCGGCCCGGTTGGCCCGGTGCGCAGCGGCCACTGCCGAGTCTGCTCAAAAGGCTGTTGAGCTTTTAAACGCTCACTTTAACCTGTAAGTTTATCCTTCATCCAAAAAAGCCTTGTTTCCAAGGCTTTTTTGTTTTTGTTAATTTTTAACGTTGACAGTGTTCGTTTTTAACATTAAAATGAACAAAAAAAGGAGGTATCCCCATGGTAAAAACCCGTTTTTTACCTTTTCTCTCTGTCATTTTTCTTTTTGTATTTTTAGTTCCTTTTTCCGTCTCCCTTGGGCAGGAAGAAAAAACCGAAATCACCCTTGAGCAGCTAAACCCTACCGATACTTACAGCGCAACCCTCACCCGCAAGCTTCGCCTAACGCCGGAATACAGCCTGGCCCATAAAACCTACCACGTGCAGCAAGGCGCTGCTGCCGACGGCACCTACGGCTATTTTATTATGGAAAGCCAGCATGAATATAAGGGTTCTATTTGGAAGGTGCACCTGGACACCTGGGAAGTAGAAAAAAGTGTGTATGCCATTGACATTGACCATGGAAACGACATGACCTATAACCCCAAAACAAACCAGCTGATTGTTGTGCACAATAAGCCCAACTACGAAACCCTTTCATTTATAGACCCTGACAGCCTTACTGTAACCGATACCCTTACCCTTCCTTTTAAAATGTATGGCATTTGCTACAATGAAAGCAGAGACGAGTATGTTGTAGGCATCAGCGGAGAAGGGTACCGTTTTTTCGTTTTAGACAAAGATTTTAAAGTTATAAACGAGTTTAACGGCAAGGATACGGGCCTTGTAAAACAAGGCATGGCCTGCGACGATCAGTTTATTTACTTCCCCCAAAACAGCCAAGACCAAACGGTGAATAAAATAATTGTATACGACTGGTCCGGCAATTATATAAACGAAATCAGGGTAAAATCCATGCAGGAAATCGAAAGTATGTTTTTTGTCGGGGGCAAGGCCATTATTGCCTTTAACGCCTCGGGCAGTTATATTTATGAGGCAGCCTTCTTTAAAGAAAATTAGTAGTAAAAACAGCCTTTTTCTTCTTAGTGTATCTTTTTCTGCTTTGTGAAAAAATACGAAGCCCAGTGCAAACTATACAAGTTAACAAGGGAATATTATTTTGCCCGAATCCTCCCTATTTTCCTTCAGCTGCCGCCATTTGTGCCCGGCGGTTGGCTTCGCTGATCAATTGGTCCAGGGTAAGCGTACCATCTGCATAGTCGGTCAAAAGCTTTACAATGTTGCTGGCCTGCTCCCTTGTTTCCCATTGAGCATACAGGCTGTTAGGCCTGGGCATAAAAAAGGCCGGTAAATTTTGCTGGTAAAAAGCTACCTGCTCCGGGGGTACATACCAGCGGCTGCCTTGCTTCACCCGGGCCAGTTCTTGCTGCTCTATTTCCAGTTTTTCTTTGATTGCACCTTTTTCTTCTCCTTGAGCTCCTTCTCTTTTTATTTCCATCTGTTCAATTTCCCCTTCAAGGTTCTCTATTCTTTCCTGATAGCCCTCTTCTTCAATGGGCTTGGTTTCATGGGGGTAGATGCTTAGTTTCATAATATCATCGTATTGGCTAATCAATATTTCTAAATAGTCAAGGGCCCGCTCTTTGTTTTGGCTAAGGGGATTGATAAAAAACAGTTCTCCATACACCATGCGGGCTAATTCCTGCCCCTGGTCCATGGGCAACAGTAAGGGCAAGGTTGTTTCCATACCAAATAAGTGACCGGCCATGTCTTCAAAAAGGATTTGCCAATCATTTTCTGTCCAATAATCATAATGGGCTAAACCCAGCTCTTCCTGCAGGCTCACCACCTGGTCGGCTTTGGCCACCAACCTACGGTACAAAGGGGTATCAAAGTTGATGATCTCCCCTCTTTTTTCATATAATTCCACATACATCCGGGTTATTTTTATCATCAAGTGCTCTTTGGTAAAGGCCTGGTACATAAAAGAAAGATCTGGGTGTTCCTCCCATTTTTCTTCCATCCAGCGAATGTACAGGTCTAAAAAATCCATATACGTGGCAGGCAGGTCCTCTTTGGTAAATCCCCCTTGTTCAAAATTTTCAAGAGAGCAAAAAACCGTAGGCGGAATGCCAATATAAGTGAGTACCCCGTAAATATCATCGCCCATACCTGTTCCCTGCTGAATATAAGGGTACATGCTGCCCTGACAGGTCCTAATGATTTCCCTACTCTGCAGGGGATAGGCAAATTCCTTTTTCATGATTTGATAAAAGTCGATCTCCTCGGTACTAATATGAAACAGGTCAACGCTGCCGTCTCCTCCTTGAATGGCGGCCGCAATACCCTGGGTGGTTTGAAAAGCCGATGTATCTCTTGCTTCAACAAGGGCAACATCGGGATAGCGTTCCATAAAAATATCGTTTACGTTGCGTAGGCCGCCCCCTTGAATCACAAGGGGCAGGGAGGCCGGTGTACCAGATGCAATCTTTTTTATATAGAGCCCATCCCACCTGCTGGCCGCTCCATAATAGTTCTGGTCAATCACCCAGGCCTTTTCACCGTACTCTCGAGCCGCTTTGCTAAAATCTCCTATTTTTTCTCCTTCCCCTTGGAGGGGCTGCTTGTAAATGCCATATTGCCCATAATAGTACAGGTTTTGATTATGGTAAGCAAAGCCCCCAAACTCCCCTTGAGGGAGGATGGCGGCAGCCTGTAATTCGTCTTTTTCCGGCGAAAAAATCATAATTTTAGGGCCCTCTTCCTTTTGGGGGTGATGGACGCCGCCATCGGCCGTGTCATCTGCCACCACAGCCAAAAGGCTGCCTTTTTCGTAAGGGATAAGCCCTTTGATGCCCTGGCTTTGGTATTCTTTTATGGTTAGTTGATTCAAGTTCATACCATAAAGAAAAGTTTCTTCTTCCCCGGCGGTGCTGGTTTTCAGCTACAAAAACAATTCATCATCCCATAGGGCTAAAATCTCTTTTTCAATCCAGTCTTCATTATCCAATCCTTTTTCCTCTGCCCACAGATCATCACGAAAGGGCAGTTGGATGGCCTTTTCCAGTTCAAAAACGCCTGTTCCAAGTTGGAGGGGAACCATTTGCCAGGTAGTCAAATTTAGGCCGTACAGCTGGTTTTGCCACAGCAGCAGTTTGCTGATGAGCAGGGAAGCCTTATCCCCCAGTTCTGCCTTCATCTGATCCCTTTGGCTAGATGCTTGCAGGTTCCTCCCCTCCTTCCCCGGCAAAAAATCCA
>CAYFQH010000041.1:0-18551 GCA_964345215.1 uncultured Oscillospiraceae bacterium | reverse complement strand
TATCTCCATAGTCATACGCTTCATCATCAAGAAGGTTGCCGTCTCCGTCTATCCAGCGTACGATAAAAGTACTGGGGGCGGGTTTATAGATCCACTGGGCTGTAAAAATGATGTTGTTTATGGTTCCCCCCACCGTTGGATGGCTCTGTAGCGGGTCATCGTGTACTGTGTTATGAATATTGCAATGCCAGCCATCAAATACATAGTCTGCATTGGTGGATGCTTGATAGCCATTTGGAGGCGACGGCATGGTAGCCCCTGCTGAAAGGCCGGATGTAAACTGGGGTGACCAACTTCCGTGAGTACCGGGCCTATAGGTTACGGTGTACTTGTTGGAAATCGGTGTTATGAACCCACCCAGTATTATGAACCCTCCGGGAAGACCATTGTGTCCCAAACTCAAGCTTCCTGATGGTAGCCCACCAGAAAACGTTACAGCAAATACAGTGCGCCGTGTTGTATTTCCCGTATTATTTTCAAACACTTTGGCCCCTCCTTGGCCATGAACCGTTAAAGATTGAAGATAATGGTTCTGATGAGAACTGTATGTGAGCAGGTAAAGGGTGTTTGTATAGGGGTTCCAGAACAGGTGGTCTATCCTGTTTTGATCATTAGTAGAACTGAGATGATACTGGCCGGAAATATTAACTGCACCGCCCAGCATGGTTAATTGACCCCATATATCGCCCCAACCTTGAGGTTCAGGCGGAAGGGCCTGTTCTTCCCATACAGCGTATAAATGAAAATCATTGGAAGGCATATTAAAGGTTTCGGAGATACCCTGCACAAAATTCGGAGTAATTGCCCCTGCTGTTTCGGCCCATCCTAGAAACAGATAGCCCGGGCGGGCAGGAACAGCTGAGAATATAACGGTAACCGGGGAACCTTCTTCGTGTTCGGTGGCCCCGAAAGGGGGATCAGGAAGAATGACTGTTGGATCCCCTCCGTGGTAGTATAAATAATAGGACAATAATGATTCTGATTCTAACAAGAGAGGTTCTTGTTTCTCCAGCAGCAAGGCTTCTTCCATTAGGTCTTCAGTCTCATTCACGAGGCTCTCTTCTGTGTCCGTGTCATCATCTAAAGCATTTAACTCATCCCCCTGTGTAGGGGCTGAGGGAGAAGAGGAATCTTCTTCTGGGCCCGAGTTGGTTGGTTCACCCTCTTGAGTAGGTTGTGGGGCAGGTGGAGAGTCTTCTCCCGGTTCTTCGCTGTTCGTTTCATTCTCCACTGTGGGTTCTGGAGCAGATGAAGGAGGCTCTCCCGGTTCTTCGCTGCTCGGTTCATTCTCCACTGTGGGTTCTGGAGCAGACGAAGAAGGCTCTCCCGATTCTTCGCTGTTCGTTTCATCTTCTTGGTTATGTCCAAGAGGGGGAACCTCATCCGCAGTTGTGTTCCCAGCATGGTGACCTTCTCCGGGCATTTCCGCCACAAGCAATTCCGGATTCCCTTCATTATCGGTGTTGCCTGCAAGGGTTAGTAAGGTTGTGTTGCTCAATACTATCAATACGACCATAAATGCCGCTAATGATTTAAATAATTGCTTTTTCATTTTGGACCTCCTTTTACCATATATCGACGGCCTGTAAAACATTCACTCTTTACTAACCGTCTTATTCATTAGGATGCAACTGCCATATTAAACAGCTGCAATATCTGTAATAAGTGTGCTGTAGACGTCTTCTTGTACTATAAGTTTTTATTAAAAACGCAAAAATAAGTTCTTCACCTGTTTCGCGATATTTATAATCAGAAGGTTCCCAGCTATGCAGCGCTCTTTTCGAGTGATTCATTAACCTACATAATCAGGATAGAAGTACCGCCCTTTTGCTTGAAATAGGCAGTTCTATAGTAAAAGTATAGGTCAACAAACCCAAAACCGATAGTTCCTAATGGGCTGGCCAATCAAGGGAAATTAGTACTTGACAAAACATAAAAAGTATGATTTACTGCGTTTTTTCTCTTCTTATGATAAAATAGAGAAACATCATATCTTTGCATAAGGAGGATCTGCTGTGGAAAGGCCACTCAGGATTGCGATTTACGAAGATGCAGTGGAAGATGCGGATTTGCTGCTCCAATGTATTTCTCAAAGCGAAATTGCTGCAGAAAGCAGCGTTTTTTCTTCTGCCCAGGCTCTGCTCGCAAATTTTGCTGCAGAAGAGTATGATTTGATTTTTTTAGATATTTATATGGGCACAGTGCAGGCAGGGGTTGACCTTGCCTCCAAAATCCGAGAAATAGACACAAATGTAACACTGGCCTTCATTACATCCAGTAAGGAACATGCATTGGAAAGCTACCGCTTAAAAGCCTTTGCCTATTTAGAAAAACCGGTACGTGGGGCAGATGTGCGCGAAGTATTGCTGCAAGCTGTAAATAAACGAAAAAATGCCCCTGCCATTAAATTGCTTGTCGCAGGAGAGCGGCGGGACATTCTGTTAGACCAAATTATATATTTTGAGCAGCGGGATCGGGCTGTGTATATAAACACCCTGACTGAAACCCTGCGGGCCAGCCAAACGGTGAAATTATCCGATATTGAAACGATGTTACCGAATGCTTTTTTACGCTGTCATCACAGTTATATCGCTCATCTTCGTTATGTTAAAGAACTGGATCAAGAGATGCGGGTTTTTATCATGCAAAACGGGGACTATGTCTATATCCGCCGGCAGGATGTGCGAAAAGCCGCCAGAATGTATGAAGATTATCTGTTTCGCAGAAAAAGAGGGGGAGAAAATGAAGGATAAGTGGAGAAAATATCTCGTTGCGGTTTGTGCTATACTGCTGGTATCAGGCCTTGGTGTGCTGCTTTTTTTTTCTTTGCATAACAGGCAGCCCCTCCCCCCTCACATGACGGAAGTTCACCCTGTTTCCGATGTGACTGTTTCCATCAATGGAGGCGAACCCCAACAATATGCCCTGCCCCAAAAGCTAACCGGACTTTCACCGCGCACACCTGTTACCCTCTATGCAACCACCAAGGTCTCCCTAGGTGACAGCCTGCTTTTTAAATCTTCTTTTGCCCCGGCGCGGCTTTATATTGACGGAGTTTTGGCCTACGAAACAGGGCAGCCCGGAAGCTACCCTGAATATATGAACGATCCTACTGCTGTACTGTCCATCATTCCTTTGCCCCAAAACAAAGAAAGTGTAGAACTACGGGCAGAGTATCTATCCTTAACTCAACGGAGTGAATTATCCCTTCCGCTGTTTCGGGTGGGAAACCAGGCCGCACTCATCGCCAGTCAATTTCGTCTTGAAGGTTTTCCGCTACTCCTTTCTTTGCTTCTGCTTTTTCTTGGAATGGGAATGATACTGGTGTCTTTAATGGCGATTCGCTCCCACTCTTCAGGACTTTCCTATTTATGGCTGGGGTTGTTTTCTACATCTGCAGGAGTATGGATGCTGGGGGAATGTAATATTCTCTTCCTTTTTCTGCCCTACCCTACGCTGTTTTACAACATGACTTATATGGGGCTGTTTTTAGTAACCATTCCCTTTTTGTGTTTCGGGCTGGCGGCCTTTCAACCCCGGAACAAATTACCGCTTCAAATTATGTTAGCCCTTCATGTGGTTTCGGTTATTACCGCCCTGGTGCTCCAATTTGCCGGAAAGGTGGATTTCATCCGAAGTTTGTATTGGTTCCTGATTATTGCCCCCATGGGGTTTTTGGTGTTTGCTCTATCTCTTCTATGGGAACATTTTTTCCAAGGCAACCCCGGAGCAAAACACTTTACCCCTACAGCCATTCTGTTGGCGATTGCTACCGTGGCAGAAGCTCTTAATAATGTAATAGGGCTGACGGAACGATCGACGCTATTTTTTCAGCTTGGCGTAGTGGCCTTTGTCATTTCTCTTGGTCTGATTAGTGGGTACTATGTGCGCCAGTCCTTGCGAACAATGGTAGAAAAATCCCAGCTTGAATATCGGATGGCAGCGGCAACCCATCAGCTTGAACTGCAAAGAACACAATATGAGAAAATAGCAAAAAATGAAGAAGCCATCAAAGCCCAACGTCATGATCTTCGTCATCATTTGGCGGTTTTGCGAAATTTGGCCAAACAAAACGCCATCAAAAAGCTGGACAATTACATTAACACCTTAATGGAAAAACTTCCTTCGGAGAACGAAATGCAGCTAAGCGAAAACTATGCGATAAATGCAGTGGCAGTCCATTACGCCTTGGCAGCAAAAGCGCAAAACATCACAACAGAATTGCATTTCGCCATTCCACCTGAGCTTGATTCCACACTGGAAAGTGATTTGTGTGTTGTGGTAGGCAATTTGTTGGAAAACGCTGTGGAAGCCTGTGCCCGTATCAAAACAGGCGATCGGTTTATTCGGTTGCAAAGCCGATTAGAACACGGCGTTTTGACCATTCTGGTCGACAACAGCACCGATGGAAGAACAAGAGAAATAAACGGCTCCTTTCCCTCTTCCAAACGGCACGGGGAAGGAATGGGGCTCTCTTCGGTAAAGGCCGTAGCAAAAAAATATGGCGGTGCCGCCCGCTTTGAAGTGAAAGATGATGTGTTCGAAGCATCTGTATATGTGCGGTTATAGAAAAACGGAACAATAGCAGGTATTTTGAACATTTTAATTGGAATACCCTGGCCTTTTGTGGTTTTTTATTGGTTCCACCAAGGCAATGCAAGTTTTTTACAAAAAACAAATGATGATATGGCTAGTACACTCCTTAAAAAGTATAATAGGATAAATCACGGTTTTCCACGCCAATCGCTGTAGGATTACTCACACTAAAACCCTTGTCAAAAACCCTTTTACCTTTTAACCTTTTCTGCTGATAAACAAAGCGCCTTATCTGCTTAAAACAAAGCAGATAAGGCGCTTTTAACATACCGGGTTCTGTTTTGATAATGAAATTGTTTTGAGCAGTCGTAAGGTTCTTCCAAACCTATATGGGTTGGATTGAGAAAATTGTAGGCCAGTCTTCTGAATATTCCATCAGGAAGGCTGTTGTTAAGCGAAGATATGCATCGGCATGGGGGAAAATATCCACTCCATTGGTTCTTCGCCGTACTTCCCTGTTTAGCCGTTCCATGAGGTTGGTGGACAAGATTTTTCGAGGGTCAATTTGGTGATAGCCGACCAACTTGAAAAAGCGGCGAGAAACGATATACATAAAGACATGGTGTATAGTGAAGATTCAAGGAAAAAAGCAATTGAACATTTGCATTTGCAGAAGGCCTAGTCAGCCCAAAGGGGCAAAAACGGTCAATATGAGTCTTTCAGCCATCAATAGATGGCATCGGATGCATGTTAAAACGGGGAATTTGAAAGATCGCTTTCCTAAACGCAGCTTTAAAAAGCTTGACCCGGATAAGTTAAGAGCCTATATGCAAGAGCATCCTGATGCCTGTTTAAAGGAGACAGGCGAAGCATTTAACTGCTCTGATACAGGGATATTAAAGGCTTTCAGGCGTTTAGGCATTACCCGTAAAAAAACGAAACGTTACCGGGAACAAAAAGCTGAAAAGGCAGCTGAATACTTATCTGAAATAATCCGGATACCGGCTGAGCAAATTGCTTATGTGGATGAAACGGGGATAGACACCTACCTTCATCGGGAATATGGGTGGTCGGAGCGTGGAAAGCTTTTCATTGGAAAAGTCAATGGCCGCAAGTATCAAAGAACAGGAATTGTTGCTGCCCAAATTAATAAAAAGATTGTAGCTCCTTTACAATACGACGGCACAATGGACAGTACGCTTTTTAAACAATGGCTTGAATATTGCCTGATTCCAAGCCTGCCTGAACAATCAATTCATTATAGTCCTCCATCCACCTATTAATAAGACCCTCTGCTTCAAAGATACTTTGTTAATCTGGCAACACCGCACAATTCGGGCGCGATGGATGGGCAGTTTTTTGTAGGTTGCAACCTTATGCTTTTTTTGCCATTTCTTTTTCCATGTTTTCAAGGGCCTTTTCAAGGGCAATGCGCCCGTGGCTATAGGTAAGCCCTCCTTGCAGGTAAAGAATGTAAGGCTCCTTCATGGGGGCATCGGCGCTTAGTTCAATAGAGGCCCCCCCCACAAAGGTACCGGCCGCCATAATGACCTGGTGGCTGTAGCCGGGCATAGCCCAGGGCACAGGCAGGGCCATGGAATCTACAGGTGAGGCCATTTGAATCCCCTGGCAAAAAGCCACCAGTTTATCCGGGTCCTTCATTTCAATGGCCTGTATAATATCCCCCCGCTGTTCAAAGGCATTGGGGGTGGTACTAAAGCCAATGTTTTCAAATACTTTGGCTGCCAACACCATGGTTTTTAAGGCCTGAGCCACGGTGTGGGGGGCCATAAACAAGCCCTGGTAAAAGGGCTGGTAGCTGGCGGCGTAAGAACCCACTTCTTTACCGATGCCTGGGGCCGTAAGGCGGGTGGCAATACGGTCAATATACTTTTCCCTGCCTACAATATATCCTCCTGTAGGGGCCAGGCCTCCACCGGGGTTTTTAATCAGGCTGCCGGCACAAATATCCGCCCCGTAGTGGCTGGGCTCCTTTTCGCAAACAAATTCCCCGTAACAATTGTCTACCATCAATACAATATGGGGGTGTTTTTCTTTCATATGGGCAAAAAAAGCTTCCATATCCTGGGGGAGCAGGGTTCTGCGCCAGTCATAGCCCCGGCTTCGCTGAACCATCATCATTTTGGTGTTGGGGCGGATGTTTTTTTCAATATTTTCGATATCCAAGTGGCCTTTTCCATCTAAATCAACCATGCTAAAGGCCACCTGCATTTCTTTTAATGAGCCGATAACAGGCTCATCCCCAAGCCCCAGGACTTCTTCCATGGTATCATAAGGCTTGCCTGTTACACTTAAAACATGATCCCCAGGCAGTAAAATACCAAAAAGGCAAAGAGACAGGGCATGGGTGCCCGAGGCAATTTGAGGCCGCACCAAGGCGTCTTCCGTGCCAAAAACCATGGCGTAAAGCTTTTCAAGGGTGTCCCGCCCCACATCATCATAGCCATAACCGGTGGTAGGGGCAAAGTGTCTGGCGGCAATGTTGCACTGCTGCATAGCCCCTAAAATATTTTTGGTGTGGTGGTCTTCCATTTTCTCTATCTGGCTAAAAATAAGGCCGCATTGTTCATGGGCCTGGTCAATATATTCCTTCCAGCTTTTTGTTTTGCTAAAGCCTTTGTTTGTCACGGTTCCCTTCTCCTTTTACACATTCTTCCAAGGCAGTTTTAAACAGCTTGTCATCATTTTTAAGCCACTTAATATGGTCATAGCGCCTAAACCAGGTGAGCTGCCTTTTCCCATAGCGCCGGGTATTTTGTTTTAGTTCCTCCACTGCCTTAGCAAGGGTTTTTCCTTCTAAAAGCACGGGAACCAGCTCTTTATAGCCAATACCCTGCATACTTTGGGCGCCTGGGCCCACCCCCATGGTCAAAAGGGCACCTACCTCATCTAAAAGCCCTTTCTCTATCATTTGATCAACCCGTTCTTCAATACGCCTATAAAGGGTCTCCCTGGGCCAGTCAACAGCTAGGCTAATAAGGTGATAGGGCAGGTCTTCCTCAGCCCGCCAAAGACCTTTTTGGGCAGAAAAGGGTTCCCCGGTGGCCTGAATCACCTCCAAGGCCCTAATCACCCGCTTGATGTCATTCATATGAATTTTTTTTCCCGCCGCCGGGTCTTTTTCCCTAAGGGCTTGATGGAGGCGTTCCCTTCCCCCTTCTAAAGCCGCTTCTTTTTCCAGCTCCAGGCGAAATTTTTCATCCCTCAGGGTGTTGCCAAGTTCCACCGGCTGTAAAAGGGCCTGATAATAAAGGCCTGTGCCTCCTGCCAAAATAGGCTGCTTACCCTTGGCGTATACTTGGTTTATGGCTTTTAAGGCATCTTCTCGGTAACGGGCCACATTATAGCTATCCCTAGGGTCAACAATATCAATCATATAATGGGGCACTAACCGCTGTTCTTCCTTCGTAGCTTTAGCAGTGCCAATGTCCATATGCCTGTAAATTTGCATGGAATCCATGGCGATGATTTCTCCATTTAAGACCTGCGCCAACTGAAGGGCCAAGGTGCTTTTGCCCGAGGCCGTTGGTCCCACCAGGGCAATAAGCTTGTTTTTTTCCATGAAGACTCCTTACTGTATCCGTTTAAAACGTTTTTCTAATTCCTTTTGGCTAATGCCAATAACCAGCGGCCGCCCATGGGGGCAAGTAGGAGTAACCCCCTGGGTAATCATTTGCTCAATAATTGATACAATTTCTGCCATAGGCAGATTTTCGCCCCCTTTTACCGCCCGTTTGCAAGACATTTGGATAATGGCTGCCCGCCTTTTTTCAACGGTATTCAAGGCCTTTTGGTTCTCCATTTCGTCCAGCATATCTAAAAAGAAGGTTTTAGCCTGGGGTTCCCCTAAAATCACCGGCAGGGCCCTTAGGGAAATGCTGCCGTCTCCAAAGTTTTCAAATTCAAAGCCCACCTGGACCAGGGCTTCTTCATAAAGGTCAAGGGTGGCTTTTTCGTTGAAGGTAAGGGGGATTACTTGGGGCACCAGCAACTGCTGGGAGCCTTGATGATGGTCTAAGGCTTTCATAAACTGATCGTAGAGCAGCCGTTCGTGGGCGGCATGCTGGTCGATTAGCAAAAGCTGATCTTTATATTCCACTAAAATATAAGTTAAAAACACCACGCCCAACACTTTAAGCTGCAGCTGCAGGGGGGGCTCAGCCTCTATTTGCTCCCCTTCCCCCAGGTCCATTTTTTCCTGCTGTTTTTCAGGGGCATTGCTTTTTTCCCCTTGTAAAAAGGCTGCTGCAGCCGTAGGCTTTCCCTTATTTTCGGTAAAAACCGCTGGCTTTTCTATCACCCCGTGGGCATCCCGCCGGTCAAACGCCTTGGGTACAGGAGGCGGATAAGAGGGAGAAGGGGCACCATGGGGGCTTTCCCTAAAGGTTAAGGTGTTTGAAGCCTTGGGCCTGGCCATGGTTTGACCGATTTGGGAAAAGGCCTCAAGGAGCTTTTCCTTCTCGGTTTTTTCAGATTTTTCACCTTCCAAGAAAGGTTCTTCCTGAACTATGGATGAAGGCATCGAGGGCTCCTGCTCTTCACTTTTTTCTTCTTCCCCTACTTCTATTGGCCCCTGTACAGGAGTCACCTCTACCTTATGAAAGGGGGCAAAGCCTTCCTTTGTCTTTTCCCGGGTGAGGGTCATTTGGGGGATATTGGATAAGGGGGTATCGTCTTTCAAGGCATCGTGGACCAAATCCCTCATCCCTTCAAAAATGGCCATTTCATTTTGAAAGCGCACCTCTAGTTTATTTGGGTGCACGTTTACATCCACCTTGTCGTAGGGCAGGGTAATGTAGAGCACACAGGTGGGAAAGCGGCCAATGGTCACCCGCTCCCTGGCTCCCTGTTCCAACCCCTGGGAGAGGAGGTTGTTTCGCATATAGCGGCCGTTAATAAAAAAGGATTGGTGGTTGCGGTTGCCCCTTGCACTATCGCCGATACCGATATAGCCTTCAATCATCATGCCGTTTTTCGTGCCCCGTACATAGCGCATGGAATCCAGCATTTCCCGGCCGTAAATACTGTAAATGGCTGAATCCGCCTTGCCGCCGCCGGGGCTATGGTAAACGGTTTTACCCTGATTTATAAAGCGAAAGGCAATATCCGGCCGGGATAGGATCAGGCGCATAACAAAGTCCGATACAAGGCCTGCCTCATAAGCCGGCTTTTTTAAAAACTTTAGCCGTACCGGGGTATTGTAAAACAAATTTTCCACTACAAAGGTAGTCCCTTCCGGAATAGGGGCTTCTTCTATTTTAATAACTTCCCCACCGTGGTTGACTATTTTAATGCCGTAATCCTCCCCCGGGGTGCGGGTAGAACAAGTTACCTGGCTAACCGCTGCAATAGAGGCCAGGGCCTCCCCCCTAAAGCCAAGGGTGGCAATGGCGTATAAATCTTCTTCTTTATCAATTTTACTGGTGGCGTGGCGCTCAAAGGCCATACGCACCTGATCATGAGGGATACCGCTGCCGTTATCCGTTACACGAAAATAGCTGATGCCCCCTTCCCGTATTTCTATGGTAATGGCGGTGGCCCCGGCATCCATGCTGTTTTCCACCATTTCTTTAATGGCAGCAGCGGGCCGTTCCACCACTTCCCCGGCGGCAATTTTCCCTACAATGTCCGGTGTTAATCTTTGAATTTTTCCCATGGTTCCCACCTTATAGCTTTCTGGCTTTTTCCTTTAGTAAAAACAGTTCATTCATGGCATCCATCGGGGTCATGGCCATGACATCCAGCTTTTTAATTTCTTCAATCAATTCCGTTTGGGCAAAATGAAATAAATCCACCTGCTTGTCTTCCCCTTTTTGCTGGGTTTGCAATATATTTTGGCCAATGGTGTTTTGGTTAATATCGCTCACTTCCAGGCGGGCCTGTATTTCTCTGGCCCGCTGTAAAACCTCGGTAGGCAGCCCGGCCAGGCTGGCCACATGCACCCCAAAGCTTTTATCGGCCCCGCCGGGGATGATTTTGCGAAGGAAGATAATATCCTCCCCCCGCTCTTTAACAGATATACAATAGTTAATAACCCCTTCCAGCCTGCCTTCAAGCTGAGAAAGCTCGTGGTAGTGGGTGGCGAAAAGGGTTTTACCCCCAATGTTGTTTTTATTGCAAATATATTCTGTAACAGCCCAGGCAATGGCCAGCCCGTCGAAGGTACTGGTGCCCCGGCCAATTTCATCTAAAATAATTAAGGATTTATCTGTTGCGTGGCGTAAAATATTGGCCACTTCCGCCATTTCCACCATAAAGGTAGATTGGCCGCTGGCCAGGTCATCTGATGCCCCTACCCTGGTAAAAATACGGTCCACAATGGGGATTACCGCCTCTTGCGCGGGGATAAAGCTGCCCATGTGAGCCATGAGGGTAATTAAAGCCACTTGGCGCATATAAGTGCTTTTACCAGCCATGTTAGGGCCGGTAATAATCATCATCCGCCGCCCTTCATTATCCATCTGCAAATCATTAGGCACAAAGGCGCCGTTTTCGATAGTTTGTTCCACCACCGGATGGCGGCCATTGACAATGGAAATTTCACCGTTTTGAACCATTTGGGGCCGCACATACTGGTATTGCTGGGCGGCTTTGGCCAAGGCCACCAGGGCATCGATATATTTAAGGCCGTAGGCCGTTTCCTGCATAGGGCCAATTTCCTTTGCCACTACTTCCCGCACTTGAGCGAAAAGCGCTGTTTCCAAACGAATGGACTGTTCCTGAGCCCCGGTAATCTTATCTTCAATTTCTTTTAATTCGGGGGTAATAAACCGCTCGGCATTGGCCAGGGTTTGTTTGCGCTGATAACGCAGGGGCACCAAATCGTAGTAGGATTTAGTGACCTCAATATAATAGCCGAACACCCGGTTGTACTGTATGCGCAGGTTTTTAATACCAGTGTCCTGCCGTTCTTTCGTTTCTAAATCTAGTAGCCACTGTTTGCCGTGGTTGGCGGCATCCCGCAGTTCATCCAGGGTTTCGTTAAAGCCATCGTTAATAATATTGCCCTCTGTCATTACAAGGGGAGCATCGGGGTGAATGGCGGCTTCCAATAAGGCCGTTAGGGTTTCCATGGGGTTTAGTTTTTCATAAAGTTCTTTTAAAAGGGGGCTTTGTACCTCCTTTAGCATATCCTTTACAAAAGGAATTTTTTTAAGGGTTTGACCAAGGGCCAAACAATCCCTGGCGTTTAAACTTTTGTAGGATACCCGGCTTAAGAGCCGCTCAATATCGTAAGTATGGCCCAGTTCTTCCCCTATACGCATACAAAGCACATGGTTGTTATACAACTCCTCCACCCCGTCAAGGCGGCGGTTAATCTGCTCTATATTGCCAAGGGGCTGCTCAATCATGCTTTTTAACATCCTGGCCCCCATGGCGGTGGCGGTTTTATCCAACAGTTCAAGCAAGGTGCCTTTGCGGCTTTGGTGGTTAATGGACTGGGTTAATTCTAAGTTTCGCCTTGCTCCCCGGTCTAAAAAGAGGTTTTCCTTGCTCATGCCCCACTGAATTTTACCAATATGGGTCAGGGCGTTTTTTTGGGTATCCTCTAAGTAGCTCATAAGAGCCCCTGCGGCCATTTGGGTTACTTCGCTGTCCTCATGGAGGCCGATGGCGGATAAAAAGTCTACCTTAAAGTGTTTTTTAAGGGTATCCTGGGCCTTTTTTAGCTGGAAATAGCTTTTAGGGGCAGCAGTAACCATAACTTCTTTTGCTAAATGGGGATTCAGGCGCTCTAAATCATTGGTAATAATTTCATTTGGGGCAATACGGCCTATTTCATCGGCCAGGGTTTCATCATAAGGCTGAATTTGGTATACAAAAAACTCTCCGGTGGATACATCTGCAAAGGCGAGGCCAGCCGTTTTGTTGTAAAACATTACCGAGAGTAAAAAATGGTTACTCCCTTCCTCCAAACCATTTCCCTCTAAAATAGTGCCGGGGGTAATAATACGCACCACCTCCCGGTCTACCAGGCCTTTGCTGGTAGCGGGGTCGGAGGTCTGTTCGCAAATGGCCACCTTGTAACCCTGTTCAATCAATTTTTGAATATAGCCGCTGGCACTGTGGTAGGGCACTCCAGCCATGGGGGCACGCTCCTCACCGCCGCTGGCCCGGCCGGTTAAGGTTAGTTCCAGGGCTTTGGAAGCGGTGATGGCATCCTCAAAAAACATTTCGTAAAAATCGCCCAGGCGAAAAAACAAAATGCAATCCTGGTGCTTTGCCTTTATATCCATATATTGCTGCATCATGGGGCTTAGTTGGGCCATAAATGTTTTCTCTCCTCGGGTGGTTTTGGTGGTTTGTTGATTAACAGCCGCCGCAGCTGCCGCAATTGCCGCCGCAGCCGCTCTCCTGGGGCATTTCGCCGGTGAGGGCATATTGAATCAATTTATTGACATCGTTCATCATATTGGCAAAAGCCTGCTGTTTCTCTTCCAAAGCAATCATCATGGGCAGGGCCTGCAGGGCTTCTTCCGCCACTTTTAAAGCAGCGCTGGCTTCTTCCAAAGCGGCCCGGTCTACTTCGGGGGTTTGAAGGAGGTCTTGCACCTTCTGCCTTGCGTCGTTTCGATTCTGGGCCAGGTTTTGCACCTGGTCATTATCCATGGCTGCTTGTTCGGCAATGTTCATTTCGCTGTAAGCCTGGCTTTGCAAAATAGCCTTGCCCAGTTCTTCCGCTTTTTGGTATACGTTTTCCATGATATTATTCTCCTTACTTTTTTATTAATCCAAGCGCTTGGCAAACAGGGTACTGCCGTTGGTATGGGTAATTTCAACAGGAATGATTTGACCTATGTCCTGTTTGGTGCCCTCAAATACAATGGTAATACTCCGCTTGCCCTTGCCTGATACCTGGTTTTCATCTTTACGGGAAATACTTTCGACCAGCACCTCTTCTTTTAGCCCGATGAGGCTTTCCTGTACTTTTCGGGTCATCTGCTCCTGTAAACGAATCAGCCGGTTTACCCGTTCTTTACCTACCTGCTCAGGCCATTGCCCCTCCATGGTGGCAGCCTTGGTGCCCTCCCTAGGGGAGAAAATAAAGCTAAAGGCCGCATCGTAGCCCACTTGCTCTACCAGGGCCAGGGTTTCTTCAAACTCCGCCTCGGTTTCGCCGGGGAAAGCCACAATAAAATCGGTGGTAAGGCCGATGGAGGGAATGGTTTTACGCAGCTTATCCACCTTATCAAGGTATTGTTCTTTCGTATAGTGGCGGTTCATGGCCTTTAAAATGCGATCACTCCCTGCCTGAATGGGCAGGTGGAAGTGGTTGCAAATGTGCTTGCTGTTTTTAATGACCTCAATGAGTTCATCCGACAAATCCTTAGGATGGGAGGTCATAAAGCGGATACGGGGGATGCCGATTTCATCGAGCAACTGAAGAAGTTTGGGGAAGGTCACTTCCCCCTCCTCTCCGCCCCGGTAAGAGTTTACATTTTGCCCAAGGAGCATAATTTCTTTCGTACCGCTCTTATAAAGAGCCCTGGCCTCGGCCAGGATATCCTGAGGGCTTCGGGAGCGTTCCCGCCCCCTTACGTAGGGCACAATACAATAAGAACAGTAGTTGTTACAGCCGTACATTATGGTAATAAAGCCGTGGTGGGGGCTTTCCCGCTCTACGGGCACCCCTTCGGCAATAATGTACTCGTTTTCGATGACTTCCACCACAGGGCTTTGCTGGGTTAAGCGATCGTGTAAAAGTTTGGGAAAACGATGGAGGTTATGGGTGCCAAAGGCCAGGTCTACAAATTTATACTGTTTCAAAATGGTCTTTTCCATCCCTGGCTGCTGCACCATACAGCCGCAGACCCCGATTAACAAATGGGGGTTCTTTTTGCGAAGCTGCTTAAGCCAGGTGATGTTGCCAAGGGCCTTGCGCTGGGCATTATCCCTAATGCAGCAAGTATTGTAAATTACAAAATCCGCCTCTTCTTTCGTTTGGGCGGCTGCAATGCCCATATCTCCCAGCATCCCGGCAATTTTTTCGCTGTCGTGTTCGTTCATTTGGCAGCCCAGGGTAGCAATAAAGTAGCTTTTGGGCTTGTTGGCCAGCCGGCTTATACTGTTGGTGTATTGGGCTTGTTCCAGCATCTCCTCATGAGAGATGACAACAGGTTGCCTTGATTCCATGGTTTTTATCTTCTCCTCTTATTGGGTGTTTTCACTATTATTATAAGGGTTACGGGTTTTTTTACGGGTCATTTCCATGAGCCCTAACTGGGTAAAGCCATGGATAACAGTTTTAACCCGGTCTTCCGCCAGCATTTCACCTAAAAAATCCTGTACTTGCTGGCGGTGGGCAGCCTCTTCCATATCGATAAAGTCGATGATGACAATGCCGCCAATGTTGCGCAGCCTAAGTTGACGGCCAATTTCCCGGCAGGCCTCCAGATTGGTTTTTACAATGGTATTCTCTAGCGCCTTACGGCCGGTAAACTTGCCGGTATTTACATCAATCACCGTCATCGCCTCGCAGGGGTCAAACACCAGGGTGCCCCCACTTGGAAGCCATACCTTGCGTTTAAGGCTTTTTTTAAGGTCTTTGGTAACGCTTTCAACCTCTTTTGTTACATCCTGCTGGTAAGTTACGGCGAAATTACGATGATCAAAATCTCCATCGTTGGTGATAATCCGCCCAATGCGGTTAGGTCCATAATCCCGCAATAGTTCTTCCAAAAGGCCACCGGGTTTATGTAAAAGAGCCGGGGCATTTACACTGCGGTAAGCCGCCAAAATCTCTTCCCAGGTTTGGCCAAGGGCCTGTTTTTCTTCCTGTAAGGCGGTAAAATCTGCATGAAGGGCAGCGCTTCGCATTACCACCCCTTCCGGAGGATTGGTGATAAGCTTTCGGCCGGTTTCCCTTAGTAAATACTTTTCTTCAGGGTCCGTTATCCGTTTGGACAGCCCTACCCACTGGCGGGTTGGCATATATAAAATGTATTGCCCAGGCAGGGATACTTCCCTTGATAAAAAAGCTCCTTTTTCCTTCACCGGGTCTTTTTTTACCTGCACCATTATTTCCTGGCCTGACTGGAGGGGTTTTACCTTACCATCCCCTTCTTTTTCAAGGGGCATAAAGCCCTTTTTATCAAGGCCGATGTCAATAAAGGCGGCTTCCATACCGGGAACATAGCGTTCTACCCTGCCTTTAAATACCCCGCCCACCCAGGTGTTTTCTTGGTTTGGGCTGATATGAGCTTCTACTAAATCCCCGTTTTCCCAAAAAGCAATAACCTTTTCCTTTTGGGTTTTGGCATATAGCAACAGCCCTGGGTTTAAGTTAAACATAGGCTAAAACTCCAGGGGGAGCATATTGCCTTCCCCACCTTCTTTAAACAGGCCCTTTCGGCACCACTTAATGTCATTCACATCAAGGGGAGTTTTGCTGTGTTCCCCCAGGCTCTTTGCCACCATGGCAGGCTTACAGGTGGCTTTTTCCGTTAGGGATAAAACGGCAGAAAGGCTTAGTTCCCCGTTTTTTTCCTCCCCTTTAAGGGCATAAATCATGGGCTTGATATTAACGGTTTTCATACCTTTTTTACTTTTACGCTGGGTTAAAATTTCCTCTTGATGAAGGTAAGTTAAAAGGCCTTCGCTTATTTTTTCTTTTACGGCAGGGTTTACCACCCGCCCCTCGTAAGCTGCAGCCCGAACCTGGGCCATGAGGGCTTTTTCTCCTTCCCTTATTTCCTTTACCCCTACTCCTTCAAGGCCTATGGGCAAAGCAGCATTTAACTTGCCTAAAAAAGCTGCAGGGGTCATTCTTTCGGTTAAGGTGACCTCCAGGGCCTCCCGTTCTGCCCAAATACCAACGGATAAGGGCGCCGCAAAGGACATGATCATGTGGGGGTTAAACCCTTGGCTATAGGCCATGGGCAGCCCGCTGCGCCTAAAGGCCCGCTGCATGGTGCGCAGTAAATCCAAATGGCCAACATGGCGCAGGGCCTCGTCTTTTTTAAACAGTAACATCATACGCATTTTTGCAGGCTCCTTTCCACCGTTGAATGCCGCAGCCAATACAGCCCAGGCGGCAATCGGGGGTCACTTCTTCCTTAAGGGCGCGCTCCCGCTCATTCCATAAAAAGCCTTTAGTCACCCCGGCATCAATAAAATCCCAGGGTAAAATTTCGTCTTTAGGGCGCTGGCGATTGGCGTAAAAGGCAGGGTCAAGGCCTTCTTGTTCAAAGGCTTCAAGCCAGACATCGTATTTAAAATGCTCATCCCAGCCATCAAAGCGGCAGCCTAACTGCCAGGCTTTATATAACACCTTGCCAAGGCGCCTGTCGCCCCTGGCAAAACAGGCTTCCATTAAACTCACGTACGATTCGTGCCAGTTAAAGGTAACAGCGCGAATTTTCAGGGCCTTGCGCAAGTACTGCTGCTTTTGCTGTATTTCCTCAAGGGTATCCTGCCTGTCCCACTGGAAGGGGGTAAAGGCTTTAGGCACAAAGCTGGATGCACTTGCGGTCACACGTAAGCCCTTAACCCGCTGTTCTTTTGGCAGTTTATAGTACTGGTCTACCACTTTTTGGGCCAAATCAGCAATGCCTTTCAAATCCTCTGTGGTTTCGGTAGGCAGGCCAATCATAAAATATAATTTTAAGCTGCTCCAGCCCCCTTCAAAGGCCTCTTTGACCCGGTTCATCAAATCCTCTTCCGTTACCCCTTTATTAATCACATCCCTAAGCCTTTGGCTGCCTGCTTCCGGGGCAAAGGTAAGGCTTGATTTGCGCACTTTTTGGGTTTCAGTTAAGGAATCTTGAATGTTGCTATCAATACGAAGGGAGGGCAGAGACAGGGCTACCCGCTTTTCTTCAAATATTTTCATCAGTTCTTTGGTCAGTTCATTTAAACAGGAATAATCGCCGCTGGATAAGCTGGAAAGGGAAATCTCTTCATAGCCGGTGCTGTTTTCAAGATTTTCCGCCAGCTCCATCAGCTCTTCTACGCTTCGTTCCCGAATGGGGCGGTAGAGCATCCCTGCCTGGCAAAAGCGGCAGCCCTTGGTACAGCCCCGCATAATTTCCAGCATAATGCGATCGTGAATAATTTCGGTATAGGGCACGGGGATTTTATCCGGGTAGTCTTTATTTTGAAGGTCGGTAATCAAGGCCTTTTTAACCTTTTCAGGAATCCCTTCTTCCGTAGGTTCAAAGGCTGCAATGGTGCCATCGGTCCTATAGGCTACGTGGTAAAAGCCGGGCACATACACCCCTTCAATGTAGGCAAGGGTTTTTAAAATTTCCCGCCGGGGTAGCCCTTCTTCTTTGCCTTTTTGAATGGCTTCCATTACAGTAACAATCACTTCTTCCCCATCGCCAATCATAAAGGCTTCGATGAAATCGGCCAAGGGTTCCGGGTTAAAGGCACAAGGCCCTCCAGCTACAACAATAGGGTCCCCCTCTTTACGCTGGTGGTTCAATAAGGGAATTTTGCCTAAGGAAAGCATTTCTAAAATATTGGTGTAACTCATTTCGTACTGCAGGGTAAAGCCCACCACATCAAATTCATGAAGGGCATGACGGCTTTCTAATGAAAACAGGGGGATATCCGCTTTTTTCATTTCATCAAGCATATCCACCCAGGGCAAAATTACCCGTTCACACAGGGCCCAAGGCTGGTTATTGATGATGTGATAGAGTATTTTCATCCCTAAATGGGACATGGCAATTTCGTAAGTATCGGGAAAACAAAAGGCAAAGCGCAGCTTCATTTCATCCCAGGGCTTTAAAATGCTGTTCATTTCGCCCCCTGCATAGCGGGCAGGCTTTTCCACTTTATCTAAAACTTGATCGATTTTTTCTCTTAACAAAAGGGGGTTCCTCCTATAAAAAAGTCTACATTTAAATGTATCATGAAGTGCCGAAATAATCAACCAACAGCGGGGTTTGTGAAGGTTTTGATAAATAAAAAAAGCCAAAACAAAAGCCCCGCACTTTTGCGCAAGGCTTTTGTTTATTCCCTAATCTATTCCATTCGTTCGCTGAAAG